>JACKDF010000057.1 GCA_020633655.1 Deferribacteres bacterium
TAAAGAAGCAAAAATTTCAATTATAAAAATTACCCTTAAAATCCATTTTTGGCCTAAACAAAACGCACCGAGAGAAATCATTTGCATTCTGTAATATTAATTATTAGCTTTTTTATTAAGATTTATTGTTTTTTTTAACGAATTCGGAGGAAGGAAGATGGAAAGTTCAATTTTAAGTGCAGTTATTCTGCCCCTGGCATTAGCCACAATTATGATTGGAATTGGACTTGAGCTGAAAAAAGATGATTTTCTGCTCTTGTTTCAAAAACCAAAATCGGTAATTGCTGGCCTGATTGCGCAAATGCTTTTGTTGCCATTATTGGGTATTCTCGTGGGATTTTATTTATTTGATTTCTCATCACCGCTCATCGGTGCCGGTTTTGTTATTATTGCCCTTAGCCCAGGTGGCGTCACCTCGAATCTTTTTACTTTACTCGCCAAAGGAGATTTAGCCCTTGCAGTCACTCTGACAGTCATTGTTAGTGTTATCACTCCATTTTGGTTTCCAGTTGCAGCGGCGCTTATTCTTACGGCAGTCGAAGGTGCAGATGCCATTAAACTGGACATTTTAAAAACGATTATTGAATTGTTTGCGATCACGCTGATTCCTATCGTCATTGGTATGTTTATCAAATACAAGAACGAGGCCTTTGCTGTACGCATGCAAAAGATGGTTAAAACACTTTCGACCATCTTTTTGGTACTGGTAATTGTCGCCCTTGTAATTAAACATCGGGACATTTTAATGGCCAATTTGGTCTCCGTTGCACCGGCTTCTCTTTTACTTGTTGTCCTTGCTTTTGTTGTTGGCCTGCTCGTGGCGAAAATATTCTCCACGACTGCAGCCCAAAGCCGTGCCATTTCCATCAGTGTTGGAATTCAAAACGGGACATTGGCCCTCTACATCGCTGCAACAATTCTTGGAATCCCTGAATTGACGCTGGCCGCGATGTTCTATAGTTTGATCATGTTTGTGGTAGGATTCGCCGCAGTGACTTTGTTCAATAAATATCCTTCACTCAGCGGGGAAAATGCAGTGGTTGCCGCATAAGTTTTCGTGTTTCTGAAATAGCCACGTATAAAAAAATAGCCGGACTCCCTAAGTTCGGCTATTTTATAATTACAAGTTAAGCGCGTGATGCAATTTTATTTCAAATTCCTTTACAACGCTTTGTTCTTTTGACGACATAATTTTTTCCCGGAACCATCCCAATAAAATCTTCTACCGCAATAATATGAGTCGTTTTACTTGTCGAAAATGCCCCGCTTCAATTTCATACAAATAGACACCACTCGGTAATGTCTGTCCAAGTTCGTTCTGACCATTCCACATAACTTTGTACACACCGGTCCCGTGTTTAGTGTTTACTAAAGTCCCGACGAGCTGCCCTTTTATATTATAAATTTTCAACGTTACCTGTACGTCTTCACCAACAGGGATGGTGTATTCAATTACCGTATTGGCATCGCTTAATTGAGGGAATCCTAAACTTTTGCAAAATGGATTTGGATAGTTTTGTTGCATACTGAACTTAGTTGGAAGATTCCTTTCCGCTTCCTTCACTTCAGAAGGTTTTTGCACGAAAATCTGCCCTGGTGTCACAGTTATAAAATCACTGGAAATTTCGGTATAGTCAGTCGTAACTAACGCCGTATGCCCAGGCAAAATATCTATCACCAATGGGCTTACTTGTTCCGCCGTGCCGATTACCGCAAATCGAATCAAAGCAAGCTCTTGATTCTCACCAAAAACACGCTCAGAGGCACTTGAAAGTTGAAGAACAATATTTTTGGTTGCTTGAGCATTTTGTGGAAGGAAAGGAGGAGATGGATTCAGGAGTAATCCCATGTTCCATGTATTCTCACCTGGCCAGACATCGATAAATTCCACAACCGACGAATCAAACTCAATAGTAATTTGCAGGAAGCTCAATGCATCCTCTGAAGAAATGAGAATTGGCACATCCAGCGTGTCTTCAGGAAAAACATGAAGCGTCGGCAAAGAAATGAGCGTCGTTTGCCTCTGCGAATGCAACTTAACTGTCTTCTGCGTTGATGCAAGAGACTCCGATGCAATCCAGTTTAAATTAGCATCCCCGAGGGAATATCCCGTAAACGATACATTCCTGCTACCCAGCAACAACGATTGTGGCGAATCAAAGAACCAATCACCCGTTGCACCAGTGCCCTCTGTGAAATAGGCAATATATTTCAACAGCAAAATAGTGTCTGCGCCGGTAACAGTGCCACTTTGATTAATATCTGCAGCCAGCAATTGATTTGTATTGAGCGTGTCAAGAAGTGCCAAATGCCTCAGTACAAGCAGAGCATCAGACCCGGTGATGGCGCGCTGATTATCGCCACTTTTTGTAATAGCAATTTCTCCGGGGCCCTTTATGACATGGCTGATTGCTACAGCCCCCGTAGCATCCGTTTCGCCAGAACCCTTATCAAGAAAATCTTTCACTATGACCGTGGCAGACCCTATGGGAGCGCCAATCTGCGTCGAATCGAAGCCAAGATAGGTAGCATCAACCGACTGCGTTGTGTATTCTTTTACGATTTTTACTACACCATTTTGAAACTCGATACACTCCTTTTTTATATCTTCTGCGGAATTGGTCGTAAAACTATTTCCCCCCGATACCAAATCGAATAACAATGGAGTTGCACCGTTCGCCAGATTAATTACCTGAAAGTTCAATTTTGCTACTTGTTGCTCTTCACCGGAAATTATTCCAGTTCCTGAAAGTTGAAATAAAATATTCTCATTAACTTCGAATCCTGTTGGCTCGAAGCCTAAATCCAGATTGGTTTGCAACAAAAATCCCGCTGCATCTTTCCCAGGTTCAATACTGAGTAATTTTAAAATAGTGGAATCGTATTCTACAATCATTTGCGCGAAGCTTATTTCAGCGGTTGTGGAAAGTGTAACCGGAATTTCGACAGTATCCCAGAATGTGGCTTCAATTCGTGGTAATGTCGCCGTCACCATTATTTGCCCTTCATACCGTCCTTTGATGCACACATCATCAAAAGAAGCCATGTCGTTATATGAACCGAAACCCAGGGCTCCAACAGACAAATCAGGCTCATCAAGAGTGCCGAAAAGTTGATCATCGAGAAAAAATTCTACCAAATCGCCTGTTCGCCTCGCCCTGAACAGATGGAATTGATTATCCGAAACAGCCACGTCCATGTCGAGCACAAGGCGGCGCGGTTGCTCGCTGATCATCTGGTAAACTGCACTTTCATAACTGCTTCCATTAATCATAGCATAGTAGTAATTCTCTGCATCCTCGTAGGCGAAAACAAGTGCATAATCTCCGTTAGGATTTTCACTCAGATTTTCCTCCGAACGAGCACGAAATGCGAAATCAAAATCGGCATATATTTTTCCCGCCAGGACAGAGAAAGCGCCAAGCCCATCCCGGCTCGCCCCATAATAATCAGAGGTATTAATTGAATAAATGCCGTTCCCACCTTCGTTCACGACATGCCAATAATTCGGATTTGAGGCGTACCATCCCTCGATACCGGCACTATCGAAAGCGTTGTGGTAATCACATTGAGTCGTAGCGGATGGATGTACAGTGAACTGCGCTAAAAATGCTTCTACTTTTACAGAATCGCGACCAGTGACATTTTCGAATATGCGCTGCCCCGTTAAATAAAGTAATCCTGAGTCGCTTACAGCAATTTGTGCTGCTCGCTCAGTCCAATCATCCCCGGGAGAATTGTGCGATATCGCCCACACATTTGCTAAATAGGAATCGTATTTAAGCACAAAAATATCTGCACTATCAGGGCATGTCAGTGTTGTGTTGTCGACGGTGAATTCATCCGAGAAATCACCAATTATGTATAAGTTGCCCTTAGTGTCAAAAGTATAATCACGGGCAAATTCCTCACCGCTGCCCCCTTCATGGATGAGCCAAAGTAAATCACCAGAACTCGAGTATTTTGCAAAATAAAAATCAGTTCCACCGTTGCTCGTTAAAGCCTGGTCACCAACTGTAACGGATTCTGTAAAATTTTTTAATTCGAATCGCTCCCTATAGTTCCTTGCGGGGAAATCCAATTCAATTTTAGACAAAAGGACTCCATTTTCATCGAATAGAGTGGAATAGTGTGTTTCTGGAATTACGGTGGGAGTTTGCGACGTATCACTGACATAATACCCAAATTCTTTAAAAACATAATCAAATGCAATATTTCCTGTTTCATTAATCGCAAAACCCTCAATTTGTTCGATGGGCGAATCGGTATAACCACCGTGGTGAAAATCCGGAATTTCCCGCTCGATATGTTTTAACCATAGTAATTCTCCCTCTGGGGAGAATTTGGCCATAAACAGATCTATCCCCCACCCTCCCGGAATCGTTTGTCCCGCGAGGGTGAAATCATGTTTATTTTGAGTCCAACTCCCAAATTCTCCAGCAATATATAAGTTCTCATTTGTATCAAGAAAAACCCCATGAATTGTTGATTTGAAAAAATCATCGTATTCGGGGAAAGTTGTTGCTGAAGTATGATGCCAGAGGACACGACCACTTGTATCAATTCGGGCAAGTGATATTTCCTCCGAATAAAACCAGGGATCGAAAGAGCCGAGGAGCACAAGATCGCTGTTGGAATAAAAACCTGCGACCCGATGATACCTGATGCCCCATGGAATTCCCCAATTGCTGAAAGCATAGGGAAAACCGTGAATATTAAAACGCTCAAACATGGTAAGAGAATAAACATCAACAACAACTTCACCTGAAACGTAACTATTGTCTTTATTATCCACCGTGAGCTGCTTGAGATAAATCGACGTGATACCGAGACTATAATCCTCATAATTAATTGTTTCCAGGGAGGTTTCCCAATTGAGTTGTTGCCGATGTTGTGCCGGAAGGAAATGAAAGCTGAAAAACAAAAACAGAACGATGTATTTGGTTAGAGTTTTCATCTGACCCACCTTTCTGATTATGATTTGTCAATCAGTGCCTGCTTCTCATTTATTTTTGCGCGTTCAATGCAAAAACGAGTCGCAATTGGGGCTCGTGAGTCTGTTCTGATGTCTTTCCGAAATTCTAATCTAACCTGATGGTAGGGCAGGTACTTAACGACATGTGAAATGAATTTGGTTGACGAAATCGAATATAACATTTCTCCTGCTTAAAGCAAGAATTACCTTTGCTTGCGCCTCCCCCAAAGTGCAACTCTACGCTTTTTGGAAACGCACTTTCAAACG
>JACKDF010000058.1 GCA_020633655.1 Deferribacteres bacterium
ACATTCAGTGTTCACAAAACCGCCTCAACCTTTCGAATTTTTTGTCTTGGTGGTTCTACAACGGCAGGATTCCCCTTCGATTGTCAGGTATCCTTTCCCCAGCAGCTCCGTTACATACTGCAGCACAGTTATCCCCGATATCGATTTGAGGTCATCAATCTCGGAATTTCAGCAGTAAATAGTTATACCGTTGTCGATTTGCTCCCTGATATTCTTGATTTGCAACCGGATTTAATTCTCATTTATATGGGACATAATGAGTTTTATGGGGCATATGGCAGTGCCTCATCTTTTGCATTGCCTGGAAGTGACCAGTTTATTCGCTTATATTTGAACCTGCAAAAATTGCATACCACACAGCTGCTGAAGAGAGTAATTTCAGCCTTTTCCGGTGGTGACGCGACACCGACGAAAAAAAGCATTTCATTAATGGCGGCGGTTGTGCAGGATCAGCAAATCGCATGGCGTTCGCAGAAATATCAGAAAACGATGCAGGCATTTTCTAATAATCTTGAGCTCATCCTGAAGAATTGCGGCAATAATAGGGTGCCGGTTGTTATCAGCAACCTGGTTTCCAATATTCGTGATTTAAAACCGTTTAGCGTAAATAGCAAAAACACGCAAGCACTTGGTGGTAAAAATTTGAAGGCGGCAGACAGCCTGTTTGCCGCAGCAAATTATTCCGCCAGCGCTGCAGCGTACCAGCAATTAGTGGCAGAGGATTCAAACGCTGTTGGTCTTTGGTTTAATTTGGGGAAAAGTTACAGCGCCATCGGCGATTCAGTGAAGGCCATGTCGGCTTTCATGGAGGCAAAAGATCGCGATCAGATACGTTTCCGCGCATCGGAAGATGCCAATCGCATAATTAAAGATTTGGCGATTGAAAATAACGTTTCTTTTTTGGATATGCAGAGGCAATTTGCTGCACGCTCTCGGTTTGGACTTGTGGGCAATAACCTGATTTGTGATCATTTGCATCCGAACCCGAATGGATATTATTTGATGGCAAAAGCATTTTACGAGCAGCTGCAGACGCTCAACTTATTGGAAAGCCGGGACTCTTCTTTTGTAATTCAGGATGCACCTTACTTTGTAACCGATCTTGATTGGGATATTGGATTGCTGAAGATATATGAAATGGTAAACCGCTGGCCATTTGAGGAAAAGAAGGTGACATTTGACGATTATAAATCCTACGGTGAACCAAAAGCGACTGAAATTGCGCGACATTATTTATTCGAGGAAAATATCTGGTCGCGCGCGCACTATAAAATGGCCGATGGGTTTATTGAACAGGAAGCCTATGATAAAGCACGGCGTGAATATCTGGCAGTATCGGTTTTTGTCCCCGAGGATTCCTATCCTTACAATCGAGTTGCAAAAACCTATGAACTTGAGGGAAAATGGCGCGAACGGGAAATTTATCTCAATAAGGAATTGCGCTACTCCCCGGCGCGCGGCATGGTCTGGTATCAGATTGCCATGGCACAATACAATCAAAAACAGTACACTAACGCCGCTCAAAGTATGCTGAATGCGCTCAATGAGCGTGATTTAAACCAAAAGGAACGACTCAATGCGCGATGGCACATGGCTGGCTTTTATTATGAGGCCAGGCAATTGGACCAGGCCGTATCCATTTTACAAGGTATTTTGCGTGAAGTACCGAATTTTACTCCTGCAAAAGCTTTTCTGCAACGAATTGCGAAACTTAAAAAATAAAAAAAGGCGTTTTGCGCATTTCCCCGATTCTGGATTGAAATTTTGGATCTCAAGCTTGCTTAATTCACCAATACCAGATTAGCGGCTGTTTTAAAACACATTACTTCTGATCCAAACGTCTATTTTCCAGAGCAAAAGCGTCCTCTTGGAGCGTAACACAAGTTCCATCCGGAGGGACGCCTTCGTTCTATTTATTTTTAACTCAGCCCCAATTATCAGTGCTGCGCAACCCTTGACTCAATCAGACAGGTATGAAATAAATCCGCTTCAAGCATAAGATGAACATAGCTGTGATCTGCTCCCAATTTTCTTATCAAATTGATAATGGTTACTTATTAATTTGATAACCGAACGTAACATTGCCCATCATGTTCTTGTTTTAACTAAATAAAAATAATTAGTTTAAGAAGTTTGGTTTTTTCTGGCCTGAAAATTGATAATTGATCGATTTTAATCGAAAATACCATCATCACAAAATTTTAAGGGATGGGCATTGTGCCATGCGTGTTTTCCTCTCATATCTAATTCTCAGTATTTCGCTCTTACTCAGTTCTGTTGCAACGACTCCGTTTGCATTTGCGCAAGATAAAAACACGGAAATAGAAAAGCGTGTTTCCGTGCTCCTTAAAGAAATGTCGCTTGAGGAAAAAGTCGGTCAGATGACCCAGGTTGCGATCAAAGTGGTGGCAGACACCTTGAGACCGCATGGAGGATGGCAGACTTTGGATGCCGCCAATTTACGCAAAGCCATCGTTGATTATCATGTCGGTTCCATCCTGAATGTTCATAACTCCGCATATACTCTCGAAAATTGGCACGAAATCATCAACCAGATTCAGGATGTCGCCACAAAGGAAACACGGCTGAGAATTCCGATTCTTTATGGTATTGACGCGATTCATGGCGCAAATTATACGACTGGTGCCACACTCTTTCCCCAGAGCATTGGAATGGCGGCAACCTGGAATCCTGAGCTCTTTCAAAAAACTGCAGAAATAACAGCCTATGAAATGCGAGCCTCCGGTATTCCGTGGAATTTTAATCCGGTACTCGGAGCAGGGCGACAGCCGGTTTGGTCTCGTTTGTGGGAGACTTATGGCGAAGATGCTTTTCTCGCATCGGCTATGGCACGCGCTTATGTTAAGGGTCTAGAGGGCCAGAACAATTCTATTGGCGACAAAGACAAAGTCGCAGCTTGTATTAAGCATTATTTAGGGTACAGTTTTCCTCTATCCGGAAAGGACCGAACACCTGCCTATATTCCTGAACGCATGTTGCGCGAGCATTTTCTTCCTGTTTTTAAAGCCGGTGTGGATGCAGGTGCTTACTCGCTTATGGTCAATTCTTCTGAAATAAACGGTATCCCCGTGCACGGTAGTTATTATTATCTCACTGAGTTGTTGCGTGGGGAACTGGGATTTGAGGGTTTTATTGTTTCCGATTGGGAAGATGTAATTCGCCTGCACAAACGCCATCGAGTTGCAGCGACCCCAAAAGAAGCTGTGCGCCAGGCCGTCATGGCGGGTGTTGATATGAGCATGGTTCCCTTCGACTATACTTTTTATGACTATTTAGTGGAGTTGGTAAAGGAAGGCACCGTTCCCGAGTCGCGCATCGATGAGGCTGTCAGCCGGATTTTAACAGCAAAATTTAAACTGGGCTTGTTCGAGAATCCTTATCCGGATAAATCGCTGGTTTCTGATTTCGCCAGTGATAAATTTCAAAAAACGGCCTTGAATGCTGCCTCTGAATCGATTACATTATTGCAAAACACGGACAACCTGTTACCGCTGAAAAAACAAAGCACGATTTTAGTCACTGGCCCAACGGCAAATAAACTGTCAACCTTAAACGGTGGTTGGACAATTACCTGGCAGGGTAATGACGAAAGCTTGTATCCCAAAGAAAAAGATACAATCCTGGAAGCTGTGCAAAAGAAATTTGGCAAGGAAAACGTTTCCTATGCAGCCGGTGTTTCGTTCAGTGAAGAAATTGATATTCATGAAGCTGTGAAAAAAGCAAAAGAAGCGGATGTTGTGCTTCTCTGTTTAGGTGAAGATGCCTATTGTGAGGTGCCTGGTACAATTCCAGATTTGAGTATGTCTCCGGTACAATTAAAACTTGCAAAAGCCGTAGCCGAAACTGGCAAACCTGTCGTGCTCGTCCTGGCGGAAGGACGTCCCCGTTTAATTAATGCTATCGCAGGTGAGATGGAGGCGATTCTCATGGCCTATTTACCCGGACTTGAGGGAGGCAGTGCGATTGCAGATATTATTGCGGGCGATGTCAACCCTTCCGGCAAACTCCCGATCACCTACCCGCGTTATCCCAATGATCTCACTCTATATGACCACAAAGTTAACGAAGTCGTTAAAGAAATACGTGAGGCGAGTCCCTATAATCCTCAATTTGAATTTGGCATCGGTCTGAGTTATACGAATTTCACCTACAGCAATCTGCAACTCTCAAAAGATAAAATTTCTCAAGGGGATGCCCTTGAAGTTCGAGTGCACGTGAAAAATACGGGTGATCGTGCTGGGAAGGAAGTTGTGCAGCTTTATCTGAGTGACTTGTATGCATCCATAACGCCGTATGCGAAAAGGCTGAAGGGATTTCAAAAGATCGAATTAGAGCCCGGGGAGAGCAAGCAGGTTACTTTTATATTGAATGAATCGGACTTCGCATTTATCGGTCTTGCTAATAAACCCGTAGTTGAACCTGGTGAATTCAAAGTATCCGTTGGTGGAATGAGCCGCAATTTTATTCTGGAGTAATATTTTATGGCCTTTGATACCCCTTCAAAATATGTTCCTCGCACTTTTGTTTTTCTCGTTTTAATGCTTGTTACGCTGTTGCCGGGGTTGTTTGGACAGACGAAAAAATATCGTGGGGCTGAATATCGCAGTAATGAATCTTTCCAGTATGGACGTTTTGAAGTGCGTATGAAATCCGCTGGTGCCAGTGGTATGTTGTGTTCGTTTTTTACCTACAATGATGAGCAACCATTTTCCGTTGATAAGTGGAATGAAATCGATATTGAAATTCTTGGACGTTATCAGAATGAGGTGCAATTTAATACGATCACTCCGGGACAGGTGAATCATGAACACAGGCATGTATTGCATTATAATCCGCATCTCTCTTTCCATGTTTATGGCTTTGAATGGACTCCGGATTACGTTTCCTGGCTTGTGGATGGTTTCGAGGTTTATCGCCAAACAGGCGACCATATCGCAACGATGTACCGTACGCAAAAATTAATGATGAATATCTGGCCACCGAATTACGTCGATTGGACGGGACCCCTGAGCGATGGATCATTGCCATTGTTCGGCTACTATGACTGGATTCGATATTCGGCGTACACACCAGGTGTCGGCGATAATTTTACACTGCAATGGACGGATGACCTTGATTCCTGGGATCAATCGCGATGGTCGAAGGCAACCCACACCTGGAATGGCAATAATTCTGATTTCATACCGGAAAATATTGT
>JACKDF010000059.1 GCA_020633655.1 Deferribacteres bacterium
CTGCCAAGTGAATTTTCGGTTGAAACCGGTGAACTGACGCCCACTTTGAAAGTGAAACGGCGTGTCGTATATGAAAAGTTTAAAAATGTAATCGATTCGATGTATTAGGGGTTTAGTTTCGACTATTCAATTCAGGAAGGTGGCAAAGACGGGTATTTATTCATGCCGGTATAGTAAAAAAATACGCCGGCATGAAATCAAATAAATCTGCTTAACCTGGCTTATTCAGAAACATCAGGATTGGTCAGGGGAGATATCCCCCGACCACTGGTACTTTTAGCGTTTCGCGAATAGGGCAGGTAAAAAGCAATTGGCCGGAAAATCCAATCCCTATCCTTTATTCTGCATTTGTTGTTTCATCTCCCACGCACCAAGTTGTTTTTCGATTTCCTCGATCAGGTCACCCCCTCGAAGATTTTTAGTAACGATGCGACCATCCGGTGCGATGAGATAGGTCGTAGGATAAGCAGAGATACCGTAGGCCTTCAATAAATCGGCTGGGGCAATTGCATTTGGATAAAGAATTTTTTCCTTGGCAATGTAGTCAGTTAGGGGTTTCAGGTTGTCCCGCGCCAATCCCATAATTTGCACTTTATCCTGCGAAAAATGAGCATAGGCTTCTTTGATATGTGGAATTTCTCTACGGCATGGACCGCACCAGCTCCCCCAAAAATCGATAAAAACAAATTTTCCTCGCAGATCGTCGAGCTTCAGGCTATCACCTTTCAAGGTCTGTACTGCAAAAGCCGGTGCTTCAACTCCGGAGGTCATTTTCAAAGCAATAAGGGAATTCTCTACTGTCCCTTTTTCAACAGACCAGTGTGAGGGGTGGTTTGCTTTTAGTTTTAATAAAATCGGTTCTGCCACTTCTGCATTGCCTTCATAGGCAGCTTCCCAGCCGATGTTAAACAGAACAGCAGCGCTGATTTCGTCATTGGTTCCTTTTTCTTCCATTGCCAATAACTTTGTAGAGAAATAATCCGGCGAAACCTGCAACTCGGGATCCGATTTAAGTGCCTCTTTGGCATAGGTATCAATAGATGTCACCGCAGATACGAAATCACCATCAAGCAATGCTGAGTTAACATCCAATTCGCCAAGCATGGATTCGACATCCTTTTGAAAGCTTGCATAGTCATCCCCTGTAAAGAATGCAGCCAGCTTATTTTTATCAGGTTCATCAGCTTCCAGGAGAGTGAGTACTTCTTTTGTTACAGGTGAAGCATTGATGAGTGTTTGCAGGCGTAGACTTGTTATATATGAATTCCGATAATTACCATTGAAATGATTGTCCAGGTTTGTCAATCTTTCCTGGAGCAGCGCATAATTTTTGACAATGTCTTCCGTGCTTAGGCTTCGAACTGCCCTTCTTGCAGTACGAAATGTCCGGTTGAACAACGCAATTGAGTCTGCCATTGCAGCAAAATCTGAAAATGGTCCATCAATTTCTATGGTAGATGGATTTTGTTCTGCTGCGTACAGGGATGGATCGAATACGATCTCTCCGCCTTCATAGAGACTTTCAAACGATGCCTTGTCCCGCTGTGTGCGGAAATTCGTGTTTTGTAAATCGTAGTAGAAAAATGTTTCCTTGTTTACAATAAACTTATAAGATTTTTCTTTGTCCAGAACTGAGGTATCATCCAGTTTCCACAGGCCTGCCTCTTTGCGCATCGGAACGGCTTCATGCCAGTTCCATTCATTGAAATCACCAACGAGGCTTACCTTGTCAATTTGTTCCGGCAGCGCTGTTTGTGCAAGGGTTATGCTTGCCTTTGCAGCGCTTTTAACATCCGGTAAAAAAATATTCAACTTTGCATTTTCATAGCCAAATGCCCATGCAGCGAGGGTGTAGGTCCCCGGCTTGGCATGCAAAGTGAATGCGTTATTAGTCGTAGTAGTAAAGTCCACAAGTTCGCCAAATTTCTGGCTTTCCACTTTGTATAAGCCAACTAAAATACTGTCGGGTGTCATGGAGCCGTTAAGTTCGACGGTTCCGGAAACAGTTGCCATATCCTGCTTGCTGCTACAAGCAAACAGTGAAAGCAACAACATCAGATAAATGAGATATTTCATGATTCACTCCAGGATGTATCATCCAAATAATTATTTAATAACCACTTTGGGTTAAGTCTGTTTTGTGGCGAACTCTCGCCTCAGGCTGCTTCCTGCAATCGAATATCTTCGGCACCGTGGGTGAGAGCCTTTAAACGCTTGAGAAAGATAAGCAATAATATACCAAATCCAACGGTGAAGAAAGTGATACCGAAAAAGATAGTTTTTTCACCGGCATCCGCAGCGGCTTCGCCTATCAAACCAGCCAGTTTATTCCCCAAGCCTGTCATTGCGAAATAAATTCCCATCATAATCGAACCATATTTTGCAGGCGCAAGCTTGGTGATGAAGGAAAGCGCGACCGGAGAAGCGCAGAGCTCACCAACCACATGCAGAAAATACGCTCCAAACAGCCAGTAGAGTGCCGCTTTCCCATCGGCGGATGCAGCTGCGTCAAGGGAGGCGCAGACCATAAAGAGAAAACCACTCCCCATAATCATAATGCCGACCGCCATTTTAAAGAGCGAGGACGACTCTCTTCCTTTTTCCTGCCACTTCACCCAGAACGTAGCGACGATGGTGCCCAGCAAGATGACATAAATCGCCGGAAGTGATTGGAATACACTTGCAGGAATTTCCCAACCAAAGACAATTCGATTGAGCTTTTCTTTTGTGTAAATATTCAACAAACCGCCTGCTTGTTCATAGGCGCCCCAAAACATGATGACGATGAGGAAGGAAATAAAAAGAACGACAATCCTGTCCTTTTCAATTTTTGTCAATGGCGCATGGGTATTCTTTTTAGTTGTGCCATCCTTTATCGGAGCCAGGGCATCACCAATCCCTTTGAGGTATTTCTGTCCCCAAACATAAACTGCCTGTCCGAGTATCATTCCAAAACCAGCCAGGCTAAAACCGATATGCCAGCCGATGGTTTCTCCAATCCAGCCCACGAGTAACGGTGCAGTAGCGGCGCCAATATTGATGCCAATATAGAATATCGTAAAGCCTTTATCCCGCATCAAATCGCCTTCTTTGTACAGGCCGCCAACCATGGTGGATATGTTTGGCTTTAATCCGCCAACACCCAGTATAATAAGCCCCAGTCCGCTGTAAAATGCAATGATCGAGTCGATGGCTAAAACAAACTGCCCGGCTATGATTAGCAGCCCGCCAATAAATACCATTTTTTTCTGGCCTAAAAGTTTGTCAGCAAGGATGCCTCCGGGAATGGACATCAAATACACCAGCATTGTGTACCAGCCATAGAGTTTCAGGGCATCTTCTTCAGCCCAACCCAGACCAGGATTTTGACCCTGTGCGCTGGCGATGACGTAAAGAACAAGAATGGCGCGCATTCCATAATAACTGAAGCGTTCCCATAGTTCGGTGAAGAACAGAATGTAAAGGCCTTTTGGGTGGTGTTTCATCGGTATTCCTCTTTAAAATGCTATTTCATAAGCGCCAATATGGGGAAGGAGATTTTCCCTGTCCATCGCTCACTTTGAGCATTGCGTGAATAAATCAGCTTAGATTGCACGATTAGTTGCTTTTGATTTTTCTAATTTCTTTTATGTTTTGCTCAATGGGTGAGATTGAGACTTCTGTCTGATTTTCGGTTGCGTAAAATATGTATTGGCTGGTCTGACCGAAAATTTTCGCTTGCAGAGTATCCTTATCCATGAATATAATTCTGTAGTTCGCTGTGAGCTCTTTATTCTCCAACCGCGATTTCATCTTAATACCCCGACCAACGCCGAAGCCAAGAAACATCGATAATACCACGAATGCTAGTAGCAAAACGACGGTATGCATGTTTTCTTCAGCGTACTGCTTGTCATTTTTTTCTACATTGAAATTCTTTTTGTACCATGCTTTTTCACGGTTCGCTTTATGAAAACGGGGCATGATTACCGCAAAAAGGAGGTATACTACTGCCAGAAAAACGAGTATTGTTGATAATGTCTTTCCATCATGAACAAGAATGGCAATAGGTGTAATCAAGACATCCAGAATGGAAGAATAGTTCAAAATATCGATCCCGATGAATTTGTAGAAAATAACATCGCTGATAATTCCAAGAACGATTAAATAGACATAACCGAGAGACAGGTATTCCTGAATGCTGAGTTTTTTTAATTGCACGCTTGTTCTCATACTTTTTTTGATTTCGAAGGATTATATAACTGATTTTTAAACCGCCGAAGAAACGAAATAGATTCTCGCGATACATTTCAAATAGTCCACACTGTGTGAAAACGTTTAAACTTCACGGAAGCTGAGCTTGTTGAAGCCGGACTTAAGCTCAACCGGACGCTTCGACAGGTTCAGCGATCGGTTTATGCTGCATTTTCACACAGCCTAGTCATTACAAAGGAAAGGCCACAAAGCCTTATTTCCATAAGACTTTGCAGCCTGCTAATTTTATTCTGTGCTCAAGTTGTCAGGTGCTATTGGTGCTTGAAGTATTCGAATCAGGCAGCATCTTCCGGTGCAGCCCCGCTTACGCCATTGACTTTATCATCCTCGGCGCCATGCGTCATGGCTTTAAGTTTCTTCAACAGGGTCAGGAGCAGGAGGCCAAAAATCGTTGTAAAAATGAAAATTCCGGTGAAAATTTGAAATTCACCCGCCTCTTCAGAAAGTGCACCCAATTGACCTGCAACAATATTGCCCAAACCAGTAGCTGCGAAGTAAATACCCATCATTATTGAAGCGTATTTTACCGGTGCAAGTTTGGTTATAAAGGAGAGTGCAACCGGGGAAGCACACAGCTCACCGATAGTGTGAAGAAGGTATGCAAGCAATAACCAATAAACGCCAGAGGTACCCGTGCTATCATACTGCAGGGAAGCAGCGTTCATCATGAGAAAACCCGAACCCATGATCATCGTTCCAATAGCCATTTTGTAGATTGCCGAAACTTCCTTTTTCATCTGTGAACGCTTCATCCAGAAGTTGGCAATGAAGGTACCCAATAGTATGATAAAAAATGGATTGGCGGATTGCAACCAACTCGCTGGCATTTCCCATCCGAAAAAGATTCGATCTACCTTTTCTTTCGCGTACAAATTCATCAAACCGCCAGCCTGTTCGAA
>JACKDF010000006.1 GCA_020633655.1 Deferribacteres bacterium
CGAAAAGCTTTTCTTGCGGTAGTTTCCTGTTATGTATTTCCCCGATATGGCAATGAAGCACTCATCTGAAAGTTATATACTATTTCAGCAAATACACCTTCGAAAGGAGAAAATTATGAAAACTTCAACCCTGTTCGAATCCACTATAAAAGATATTCCTTTATCACGGCGTGGTAAAGTTCGTGATGTTTACCAACCCAATAATGAATCTTTGTTGATTGTGGCTTGTGACCGTATTTCGGCATTTGATTATGTGCTGCCAACTCCGGTGCCGGGCAAAGGCCAGTTGTTGACGCAAATGTCCAATTTCTGGTTCAAAAAAACCAAACACATCATTCTGAATCATATCATCGATGACAATCCTGGTCCCGTGCATTTTCCCGATTTGGATTGGTATTCCGATGAATTGGAGGGTAGAACGGTTCTGGTAAAGAGTGCAAAACCACTGGCGATCGAAGCTATTGTGCGCGGATACATCACCGGGTCCGGCTGGAAGGAATACAAAAAAGGATGCACAGTGTGTGGTATATCTTTGCCGGTTGGCCTGCAGGAATCGGAGAAACTGTCACAACCGATTTTCACGCCGTCTACAAAAGCAAACTCCGGTCACGACGAAAATATTACCTTCGAACAAGCTGCAAATATCATTGGAAGCAAACTGGCAGATCATGTCCGCGACGTAAGTATCGCGCTTTATAAGTTCGCAGCGGATTATGCCTTAGAGCGGGGAATCATCATTGCAGATACCAAATTTGAGTTTGGCGTGCTTGGGAATGGCGACCTCATTTTGATTGATGAGGCCCTGACACCGGATTCCTCCCGGTTTTGGGATACAGAAACATACGAAGCCGGTCGTTCACAGGACAGCTACGATAAACAATACGTGCGCGATTATCTCGAATCGATCAAATGGAACAAGCAGCCACCCGTTCCAGCCTTGCCTGAAAATGTCGTTGCAAATACAGTAAAGAAATACCAGCAAGCGTTAATGCGTTTGACGAAATAAAAGCGTTCGTAGTGGAGGCTTTAGCGTCTGAAAATTATTTTGTATTGGAGATTGAGAGGCAAAGGCGTCCACTACAAACGTGCTTTTCCTCGCGCACCGGAAATGGTGTCCGGAGCAAGGGTTATAAAAACAAACTTAATCAATATCAATATCTGCGACGATACCCGCATGATCCGAAGGCCATAATCCACCAGGGGTACGATCACGCAACTCATCTCCAATTACCGTAGCACGAACATTAAAATTCGATATCGATCCCGGAAGTCCCATAAAGTAATCAATACGCGCGTCGAGATGGACTGAGGTGTTCCTTAAGTCCCCATCGTGACTGACAGTGAAACCTTCAGGATTGTTTGTCATAACTTCATTCAATGGCCAGAGATCGACAAAGCCATTGCCAAGAAAGAAATTGTAGGTGTTGTCACCAGGCTCGGTGTTCAAGTCGCCAGCGAGTACTGTCGGCGTAGGGTCTTGAGCTAAGGCAGTGATTAATTCCTGCGCCTGACCAAGCTGAAACAAATCGGTAATATTGTCCTGTTCCAGGTGTGTATTGACAAATTTAAAAATGACGTTGCCAAGACGCGCTTTAATAGAGGTATATCCCCGCCATACATGCAGGTTGAAATCAGGAACCGCAAGGTGGGTTTCGTAACGAACTTCTTTTTTACCCCATGTGGGGATGTCACAACGGGCGAGAATAACATCGTAATCCGTCAGGCGAACATCATCGAAAGTCATTGGGGATGTCCCGGTAAGCATTGGTAATTCAACGTCCGCATTTTCAACCCGGGCGGCAACGCGATAGAGCATGCCTTTTGCGCGAAGGGCTTGTTGCAGAAGTTCGAGGTAATCAAAGAGAACATTTTCTGCCGGCGTTGTGCCACCGATAACTGCATCGCCCGGCGATTGCGTTCGGAGGAGCGATACCTCTTGCAACGCAATAATCTGCGGACGATACTTTGCGACCTGACAAGCTATAGCCTTGGCGCGTTCAGGGAAATTCGCATCCACAACATCCTGAAGTGCTTCAGCGACTAAGCTTGGGATCGTATTCGGATCAGTCGCCAGCAGAATTTTGTTTACATCCGTCCCGACATAAACATTCCAGGTCATAACTTTCAGACTGCTGGTGCCACCGCGTTTGGCGAGATCTACGGACTCAGAATTTAAATCTTCTTCAATCACGGCTGTTGGATTATGCCGCTCGCACTGCCATAATACCAAAATAACACATAACAAAAAATAGAGCTTTTTCATTGCGCGTACCTCCTGGTAAATTTGGATTTTAAGAAGAATAGGAATAGAATTTTGAGAAATGCTGAATAGCACAGACAAAACTAAAACAAATTACACAAATTGCAAGAAGTAACGTCTGAAGAAACAAGAAAATGAATACGCAATCTTCAAATTGATTCTATCATTTAAAATTCTATTTTTAAACATATTTCAATTCGAATTGTTGAAGGAATCTATTAAAATGAGTGTAATGATGGTAAAAAAAATCAGTGCTCTTTTTCTCTTGTGTTATGCAAATGTTTTTGGCATAAGCACTCCATCAAATCAGCAACCGGTATATAGCGATGTCCCTTATGTGCAGGATTTTGCGGTCAAATTTTTTGCGGACAGCAGTGTCGGGCTGTTGAACAAAGTATTCACTGATCGTAATGGTGTTGTGCAAATTCTAACATCAAGGGGACTTTATTTGCCGGCAAATGGTCATTTTCAATATCCCGGTCAAATTAAATCCGATCGTCGGTACCAACCCATAGCAGACAAACAGATAAGTGACATGCTCATTTATCACAATCAGTTCGTGTATCTCGATAAAGAAGCCGTTTTAAGCAATGCATGGGCTGGAAAACTATTTTCACGACACCAAATCACAACTCCTGAGAAATTTTGTGGCGGTGCTGATTTCGATTTCCTTATCGCCACTGGTGATTCCCTTTTTTATGTGAAAGATTCGCGAAGAATCTGGGTAGAAAAGATGAGACACGGGCCAGTTTTGGAGATTAAGTACACGAAATCAAACAATCACTTTTTGATTCTTACATCGAATGAGATTTGGAGTTTTGAACCCGGGGAGACGCGACTGGTTTCTTTTTATCGCGGCACTGATTTTACCTGTATGGCCTTGGGAGAAGCTGCATCGTCCGTGTTTATCGGAACCGGCGATGGCTATTTTATTCTGGACAATCACGGCAAAATAAAAGGCCCGTTAGACAACAAACTGCCATGGCCACAACTCACCTGCATCTCGGAGATCGACGGAAAACTGTGGTTTGGATCGACGCGTGGAGCATTCATGTTGCGGGAGGATGGAAAATTCAATTACTACTTTGGCGAACGCTGGCTCCCGGGAAAAATTGTGAAACACATTTCGGCTGGCCCGGAGAATAGTGTGCTCATTCTTACGGACAACGGACTTGGACAAATATGCTTTGAGGAAATGACGCTGGAAGAAAAAGCAATGATCTTTGAGAAACAAGTGCGACAACGGCAGGTTCGCTATGGCATTAACAGTCAGCTCTCGCGTTTGCAGAATCATGATCCTTCAACTGCACAAAACCTGGTCGCGGACAGCGATAATTTATGGACGAGTATGTATCTTGGCAGTCAGCTCTTTCGCTACCTGGTGACCGGATCATCGGAGGCAAAACAAAATTATTACGAAGCATTCGAAGCCCTGGAACGGTTTCATGAGATTAACGGCATAACCGGGCTATTCGGGCGTTCTTTCGAGCGCCGGGGCTATCATGAATTCAAACAGGAATTTCGTGACTACGTTGACCATTACTGGTATGAAGGTTACCAGGGAACTGTCAGCTGGCGCCATGCGCAGGATCCGGAATGGGACTGGCGTGCTTCCGCGAGCAGCGATCAGACGGTCGGTCAAATATTCACACTAACATTGATGGTCGAATACTGTGACGACGAGCCATGGCGTGCCCGTGCAGTGAAGCTGCTCGATGAATTGATGACGTACATCGTCGAAAACGACTTGTGTCTCATCGATTATAACGGTTTGCCCTCGCTATGGGGACGCTGGCACCCACAATATGTTAATCGCTTTGATACGATGATTGGTGACCGGAAGATCTATTCGTCAAACATCATTGCGTTTTTACAGGTTGCGTATCATTTTACCGGCAAAGAATTATTCAGAAATAAAGCCACAGAACTTATCGAAAAATATGGCTATCTCGACAACCTGATGCGGCCTTTTTCTGAAATCGGGCGTGCGCCTGCAGATGCCGACGAATGGAGTAAAATGTTGTCGGAAGAATGGAACCATTCCGACGATGAGATGTATTTTCTCGCCTATTGGAGTTTGTATCCTTATGCGTTCAACGATGAATTAAAGGAAAAATATCGCGAGGCTATCCGTGACCACTGGGAGTGGGAAAGGCCGGAGAAAAATCCGCTGTGGAATTTTTGCTATGCCATGACAGGCGCGATTGAATTCGACCTCGATGAGTCCATCTGGCATCTGAAGGAATTTCCACTGGATTTAATACAATTCGAAACCAAAAACAGCCATCGCAAAGATATCGAATTTGTGGAAAAGAATTTCTGGGGACAAACGACGACAGAAGTTCTGCCACCGGATGAGCGGCCGCATGTAAAGCACAATCATAATTTCTTCGATCTGGATAGTGGCGATCGCAACTGCGAACTCAGTGCGGGTGATACATTTTTGCTTCCTTACTGGATGGGCAGATTTCTTGGTGTGATTAGTGCGCCAGGAAAATAGAATGCTTTTTGATGGGAGCTCCTTGTTTTTGGATAACTCTCTTTAGCATTGTTCATATATGCGTTGCGTAGAATTGGCGATAGGCAGGGGGAATCCCCTGCCCAATCTTGGCATTTATGAATTAAGCAGGATAAGCGAGTACAAGCGAGGTCATCTGATTGGGATCGCTTTTTTTAGAGTTTGTACAAAACGCCCGCCATCAGGCGCAATTCGAAGGTTGGTTGGTTTATTGCTTTATTGGCATCGTTGTAGTTGTAATCCTCCCGCTGGTTGACGATGGTACCGTCCGGCGAATAGGATGTATCGTGGCCTTCCAAAGTCGCGCCTTTGAAATAATCGATCCCGGTACTGAGGCGCATGGAAAATTTCCGGTTTATTTTATAGGATGATTCCAGTCCCACACCAAATCCCCAATGGGTGCTGATCACGTCAAAATCTTCATTCCCACCAACATATTTGAAATTGCCTTTAAACTTTACCAGTCGCGGTCCAACAAAGAGTCGCGAGTGAATCAAGGATTTTACCACTACCGGCAAAATGACATCGAGACGGAAATTCCACATGCTGCCCTTCTCTTGCGGCACGCCATTGGTTACGTTGTTAATGAAAATACGCCTTGCCGCCGCTGCATTTCCGGGATCCATCGTGCTTCGTCCTATACCGAAACGAACAGCCGCAGGAAAACCCTGGGCGAATTTGGCAATTTTCCAGTGAGCATGCCAGCCAGTGCCATCGTAAAAGCCAATATCGAGTCCGGCTGTTTGTTCTGTAGCTTTGGCCTGGCCAGGTAAAAATATCATGGCGCAGAGGGAAAGGATAACAAATAAAAATCGATATTTCATGGTTCCTCCGATTAATCCCCGATTTGCCTCACATGAGGGCGTACAACTTTTGACTATTTTTTATCAAGCAATCTGGTCCTTTGAGATCCAATTGTACAAGATTCTGTTTTCGTTTTTTTAAATTTGCGCGCTAACTTCAGTGAAAGTTCGCCGAGATGCAAGAATGAACTTAAACTTCACGTACAGCGTTTGATATCAAAATTAAAGCAATTAAAATGCCATAATGAGCGACCTGCTTGTAAACGTAACTACTGCAATCCAGGCACAGCTCGATTTCAGTAAAATCAATGAAGGGTGCGAGTATCATTTGGAATCAAAACCAATTATCCTGCTTTATTCCTGCAATGCTCAAAGTAAACAGTGGGCAGGGGATATCCCCTGCCCAATCACGGTGTTTGTGAATAAAGCAGGTTATGTGATTCGCAATTTAATATGCGACTCGAAGGAAAGCAAACAATTCAATTAAGGATGAATCAGAGAATGAAATATCTGATGAAATTTATACGCTTATTTCCTATATTCGCTTTCCAATTGTTGAACATACTTCGGGTTCCATTCTTCCCGTGAAGCACTCTGAAACTTTATTACCCTCAATAGAAAAGGCAATACCATGAAAAAGTTGTTTGCACTCGTTCTCTTCCTGGTATTTTCAAGCAGCACCGTTTCAGCACAAGAAAAGCAAAAAATTATTTTCGATTGTGATATTGGTGGCGATATTGATGATGCTTATGCAGTTGCCCTGCTGCTCTCCAGTGCTGAATTTGACATTCTTGGAATCATCACGGACTCTGGCGATACGGAGCAAAGAGCACAGGTGGCATGCCGTATGTTGTATGAAACCGGAAGGGATGATATTCCGGTTATCGTTGGACGCAAAACTGGTGATACGTTCGAGCCACAGTTTAATTGGGTCAAAGGATTTGATAGATTAAGGCCAGGCAATCAAAACGCAGCTGATTTTATCATCAATAACTTACGCAGGTATCCCGGCGAGATTATTCTGTTTACCGTTGGTCCTGTTTCCAATATAGCCGATGTACTGCAGAAGGATCCGCAGGTTCTGAAACTCGCCAAACGGATCATCTCGATGTTTGGCTCTTTTTATATGGGCTACGATGGCGGTACGAAACCAGATGCCGAATGGAATGTCAAAGTCGATGTGGAAGCTGCGAAAATGCTGGTGGCCAGTGGTGCCGACATTACCTATGCCGGGCTGGATATCACGACTTTTGTAAAATTCAGTCAGAGCAACCTGATGCGGCTCCACATGCGGCAATCCCCACTTACCAATGCGGTTAGTGGTTTGTATCAGTTGTGGCAATTTATGGATTACGCTGCTTTGAACCCGACTTTGTATGATGTTGTTGCTGTGGGCATGGTTTTATGGCCTGAACTTTTTGAAACGGAGAGAGCGTATATTTCTGTAACCGATGAGGGGTATACCGTTGTCGATAAAAACAAAGAACCGAATGGCACCATTGGTATAAGCATAGATCGGGAGGAGTTTATCGACCGGGTGATGGAAAGATTGCTTAAGCAAAATTTAATGCGAAAAGATGATTAGTATAGTTTTGGAATAGAATCAATAGTTTAAAGTTGCAGTCTTTTTAACTCAAAACTTTATAAAAGTGAGCTTCGTCATGAAAAGACTTATTGTAATCCCTTTTATTCTCATTTTATTTATCATCGCTCCAGCCTGGTCGCAAGTAAAAACCGGTCTTGATGTATTAATAGCAACAAAGTTTGAGGCCATCCGCGGACTGCGTGTTGGAGTCATAACGAACCAAACTGCTGTCTCGGCCGGCGGTACCCACATTGTCGATGTACTGCGCTCTGCCCCTGATGTTCAGCTCAAGGCGATCTTTGGTCCCGAGCATGGCGTTTCTGGTAAAAATGAAGCCGGGGACGCCATTGAGTCAAGCGATGAGGATTCCACTGCAATTCCCGTCTACAGCCTCTATGGTGTCACGCGAACACCCACTGCTGCTATGTTTGAAAATCTCGATGCGTTGATTTTCGATATTCAGGACGTCGGTACGCGGTTTTATACCTACATCAGCACGATGAATAACACGATGGAGGCAGCCGCTGCCTATGGAAAAAAATATATTGTGCTCGACCGGCCAAACCCGGTGAATGGGGTTATGGTTGAAGGGCCGGTACTCTCTCCCGAACACAAAAGCTTTGTTGGTATTCAACCCATCGCGTTGCGCCATGGGATGACGGTAGGCGAATTAGCCACCATGTTTAACGAAGAAGGCTGGCTGAAGGCAGGAAAAAAAGTAGATCTGACGGTCGTAAAAATGCAAGGCTGGGAACGGCCCATGTTTTTTGAAGAAACAGGTCTATCGTGGATTCCACCTTCCCCTAATATGCCAACGACGGAGACGGCATTAATCTATTGCGGCATTGGATTGATCGAGGCGACAAATTTATCGGAAGGCCGTGGCACAAAAGCGCCATTTAAACAATTTGGCGCACCTTGGCTTGATGCCCAATTATTAATTGATGAATTGCAGAAACAAGATATAAGCGGCGTCCGGCTTCGAGCTGTAAAATTTACCCCGGTTGATATTCCCGGCATGGCGACAAATAACAAATACGATAAACAACAATGCAATGGAATCCAGATAAGTGTAATGGATGCACAAAAATTTCATTCAGTTGCCTTGGGATTGCAGGTTCTGACCTTGCTGCAAAAGCATTATGCCGAAAAGTTTGAATTAAAGCCCAAATGGTTGAACAAACTCACAGGTCAGGGGTGGATTGCTGAAGCAATTCGTTCCGGTGAAGCAGCGAAAACAATCATGGGCAGATGGAATGATGATTTGCAAAAGTTCTCGCAAAAAAGAGCCAACTATTTGTTGTATCAATAAACCGATAAAGGGACAAACATGCATTTGAAGCAGAATTACTTCCGCCTTGTTTTCATAAAAATTATCATAGTTGGTTTTCTCTTTTCCACATCGTGCAGTCGCACCGATGAAAAAGCACATCATGCGCTCAATGAAATCATTAAACAAACAAAGGAACAGTATTGCCCCGACCGCAGACTTGCCGTTTTTGATATTGAGGCAGCACTATTGCATGGAACGGTTCAGCTCAGGGGAGAAGTTGATAATCCGGCTGCAAAACAGACACTTGTGGACTTGATACATTCGACTTTGCCCAAATACAAAATTCTGGATAACATATCCATTTTACCGGATAGCAGTGTGGGCGAGAAAGGCTGGGCGTTGATTAATGTGAGCGTTGCGAATTTACGAGCTAAACCGGAGTACAGCGCCGAATTAGTCAATCAGATTATGTTGGGAACCTTTGCAGAGATTTTGAAAAAAAGCAATGGCTGGTACTACGTTCGAGTGATGGATGGCTACCTCGGATGGATGAATGGTTCGTTTTTTACACGTTTTACCGGGGAGGAAAAACATGTTTGGGAGAACGAAAAACGCATCGTATACAAAGCGCTTTATGGTAAGGTTTACGAAAATCCAGAGGAGAGCAGTTTGATCCTGTCTGATCTTGTCGGGGGTAATATTTTAAATGTTGAGCAAGACGGATATAACTGGACAAAAGTGAAAATAGCACCTGACATACATGGATTTGTCAGAACTTTGAATACAGTGACGCTTGACCAGTGGCAACAGAGAAAATCCCTGATGGCGCCAGGCATAATCAAAACAGCTTTGGAATTTAAAGGCTTGCCGTACCTTTGGGGAGGAAACAGTCCGAAGGGTGTCGATTGCTCTGGTTTTACGCAGTCAGTTTTCAAGTGGAACGGAATTCAGTTACTACGCGATGCCAGTCAACAATACCGGCAGGGGCAGGTGATTGATCCTGGGGTGTATTTTGAAAATGTGCAACCGGGGGACTTGCTGTTTTTTGGTTCACGGAAAGATAAAATAACGCATGTTGGGCTATATCTGGGAGATAAAAACTACATTCATTCCAGTGGATCTGTAAAAATCAACAGCTTCGATTCCACTGCCACAAATTTCAGCCGTTATCGATTTAATCAGTTTCAGGGGGTTCGGCGAATACTTCAGTAATTTAATCGGTTATAGAGCAAGAGGATGGTCTGTGCTTTTACGGCAAAGGTCAAGATATTCGACCAGCAGGCCTTTTTGATAGCGTTGTCCGGTGTTTTTCAAGGATTCAATAACGCAATAAAACCACCAACGTTCTTCCGGTGGCAGGCCATGCGCGATGTCGTGAAAATTGTTGTGCAAATCGAGTCGTCGTTGTTCTCGCTTTTCAATATCCCGAACTTTTGCCAGCGGTTGCGATTGCTGTAACCGGGCAATGAACAAATTTTTATTCATATTGGCTGTTACAATACGCCGTTGCGAAATCTTATCGTCGCGATTGATTTGCTGTACGTTGGAGAGCACAGCAGAAAACTCGACGCCCAACTCGATACCTTGCCTGCCGGAGAGCGGCCGTTTTCTGCGAACGATACCGGAAAAAATGAGTGGATTGGTAAAAACGGTAGAAAAAACATAAATTCTATCAAAATAACTTTCCATTTCCGGAACATTCTCCGTTTCCCGGGACACTGCGCAGCGTAATCCACCTCCGCCAACGTCTAAAAGACGGGCTTGCACTCTATCAGAATCCGGCAGAATAAATTCAACCCGACCACTCTTTTGATTGCGGAAATGCATGCGATAAAATTTACGGCGATCATTTGTTGTTTGAGTACTCATCAGTAGCAACCTCCAAAATGATGCAAAAACGTTTTTGTGCCCATTATTATATAGTCGGAAGGATACGCTGTACTTAAAACCATTTTTTACAAAATTAGAGGCATTAAGACGGTAATTTGAAAAATTTTCGGGGTACGGTGTAAACGAAGCGAACTAAGAGAATGGATATAAAAAATATCCGTGCAACTTATTTCCTTTCACCGAGAAAGGCAAATAAAATTCAGGTCATGTATTTGACATTGTCTTCATTTTGTCATGAAGAAAAAGGATATCTGTTTGGGTGAGTAAATTTTAGAGAATGCTGTTTTTATTGGTGTGATTCCGTATTACAAAAAATACCGATTATCGTTGGGTGAAAATAGCATCACGGTGTCGATTCCATGCAACCCATGCATCTGCCTTGTCAAATTGTGGGATTATTTCAGGGGAAGGTTTTGGTGTGTTCGGTGATACAAGTAAAAAATTTCCAGCGAGGACTTTTTGTATCCAGTTGCCATCTTCGGTCTGTTTCACCAGGGAATTGTTTGAACCATGTGAGTTTTTGTGTCGAACATCTACATTGCCTTCATATACATGCACACTGTTACTACCCTCCGGCAGGATGCTGGCCCGAAATCGTGCGTCTTTTAATTTCAGGGAAATATCGGGTAAACTAATGTAAATCAGGCTGTTTTTTTCAAGAAACTGGTCTATTGAAATCCAGATATCACCAGATAATAATGCAAAATTCGCTTGAATTTCTTTTTTGCGGGGAATGTTGAAGAAGTGAATTGTGAACTCAGAATTCTGTCCCAATCTTACAACACTTTTATTATCCAGGGCAATTTCAACCAATCCACCATCGCTTGTTTTAATTGTATCGCCTGTCTTTACGATCAGGTTGTTTTCCAAGGAGTGCCAAATGGAATCGGCAGAAGTTTTATAGACTGCATTTCCTTCAATCCAGGTGATGATAGCCTGCCTCATGCCATTTCGCAGCTCCCTGCGTGGTGTGCTGATTGTTGTATCCGGTTTATTATAAACCTGAATATCCAGCTCCATTTTGGTGATATTGGGAAAAAATACAGTATCGCCGGGAGTGAGTTCATTGAAGTTTGGCAGGTGCTGGTTAGCGTTCCGGAGAATGTCAAGGACGAAGGAGTTACAGGTTCGGTACTCACGAAGCGCAAGCAGAGAAACGGTTTCATTCTCCCTGGCGATGCGAAGCGTTTTATCCTGTTTATTTTGAATGAAAATACCGAGGATGAAATCCAGAACGGCTAGTAAAAATATGAGGGCGAGTCCAATGGGTAAAAGAGTATTTTTTATCTTCAAGAACCGTCCTCAAGCAAGCATTTTAATCATCTGTAAACTCTAAACTGTACACACCGATTTCAATAATATCCTGATCGAAAAGCAGCGAGGGTTTGCCTAACTGCTTATTATTATGATAAACCGGATTGGTTTTGCTCAGATTCTCTACATGCCATGTACGCAAATGTGAGTCAAATCGTAATTTTGCATGCTCGCGGGAAACCGTCTTGTCTGGTAGCACGAGATCGTTGCTTTCTTTGCGACCGATATGGAAGTGCTGCGGTGGCAATGCAATCTCTTTCTTGCTGCCCTCTGCATTCACAAGTATTAATTTTGCCATGGAATCCTCTATTTCTTCACGTCCTGAAATCGTGTAATTGCCTCACAAATTTTGTCCTGTGCATTACGATATGGCCGTGCACTGCCAATGAAGTGGGCCATATTGATTGAAAAAACAAGTTCGTCACCATCCATGTCTGTCGTATAACCAGAAAGGGTCGAAACACCGCTCAGGCTGCCTGTTTTCGCGTGCACAACGGATTCTGCTGCTGTATTTCGCATGCGATTTTTGATAGTTCCATCCACGCCAGCCACCGGCAAGGACGCGATAAACTCATGCCGCCAGGTATGGTTTTCCCACATGGCGCGTAAAAGATCGTGGGTAGAATTCGCAGAGATCAAGGTGTAGCGGGACATGCCGGAGCCATCTGCAAGGTTAATCTTTGTCGTATCAATTTGCCAGCTTGCGAGGAGCTTGTTCAATGCATGGATTCCGGATTTGGCATTTCCTTGCTTTCCGGTGGTGACTGCACCTACTGTTTTTAAAAATAATTCCGCGCAAAGATTGCTGCTTGGTTTATTCATATCGGCCAATAGTTGTGCCATAGGTTTTGATTCGTGTGAAACGATAATTTGTGCTGATGTGCCCGCGGTACCATGAATCACCTCGCCCTGAATGCCAATGCCTTGCCGAGTGCACCCTTCCTTGAATAAAGTGCCAAAATACAGAGGAGCATCGACAACGTCTATCGTCGTTTTGTCTTCGGCAAACCAATCGCCAAAATAGCCCTTCACCTCAACAATATTTTCTTTTTCCCGCCATCTGCGCTCAACATTGAATTTCTGGAAAGCTTTGGTTGAATCGAATAATTCTGAATAATACGTTGCACTATCAACTGTGGCGCTTGTATTGGTTATTTTCATGTAGTTAGTTGAAGGAACGATGGCAATTTTTACGGGATCACCATCTTTCGGCGCTGCCTGAGCAATAATTTCTACACAATTTTCCTGGATCGAAAGTGCACTTAAGGGGGCGGTATACCACCAGCCTGCATCATCCCACATCCAACCATCACCGATATACATGTCATCCAGGACGCCGGCATCACATAGAATATCGCCAGTAATGTATTTTATCCCAAGATTTGAAAGATCGACCAGCATGTTCTCCAAATCACCAATCGAGAACATGGGATCGCCACCACCGATGAGATACAGGTTGCTGCGAAGAGTATCCCCCAACACAGCTCCCGAGTCGATTGCGACACGTGTGACAAATTTGTACTCCAGTCCAAGATAATGCAGCGCCGCAGCCGATGTATAAAGTTTCATATTCGAGGCAGGATGAAAGAGTTTATTGGCATTTTGTTGATAGAGAAGCGCACCATCACGCAATCGGGATATTTTTACGCCGACTAATGCATCTGCAATCGCTTCATCCTTCAAAATATTCTTGATTTCTGCTTGTAATGCAGGAATTCCGATGATCGGCGTTGTTTTAATTTCACTGTGAGCGGGTTTTTCAGACACCAATTTTGAGGATGTTGAACACGCTTGTATCGCCAATGCAAAGTTAAGAACGAACAAGAGGAGAAAAAATCGTGATTTCATGTTATTCTCTACCGTTTTTGGATTTTAGGAGATCAAGAAAAAGCACCAAACAGCCTTCTGCCGATGGTGTAAAATTTCTTCCGTTTTTTGCTAAATATTTGTCCAGCGAATCACCATTCGAATCAATAAAAATGAGGGTGGAATATTCAAAATTCTCCGTTGCATTTTTCATCCGATTGCGAATATCCCCTTCGTTGCATTCTGTTCGGGATTCGAAAACGAGCTCGGGTTTTTGAATGGCTGTGTTTTCCAGTAAACCGAGACAATGGGATATTTCCAGCTCATTGCAAGCCAGTCCAATTTCATCACAAACTTCCCTGGCAATGGCGTCGAAAACCTGCTGTGGTGTAAAGCTGGAAAAACCTGTTTCAACATCGATGTGGCCACCCATGACATCCAGCATATTCGGGTACTCGCCAACAATATGGCTCCGCTGCATTAAAACAATCTTGTCATCACTTGTTTGCACGATGGCACTGATACCCAATGCCCGGGAAAAATAAGCCGTGTTTTCATGCTTCCATTGTGACGCCATCCGATTTGAGAACAGTAAATCGCGGTAGCATGTCTCGCCTATGTTGAGCTTGAGAGTGTCATTTTCTATCGACCATGACTGCAACGAAGCTAAAATTCCATTAAAAAGCATGCTGTTTTCTTCCTGCTTCTGTTGCCAAAATATTTTTCTTTCATGAACCAGTTCTTCAGGAAGATGTGCGTGCTCCTGCAGGATTTTTACATTCATGTTTTGCGGCGGCCACCAGCCTTTGCATAATATTTCAAAGCGGTTGATCACGATATCCTGTAGTTTATATGCCCACAAATGCTGTGTAAATAAGAGCGATTGTCGTTTCGATTGTTGGGATTAAGTCAAAAAAATTTAGTATTTATGCACTAATAAGCAAGGGAAATACAAGGGGAATTTTGCAGGAGGAAATCAATCGGCTGTTTTGTTGTCGAGCTTAATAAAATATTGGAATGTTGGTTTTTTATTGTCAAGGCGCAATTCGCAGCCTGCCCAGTTCGTAGATTCGTGACCGTACCAATGCCAGCGTGCAAGGGTTTCTCGCCCCAAATATTTAAGCGTTTCCATATTGTCGCGAACCCAAAACGTGATTCCTAAACGCGGGGCATGGATGCCGAGCATTGCCATAGGAATGGGTGCCTGCCATTGAATAAGATCAATCTTTTGTCCCAATGGATTCAAACCGTAGCGAAAATCTTTGCCAGACTGCTCGTTCATAAAATAGACGTATTCAAAATCTGCATCGACGAGGCCTTTCAAATCGGCATTTACCTCAATTGTATTCTGGTAAATGAGATAGTCTATACGAATTGTTCCTACTGGTCTGGTTTTTATGTATCGACGCCGGGGAAATTGTACGTCGTGTTCCTGGGTATCCAGGACGTAGAGTTTGGATAAAACTGTTGTATCTCCATGTTCAAATTTGCCGATTTTCGCTTCGGACGCAAGCCAGGAGACGCCATTTGCTACAACCAATGGCAAGCCCAATCCGTACCCCTCGCCTACGAGATCTTTTCCGTATTGCTTGAGAATCAATCCCTTTTGAATTCCAGCAATTTTTCCAACATGGGGACGTGCATCCGAGTAGATTTCGAGCGCCAATCCATTGGCAAGTTCTGCTGTGTATGGGGGCTTGTTTTTCGTGATTAACGTTTCAATATGGTAGCGCCAGTAGGGTGCTGCATATTCTTTATAGGCGAAAAATGCAAAAACCAGGATGAAAAAAATTATATTGCGTAATGCTTTCCTGTGCACAAAATGCTCCGGCTCTATTTATTTAATAAGGATTATCAATCATTAAATGCGAAAACGACTTTGTGTCGTCAGTATATTCTCTTTTTTCAATAACATCGGCAGGAAAGTGATGAAATTGCGCAATACTTCTGAAAATGTAAGAATTAACCTGTTTGATTCTTGAACACCAAGAGTGGACAGGGCATACTACCTGTCCATCTTTAAACATACTAAATGCAAGAACAAATCGGGACCGAAGCGTTGTTGCGATGGAAATACCAAATTTTTATCCATTTCAATACATTTTGTAAGAAGACATGTTGGATACAGACAAGACCATCAAATCATATTAATTTTCGCAAATTGGAAAAGAAAAATACTCGTGTTTTTAAATTGGTATTAAATTTTTCGAAAGGACATCAAGCAGGAAATAAAGGATGATTGGCACTGGGCGAATTCAAACCCGGCATTTTTTGCTATCTCCGCGAGCGACTTTGTATACCGGTCGCGATACAAAGCGACAAGTAACAGGCCATTTTTATTCAGGCGGTTGTAGGCAAAATCAAACAAATTTCCCCCAAGAAGCTGTGGCGGCAGATTGGAAATTTGACTGAATATGAAATCAAAATTTTGCACTTCTTCAGCCAGATTTTCCGGCTTTCCGTGGAAAAGTTCGATTTTTGTTTGCGGGTGATTCAAGTATATATTTTTTTTCATGATATCCAGCGCGAGAATACGGTTATCCAATGCAACGACGCTCGCTCCTTTGCTCGCACTATAGATGGCCAGGCAGCCGGTGCCAGTTTGAATGTCAAGAATGCGTTTCCCCTTTAACTGGATCGTGCTCAAATGGGCAAGCAAAGACCGGCAACAGCAATCGAAGCGGGGATGGGCTAATTCAAGGGAAGTGTGAAAGGATAAATCGCCCAGTTTAATCATTCGGTTGCGCTTGCGAAAATGCCAGGTAATTGAATTGTAGAGCGTTGCAAATACTGGCATTAACGGCTGAAAAAATCGCATCCAGAAGGAGGGCAGGTAACAGGGCGAATTTTGGTCATTTCTGCTCGACATTTTATAGACGGGCACCGCAATACTTACAGTGGACCGCATCGTAATCATGGCCCTCAGCCGAGCATTCGGGGCACGCCTGTGTACTTATTCGCTGTTCACTGAAAGACCGTGTCAACTCTACCGACACAATACCCGTCGGCACAGCAATGATGCAATACCCCAAAATCATGATGAAGGCGGCTAACGCTTGTCCCAACGCAGAAGCCGGCGCGATATCACCATAGCCCACTGTTGTGAGAGTGACTATAGCCCAGTAAACACTGCGAGGAATGCTGGTGAATCCACTTTTTTCCCCTTCGATTATATACATCATCGAACCGAGGATGAGCACCAGGCTCAAAACACCAAATAAAAATACAGTGATTTTACGCCGACTCGCCCGCAATGCCTGTAACAACATGGTTGCTTCTTTAAGATATTGCACCAGCTTCAGCACACGGAAAACGCGTAAAACACGCAAACTTCGAATGACCAGTAAATAATGTGTTCCCGGGAAAAGGAGAGAGATATAGGTTGGTAAAATAGCGAGTAAATCGATGACGCCGAAGAAACTCCGAACATATGCGAGCGGTTTACCTGTAGTCAGGATACGTAAAATATATTCCACCGTGAATACAAGAGTAAAAAACCACTCAAAAAATCGAAACCAGGGTGCATACATTCGCAGGGAGCGAACACTATCCAGAGAAACGACAACAATGCTTAACAAAATAAAAATTATTAGTACGACATCGAATAGTCGGCCTGCCGGTGTATCGGCTTCGAAAATTATTTCATGCAGATGCGCTCGCCAGGAATATTTTTTCTGTTTTTCCCGCATGGTTTGCTTTCCGTTTCGATCCTTGGGGCTTATAATACGATAATCGTTCCGGTGGCGTGCGAATCAATATCGTGATAAATATAGGATCCCTTTTGTCCTATCGTAATCGTCTGCGAGCTGTTTTTTGTCAAATTTCGAGTGGCGAAAACGGCAGTTGGATTACTCGGCGTGCCGCTTTGAATCGCGTGGGTTTCGCTGTCTTTGTTCGTAAAGATCACCGATTCGCCCAGGGATATCGTCAAAGTTGCAGGCTCAAATCCGCTGTCATTAATCCAGATTTCGTTATCAGCGCGTTCTTCCACGGGAGCGAGTGGATTTTTATCACCACAGCTAAAAAACAAGGTGAAAAGCAGGAAGAAACCTGTGATACGAATGAATCTAAACAGTCCTGTAGATTTCATGATAAACTCCTGTAAACAAAATGGTATTTATGACGATGAACCAAATTCTTCATCGAGCTGGAGCAGCGTTTCTTCGATTTTTGAAGAAAGGTCTTCCCAGCGTAGATAATCATCCTCTAATTTCTGTGTGATTTTTTTCAGCTGAATGGATTTTTCGGTTAATAAGCTTGAATCCGCAATGATTCGAGGATCGCAAACCGCGGCCGTTAATTCGTCTTTTGCATTTTCACCGAGCCCGATTTCATTTTCTAATTCCTGTAATGATTTTTGCAGAGGGCCGATACGTTTTTGCTTTTCGTTTAAAAATTGGGCCCTTTTTTTGCGATCATCTTTTTTATTCGATTGCGACGACCGGGTATTTTTTGCAATGGATTCGAGAACGGCATGTGCCTTGTTTTGTTCGTCCTTCTTCCAGCAATAATATTCATAGTCCCCCGCAAAAATTTTGAGATGTCCTTTTTCCACTTCCACAATCGATTTGGCAATTCCATTCAGAAATTCTCTGTCGTGCGTAATGAAAATAATCGTCCCTTGATACGCTACCAATGCATCCTGCAAAATTCTGCGAGAATCGATGTCGAGATGATTGGTTGGTTCATCGAGAATGAGAAAATTCGCTGGATTGGCCAGCATTTTTGCCAGTGCGACCCGCGCTTTTTCGCCGCCGCTCAGAATGGAGACTTTCTTAAAAACGTCCTCATTCGAAAACAGAAACATTCCCGCCAGCGTACGGACTTGTTGTTCGCTCAGAAATTCAGCAGCAGTGCTCAATTCTTCAAGTATGCTGTTTTGTGGATTGAGAATATCCAATTGGTGTTGCGCATAATAATACGGCACAACATTATGCCCGAATTTTACGTTGCCTGCTTGAATTTCTGTTTTTTCCGCGAGTATTTTCAATAAAGTCGATTTACCAGCACCATTGTGCCCGACGAGCCCAATTTTATCTTCTCGGGTAATGGTGAAATCAAGGGCATCGTAAACTGTCAACTCGCCATATTGTTTTTTTACACCGGAGAGTTCAGCAATGATTTTACCCGACGGCAGTGGTTGAGGTAAAGTGAAACGCATGCTTTTATTACTGGACTCAAGCTCGATTTTGTCAATTTTCTCCAGCATTTTAACACGACTCTGTACCTGCTTGGCTTTTGAGGCTTTGTAACGAAATCGTTCGATGAACTGTTCGGTTTTTTCAATTTTTTTCTGTTGGTTTTTGAACTGTGCTTCCTGTTGTGCTCTGCGCAGTTCTTTTTCCTTGAGATAAAAATCATAATTTCCAGAATAGGAAATGAGTTTTTTGCCGTCGATTTCGACTATTTGTGTGACGGTACGGTTGAGAAAATAATGGTCGTGGGAAATGAGTATTGTCGTTCCGTTATAATTCTTGATAAAATTTTCCAACCAGATAACCGACATCAAATCAAGGTGGTTTGTCGGCTCATCCATGAGCAATAAATCCGGTTGTTGCAGAAGCAGGCGTGCCAGGGCAATGCGCATCATCCAACCGCCTGAAAAATTTTTCATAGGTCGCTTAAAATCCTTCGGATCAAAGCCAACACCGGTCAAAATCGCCTTTGCCCTGCTTTCCAGAGAATATCCCTCGCACTGCTCGAATTTTTCCCGCAACTTACCATACTGATTAAGCAGATTTTTGTCCTCACTGTGCTCTGAAATTCGCTCTTCCAGATGGATTATATCACTTTCGAGTTTCGCAATTTCCGGATAACCATGCATCGCTTCTTCGAGCAGGCTTTTGTTGGCGTCTAAGGTGACATCCTGCTTTAGGTAGCCGATTTTCATTGCTGCAGGAATATTAATCATTCCAGAATCATAATCTTCCTCGCCGCACATAACTCGCAACAGCGTAGTTTTGCCGGAACCATTTGGACCAATTAATCCTATGCACTCCTTTGGTTTAATTTCAAGAGTGGCTTCCTGGAGCAGTTCTTTAGGGCCGAATCTTTTTGAAAGCTTTGATATTTGGATCATTCTAAATCGAACCGATTAGTTGACTTAACCCGCTTTATTCGTTTATACAAGGATTGGCCAGGGCAACTCCCTGTCTATCATTCCCTTTGAGCATTGCAAAAATAAAGCACGTTAAAGGATATTCTTGAGAAGATGAGAAAATAAGGCAATAAAAAATAAAATTCAAGATTTCCAAAGAGTTGGTTTAAAATGTGGCCCGATTTATTCATGTGTTGCCTGGACTTCGTGCCGGGCAGGGGATATCCCCTGTCTAATCTCCTTAAAAAGGCCAGATTTCTTTCATTCCAAGAAAAACTTGCATATTGACGTAGGTATCTTTAATTTGCGCCCTCTATAAATTCGTGATAATATACCAAGTTAGTAAAATACTGAATGAGCCATCCTGTCCTATTTTTTTCTGATGTCCACATCGGTGCTCCCGGGCTTTCTGACGATCGGGAAAGAGAACAAAAAGTTATAAAATTTCTCGAATACTATGCCAGCAACAATGCTGAAATTTATATAGTTGGTGATCTTTTCGAATTCTGGTTCGAATATAAAGAGGTTATTCCAAATAAAAATATATCCTTGCTTGCCTGTTTGCACCGGCTTGCATCTGATGGAACTGCCATTCATTACATGCGTGGAAACCATGATCTATGGATAAATTTTTTTTTCAGTGATGAGCTTGGATTGCACGTTCATAAAAACGCGACTTCGGTTGCTATAGGCGACAAAAGATTTTATGTGACTCATGGTGATGGTTTAGCGGAACAAGATTCCGGATACCGGTTTTTAAAAAGAATATTTACCAATAAAGTAAATGTAAAACTCTACCGCTGGTTGCATCCGGACATTGGCATACGCATCGCCAAAAAATTCAGTCAGGTGAGCCGTGACCAGGGCGCCCCTGATTATGCCTGGGAATCGCAATATCGCGATAAAGCTCTAGTGAAACTTGCCGAAGGTTACGATGGCTTTATCATGGGCCATACACATTGGCCGATGCATGAAATAATCGCACACAAGCATTATATCAATTTGGGCGATTGGATAACTCACTTCAGTTATTGTGAAGTTGTGGATGATGTCGTCAGTTTGAAACACTGGCCTACAAAAGAAATCTACCGGCAACCAGTTGTACGCAGCGAATTTGATCACCTGTTAAAATAATCTGTGATATTCTTAACTCATTTATTTTCAATTTAAGGCACTTTATTCATGTCGAAAAATACATTGATTTGGATTGTGGTAATTTTGATTGTTTGCACGCTCGGAGTTGCTGGTTTCATGTTTCTTGTTTCCGGCCTGCCTTCGCTTTCAACTCTGGAAGATTACAAACCAAGTTTAGCCTCCAAAGTTTATTCGCGCAATCTTGAACTCATCCATGAATTTTATTATCAGGAAAGGCGAACCTACACACCCATTGAAGAAATGCCACCTTATTTGTGGCAAGCCGTTGTTTCCATTGAAGACAGACGTTTTTTTGAGCATTGGGGACTGGATCCGATCCGCAATATAAAAGCGATTGTCGTCAATATCATAGCGCTTGGCATTGAGGAAGGCGCGAGTACTTTGACTCAGCAACTGGCCCGGCAGCTTTACATGGAGCAAAGTCTGCAAAAAACTTTTACCCGAAAGTTGCGTGAACAGATAACAGCGGTAGAAATCGAACGCACATACACCAAAAGAGAAATTCTGGATATTTATCTTAATTATATGAATTTCGGCCATGGTTCCTACGGGGTACATGCTGCTGCAAAATTCTATTTTGATAAAGACGCTCGTAAATTGAACATACAGGAATGTGCATTGCTCGCAGGCTTGTTGCAACGTCCCGCAAGTTTAAGTCCGTATGTTAATCCCGAGCGTGCTCTGCGCAGGAGAAATCTTGTTCTTGCGGCGATGCATAAAATGGAATTTATAAATGACGAAGAGTACGAAGCCGCTCGCGAAAGTGATCTCGGAATTTTACCTGAAAAACCAACGAAGTCTTCGGGCATTGCACCCTATTTTGTAGAATACATTCGGCAGGAATTGGGGAAACGCTATGGCATGGATCTCTACAAAGCCGGTTTGAAAATCTACACAACTCTGGATACACGCGCACAATTTTTTGCCGAAAAATACAGCCAAAAGCAAATAGATGTAATGCAGCGAAAAAGCGATCGCAGACTGCAAAAGGATCTGAAAGAACTTGAAAAACTAATCCCGCAATCCGTTCAGGAAGAACTTGGAAAATCCCTCGCACAAATTGCCCGCGATACTGTTCTCGTCGATTCACTGTTAACCGAACGCCTGCCTATACAGATGGCACTCATTTCCATCGAACCGAAAACCGGGCACATACTGGCAATGATTGGTGGCCGTGATTTTGAGAAATATAAATTTAATCGGGCAACACAAGCAGAGCGGCAACCAGGTTCGGCTTTTAAGCCATTCCTCTATACCGCCGTGATTGACAACGATTATTCACCGACTTTGGAATTGTTAAACCAACCTGTCGTGGTCTTTCTCGAAAACGGCCAGCGCTGGAGCCCGCATAATTATGGCGAAACGATGGGTGGATTAACCTCCATTCGTGAAGGTTTGATGAACAGTCTGAATCTGATTTCAGTTCGTCTCATTCAGGAAATTACAAATCCTCTCGTCGTGCTGGATTACGCTAAAAAAATGGGGATTACGACAAAAATCCCCGCTGTTGATGCCATCGCGCTTGGCGCGGGTTCGGTTATTCCCATTGAAATTACCTCTGCATACAGTGCCTTTGCAAACCAGGGTGTACGAATGGAACCGATCGCTGTCATTCGGGTTGAAGACCAATTTGGTAACATTTTGGAAGAGAATATCCCGCAGGGAAAAGAGGTTTTACGGAAATCCACTGCATACATTATGACGGATATGTTGCGCAGCGTAGTCACAGGGGGGACGGGCGCCCGTAGCCGGTGGTTATATAAATTCTACCGACCTGCTGCCGGAAAAACCGGCACAACCAACGATTATACCGATGCATGGTTCGTTGGATTCACACCACAGATTGCAACCGGTGTCTGGTTTGGTTTTGATAATCCCGCCCAACAGTTAGGCGAAGGACAAACGGGTACAAACGTCGCATTGCCTGTCTGGGGCCCATACATGAAAGCAGCACATGATACGCTGGGGCTGCCTGAAGAAGATTTTATCATGCCGGATGATGTGGTCCGTGTAAAGATCTGTAAAGAATCCAAAGAATTGGCTTCACCGGAATGCCCCGATCCGGTTGACGAAATCTTTAGAAAAGAATTTGCACCACAAAAAATTTGCGAAACCCATAGCGGTACGCAAAATCGTTCAAACCGGAGAAGAAGAATCCGTTAATAGAGAACATTTTGTTTCATGGTGAAATTTTGCTGAATTCGTTTCGGGATTTTATATAAAGAATCATTACAAAAATCTGTCAAAAGTTCTTTGTAATAAACAACTTCAGTAACACAAATGAATTCATGAATTTACTTGCTGAAGTAGTGAAAATAGATTAGATTGTTCAAACCGGAAAATGCAATAGAATACAATGCTTTTTCTACCCTGGATTTTTCATACAAGAGGATTGGGAGTTGTGTTAAAACACATTAATTTTGAACCAGACATCAATTCATAGAACGAAGGCGCCCTCACTGAGCGTAAAGCACGTTCCACTCGGCGGGACGCCTTCGTTCTATTTATGTTTTGACACAACCCCCATTGTTTACTTTGGGCATTGCATGAATATAGTAAGACGGTTTGAATGGGTCATTACATTTCGACTCGCCGGGAAAATGGAGTAAACTTTATCTAGACGAAGTAAGCAAGGATTCCCTTGAACTTGGATGTTTAAAACATCTGCAGGAGAACAAAAACAGTGCGAACCTTAACCGGTATTAATGAAATTCGGGTAATCCGTGCCTTATGCGAGGAAGGAGCGCTTTCCCGGGCTGCCCTTGCAAACATGCTCAACCTATCCCGTGCTGCACTGACGATCATCACACAGAAATTAGCTGAAAAAGATTTAATTGTTGAAGTTGGCAAGGGAACTTCAACGGATCGCGGCGGACGGCGTGAAGTTTTGCTTTCGGTTAACCAGAGAGCAGGCATCATCCTCTCCATAGAACTTGAAGTGGAATATGCGCAATACGCTGTTCTTGATTTTAATGCTGCGTTTATCGAGCGAAAACGTATCATTTATTCTACTGAAACTCCCATCAAAGAAATCCTCGATATCATCATCACCGACCTGCACGATATAATTAAAAAAGAAGGTATTCTCCATCAATACATCCTCGGTATCGGTATTTGCCTGCCTGGAATTATAGACTATAACAAAGGTGCCTTGCGTGAATCCTACACACTTGGCCCATGGCAGGATTTTCGAATCCTGGAATATGTCGAACGGAAGCTTAATATCCCTACTTTTATCGAAAATGATGTGAAGGCATTGACGCTTGGTGAATTTCAATTTGGCGCAGGGAAGAATGTTACGGACCTCATCTGCTTATGGATTGGAGAGGGGATCGGTGCCGGTATTATCATTAACAAGCAACTCGTTCGTGGTTCTTCCTCAAGTGCCGGTGAGATCGGTTATAATGAGGACAAACTGCTGCTGCTCGGCGAAGATTCACTTCTCGTTGATGATATAAATAAAAGCTGGGGGCAAATCCTGACATTGAATAATTTGCGTTCAGCTGTGAAAAGAGGCATCGCTCAGGGATGGCAGACTTCGTTAAAAATGGATGCAGAAATCCATGATATTATTGAGGCCGCGGAGAACGAGGATCCGTTAGCACTGCATCTGCTTAAAATTTTTGGTAAAATATTAGGCTCCGTCTGTTCTCATTTGATTTACACCATAAATCCACCGCTTGTCATTTTAAGTGGTTCCTTATTTGAAGACACATCCATAGTAGTTGATGAAATTCGAGAACATGTGGCCAGGGGCGTTTTGCGGACACCCATTGAAAGTGTGGCCATCAAAACAGCAAAATTGGGCGAGGAAGCAATGCTCCTGGGGGCTGCAGCCCTGGTTTTGGACGATCTCTTTCAATTCCCTGTTTATCATTAAAATGAATACTACATTTTCCCTAAAATTGAAACTGACGACTGAGTGAAGGAAATGAAATCGCATAAAAATGCCGTGGTTATTATCCCCCCGGAAGAAGTCTGGGAACCTATCCAGAAAATCAGAAAAGAACACGATCGTACATACTGGCGATGGATGCCGCACATCACCCTGCTCTATCCCTTTCGGCCATCGGAAACACATACCGTTCTTAAAAGACATTTTGAAGAACAGTTGTTTTCGTTTCCAGCCTTTAAGCTGAAATTAAAAAAAATCAGCTATTTCATGAGCCGGAACTCCTCATTCACGATTTGGTTGCAGCCGGACCCGGCACGACAGATCAGCCAGTTACAAGCCGAATTGCAGCAAATCGTCCCCGATTGCGATGAAGTCCATAAATTTGCAGGTGGATTCCATCCGCATCTGACGATTGCCTCTGGTCGGGGCACGGACCAGTTTAAACAGCTGTTACGTGAAATTACCAAACAGTGGCGTCCAGTAACATTTCAAGTTTCCTCCGTTTACCTGGTTTCCCGCGATACTCTCCCCGAAAAACCATTTACTATCACCGAAACTGTAAATTTCAGTTGAACGAATATCAAACAGTGAAAATTATCTATGAAATTCGATCTTTCGAAAATATCCCAGCCGACCCTCCTGCTTGACAAAGAGCGAGTAATCAACAATATTGCCCGGATGAGGGAAAAAGCTCAACAGGGGAATGTCCTCTTCCGTCCGCATTTTAAAACCCATCAATCCGCTGAAATAGGGGAATGGTTTCGGCAAAATGGCACGAATAAAATCACCGTTTCGTCCCTGCGAATGGCAGAATATTTTGCGAAAAATGGGTGGCAGGATATTACCCTTGCTTTTCCCGTAAATATCCGGGCAATCGATAAAATAAATGAAATAGCGAAACGAATTCGATTGAATCTGTTGGTTGAAAACGTCGAAGGCGTGGAATTTCTGGGACACAATTTACAGACACCGGTTTCAATTTATATAAAAGTTGATACCGGTTTAAATAGAACTGGTGTGTGGTGGCAAAATACCGAGTTGGTGGAGGCCATTGTTTCTATTTGTCAAAAGAGCAAAATGCTTGAATTTGCAGGTTTGTTAACGCATTCGGGGCATAGCTACAGGATACAAGCGAACATTAACGAAATCTATTCACAAACAGCACAGCGGCTAAATGAACTTAAATCTGCCATAAAAAAGAAATTTAATGTACCTTGTCTGCTCTCTATTGGTGACACACCTTGCTGCAGAACCCTGGAATCCTTTGAAGGTATTGATGAGATTCGGCCAGGTAATTTTGTCTTTTTTGATGTCATGCAACACCAGTTGAATGTATGTGCGGAAGAAGAAATTGCAATTGCTCTGGCTTGCCCGGTCGTTGCTAAACATGAGAACAGGCAACAAATAGTTGTGCACGGAGGCGCAGTACACTTGTCAGAATCTTCAATGCCCTACAAAAATGGATCTGAGCACTTCGGTTTTATCGTGAATCTTTCCGAAAATGATGGTTGGGGCAAAAGCATGGCCGATTCCTACGTCCGCGCGATCTCCCAGGAGCATGGCATTATTCAGGCAGGCGAATCACTGTTCACGCAAACAAAGGTTGGCGATTTAATCGGCATACTCCCGGTTCATTCCTGTTTAGCGGCTAATTTGATGTGTGAATACCTGAGCAGCGATGGGCAGTATATAAAGATGTTGGGTGGATAAAGAATGATGAATTTGAGCTACCGCTCGGAAAAGACAGAAGTAAAAGCCAGCCCAATTCATGGTATGGGACTTTTCTCAAATCAGAGGATTGAAAAGGGTGAGATTGTTGCCATTAAAGGGGGGTACATTCTGGATAAACAGAAATGGTCAACTCTGGAACCGCATCTTGGTGCAGCTGAAATCCAAATCTCAGAGGAATTCTTCATCGCCCCAATTCGACAAGAGCAAAAACATGGTTGTATGCTTTATACTAACCATTGCTGTGATCCCAATATTGCTGTGCAGGGGCAGGTTGTGTTTGTTGCCATGCGGACTATTTTGCCCGGAGAAGAACTAACGCACGATTGGGCCACAACGGATGACCTTGACTACGAGATGGAGTGCAAGTGCGGGAGTCGAACCTGTCGTGGTATAATCACCGGGAAAGATTGGATGAAAAAAGAACTACAAGAAAAATACAAGGGCTGGTTCAGTTGGTATATTCAACAAAAGATTGAGGGTTGACATTTGACACGTCATTCAAACTGACCTGAGGTCGCTGAATATTAGTGCACTTGATTTAACAGAATTTACAGGATGATTCAATGCGTTCGAACGCCAGTACAATTGAGGACTATTTAGCAGAATTGCCGGAAGAACACAGGGAAGCACTCATTCGTGTACGGGACATCATTTTAGCCAACCTTCCGCCTGGCTACCAGGAGGTCATGAACTGGGGCATGATCACCTATGAAGTTCCACTCGCATTCTATCCGGATACCTACAACAAAAAACCATTGATGTATGCCGCACTTGCTTCCCAAAAAAATTATATGGCGCTCTATTTGACCGGGATTTACATAAATCCCGATAATGCAAAGAAATTTGAGCACGCATACCAGGTAACGGGAAAACGCTACGATTGTGGCAAATCCTGTGTGCGTTTTCGAAAACTGGAGGATTTGCCTTTGGACCTCATCGGTGAAACGATCCGGGCTTTGCAAATGGAAACATTTGTCAATCTGGTGAAAAAAGCGGGATCGGTTCGAAAATCGAGGTAGCACACCATTTAAAACTTTTTGTCAAGTTCAATGCCGTTTTGCAGGATAAATTCTGCACGCTACCGATCATTCATGCCTGAATTCGTCCAATCTGTAATAGTCGACATTTTCCTTGCAATTTTGCCTTAAAATCTGCACACTCACCGTCTTTTTAAGTACAATTTTTCGAAAACATAAACTGGAATTTATGTGGATTCTCTCGAAACACTTAAGAACTATTTTGGATACACCGGTTTTCGTGGCGAACAGAAAGCCGTAATCGAACATATTCTCCAACGCGAACATGCCCTCGTCATTATGCCAACCGGTGCAGGTAAGTCACTCTGCTATCAGATCCCCGCGCTTATGCAGGAGGGTCTAACCCTGGTTATTTCACCGCTCATTGCATTAATGAAAGACCAGGTTGATGCGTTGCAGCGGCGACAGATTGATGCTGCCTTTATTAATTCATCCTTAACAAAGAAAAGCAGAGAAGCACGCTATTCAGCAGTGCGTGAAGGGAAATACAAGTTGCTCTATGTCACACCTGAGCGCTTTCGCAAAAGAGAATTTGCCGAGCTTATTGGAAAACGAAAAATCGATCTGTTGGCAGTGGATGAAGCACACTGTATCAGCGAGTGGGGACATGATTTTCGTCCGGATTATACACGATTACGGGAATTCCGTGAAATGGTGGGAAATCCGACAACGATCGCACTCACGGCCACGGCTACCCCGGATGTGCAGCAGGATATCATTTTTCAACTGGGGCTCAAGCCAGAGGAAATTACGCAATTTCATGAAGGTATTGAACGGCCTAATTTGCACTTGTTGGTTGAAGATGTGTGGGGTGAAGAAGAAAAACTGGATGAAATTTTGAAAATGCATCAGAAAAGAAAAGGTTCGGGTATTATTTATTTTTCCTTGATTAAAACACTGAAGCAATTTTCAGAATTACTTGTGAAGAGAAAAATACCTCACTACTGTTACCATGGTGACCTGGAACGTACGGAGCGCAAACAGGTGCAGGACCAGTTCATGTCAGGTAAAGATACGCTGGTTCTGGCGACAAACGCTTTTGGTATGGGTATTGATAAGGAGGATATTCGTTTCGTTATCCATGCAGAAATTCCGGCATCCATTGAGTCTTATTATCAGGAGATCGGACGTGCCGGACGCGATGGGAAGGATTCGGATTGTCTGCTTTTATACGATGAACAGGATTTACTCATTCAAATGGAGTTCATCAAGTGGAATAACCCTGACGCAGCCTATTACGAACGTGTGTACCATTTTCTAATTGAAGAACTTGAGAAAATCAATGCTTTTGGAATCGATGAATTCAAGGAAAAACTTCACTTTAAAAATCGCCGGGATTACCGTCTCGAAACAGTGCTTTCTATGCTCGATCGATATGCCGTCATCGAAGGATCAATTGAAACTAAAAATATTGTTGTGCAAAATGAACTCCCCTCGCAATTAATGGATCAAACGACACTCGACGCGAAGCTTAAACGGGAACAGCAAAAATTGTATTCTCTCGTTCAATATGCGAAAACCGAGGACGATCGAAAAGCATTTATTCATGCATACTTTGGCTTGCCTTATAAAAAATAGAAGAAATAATAGCAAGATCAGATCTGTTACAGATATCTCGAGTGAGAATTGAATATTCGTTACACATGATATAAATAGAGAAAAGAGATTTCACATGATTAAATCAACCAATGGCTTCGTCAAACCCACGAATAATACATATAAAAGCCCCGAAAAACGCTACGATGAGAATTTTGTCGCCAGCGAGGAGTATCTCAAATCCTTGCCTGATATGCAAAATATGGAGAACGCGGGAGCGCGTGTTGCCATCCAGCATGTGGGTATACACAACTTCAAAATTCCAATGAATATCCGCTTGCGGGATGGAAAAAGCCGTGAAGTGCATTGTGCGGTAACAGGCAGTGTTTCCCTGGAAGCAGCGCAAAAGGGAATTAACATGAGCCGGATTATGCGCACATTTTATCAATATGAACAGCAGGAACTCACGCCAGAAACGCTAAAGGATGTAGTGCGCAGTTATTTAAAAAATCTCGATTCGAGCTCTGCTCGCATCGCGATTGCTTTCGATTTTCCCATGCAAAAGGAGAGTTTGCGTAGTGGACTGAGCGGGTACCAGTATTATCCGGTCGTATTGGAAACCGATTTCAGCGCAGATAATGGCATGCAGCAATTCATGCATCTTGACTTTACTTATTCCTCTGCATGCCCTTGCAGTTATGAATTGGCTGAGCATGCAAAAGAAGTGCGACATGTCGCTGCTGTACCACACAGTCAAAGATCGGTAGCAAAAATCTCCATTAAATACAACGAGGAAATGCCGATTGAGGATCTCGTCGATCTTTGCCGTGATGCATTGAAAACAGAAACCCAAGTCATGGTGAAACGCGAAGACGAACAGGCCTTCGCGGAACTCAATGCCGCTTATCTCAAATTTGTTGAAGATGCCGTCCGTGCTTTGTTCGAAAAACTCAACGCAGATTCGCGCATTCAGGATTTCCGCGTTTTTGCCTCGCATCAGGAGAGTTTGCATTCCCATGATGCTATCAGTGTAATTACAAAAGGTGTTGCCGGAGGATTCACAGCTCAGATCGCACCTTTTATCTACAACGAACGGTAATTCCCAAAAAGCAAAACCGGACAGCTGTCGAAGCGTCCGGTTTCCCCCATCCCATCACTTCTCTTGACTCTCGAAGTAATCTTTGCTATAATTTAACTTTAACTCACAAGAGTGTTTGATTTTGTGAATAATTTGTACGAGCAGAAAATGCAAATTGAATGCAATGGTAAAAACAAATGCCGCAATGAAATTGATTTGCGATCTGTCCTGTTTGAGCATGTAAGCACAAGCAGTGGTGACCAATTTATGTCCGGAATTAATATGCCATTACGGGTCATCCTGAAGTGCAAGCATTGTAAGGACGGAAGGGTGATTGTGACGGGAGAGATGTTCTGGAACCAGCATTTTGAGGCTGTTGCTGAGTAAAATGCAAAGCTGGTATTCCATGTTGGATGTGATACCAGCTTTGCGTTTGTAACTTTACTTGATGAAGCTGACTTTCTGGAGCCCTCTATGTCTTTCACCGCTTAAACCCATCATAACAACTTCAATGAAATAGGTTCCACTGGCAACTTGTCTTCCGGAAAAATCACGCCCATGCCACAAATAACTGTATGTTCCTGCTGCCTCAACCCCAAAGGTAGCAGAACGTAACAATTGGCCAACTGCATTATAAATGTGGATTGCAATCTGTGCCGGTTCCGGTGTTTCGTAAACAATTTTCGTCGATGGATTAAATGGATTTGGATACGCAGGATGAACTTGAAAACTTTGTGGAACATTAACCGTTTTTGCAGCCTGGACGGCAAGGTCACCAACCTCGGTGAGTTGGCCCTGTGCTCCAACCAAAGCGACATTTGTTATTTCAAGTTTATTTAAATCGACATGAGAATTTGAAAATACTTTTATTGTTACAAGCTCACCCTGCTCGTAGGGGAAAATCTCTCCGCCACTCAACATAATTCCCGCTGCGAATTGTCCCTGGGCCTTATCATTGTGCGTTATCATTAGTGGTGTATGTGGCCATTTATCACTAACTGCAACATGAATGGAGTCGATTTCGTGCGACGGATAATTTATTCGAAAAGTCAGTCCTGCCAATGCTGGTGCCGCTGCATTTGACCAGAATAATTTCAGTAGCTTTGGATTTTCACCTTCATTTTCTTCGTAGTGCAGACTTAAACGCCCTTGTGGCTCATCTGTAGTTTTTGCTAACGCATGATTGGTTTGTTTCTCAGCAGCGTAGCTTGTAAACGCCCAATTCACAGCGATTGGAATCAGATCCCGTTCATTGATTTGTCCCCCACCATCAGCATCGGCAAATGTGGCTTGCAGTTGGGTGAATTTATTGGCTGATTGTGCCTTCCATGCGATTGGATCGATTTCCGCACGAGCGGGGCCTTGCATTGCCCAATACAAACCAAGCCGGAGCACATCGCTGAGTTCAACTATTCCATTGTGATTTGTGTCACCTGGCCACACCCACATGCCATTGGTGTAATCCGTTTCATTTTCGATCGTGAGGGCGACTTCACAACCATATGGATTCTGCGAAGTAATATTACCAATCGTGAATTGCAGTTCCGTACTATCTGTTTGACTTGAGTCTGTCATGAACATGAGTTCGGCGAGGGAACCTTTACCCGTGATCATTAAGTCTGTGCTGACAACTGCGATGGAAATATCAATTTTACCCTGGGCTTCATTTACTGTGTAATCGAAGCTGCGTGTCGCTTCACTACCCAACAAAGTCCCCGGGAGAATTGCGGAATCGTAGGGTTGCGTTAATTTTACAGTCGCAGGATCATAAGAAAGCGTAAAATCCACAGCCAGCATGTTAAATAAGGCTTGACTCGATGTTGGCACTTCAAGATTTACCTTGAAGGGTTCGCCTGCGTGAGGACGTTGCACAACTTCCGGTTTTAATGTCACATAATAACCTGGCGCGGTGTATTGCACACTGAATTCACCATGATAGCCATTATGATCGATAACAAAATTCAAATTTCTGGTTTCGCCATCCTCAATGCAGTTTTCCGCCCTGTAACTTAAAACATAGTATTGGTTTGAAATAAGGTATGCTATTTCTGTGTAAATTCGTGCAAGTTCCGCAGTCGTGGGTGAACGATAATAGAGACCGCCACTTGCTGTGGCGATTTCCTGCATTTTCCCCTCACTCTTGGTATCGAGTGTTCGACCCAGTCCAATAAGATAGACAGGAATCCCCTCCGCGGCAACCGTTGCCAACAACGCATCAAGTTTGGTCGAGCTTTTATTATCGTTTCCATCGGCGACCACAACGAGCGCTTTTCTGCCTGTTATTGGCCTTACAAGATCAAGTCCGGTGACAATCGCATCGTACATAGCGGTACCAGACCCGTCTACTAAAGCATTAATCGCATTGATGGTCAGTTGTTTATCAAAGGTGAAATTCTGACGAACTACTGCATAATTATCAAATGAAATTAATGCCGATTGATCGAGATCGTTCAACATAGTGACGAAATCAATCGCGGCAACTTTTGCGGCAGGCAAATCATCATCCATGCTACTGCTGATATCCATAATCATGGCAATGGCAGCCCCTCCCGAATCACCGCCAAAAGAGGACAAAGACCGCTGCGGTTGGATTATTTGATCTTCCCAGACAGTAATTTTAGAAATATCCAAATCAGTAACCACAGTACTATCTGAATTCCGTACACGCAATTCGACCAGTATTTCGGGAAAATTGCTGGTATCAAGATCGAGAAGCTCGATTCGAAGATCCTGATTGGTTTGCACGGCCAACAAATTATTCCCCTTGGAAGGAACCAAAAATAGAATCGCGATTAAAAGAAGATTGATACATGGGATTTTTAAAAAATCCCATTTTCTAATTGTCTGTATATTATTTATCATGGTGCAGTACCTCGTTGCATGTTCGCTAAATCCGGCCGATCATAATGCAAAGACTGTGCTATAAATTTACTGGTTTTGACAAGCTTATGATTTTATTTTCGTTAAGAGTTTCGAATAACTTCTTTTTTTCGAAAAAAACGTAAAAATATGCGTGCAATTTCATTTCTGAATTACAGAAATCAGAGAACAAATAATGCAGCGTAACTTTGCATTTCGTATTTTCCTGTTTATATTTACTCGACTGCAGTATCATTTACTCAACAAGCCGAAATATCAAATATGAATGAACGCATAAACAAAAATCTACTTTAAGAAGTCAAGTAAGCAGGCGACTTTATTAATTGTATCAGAAAATGTTAGCACCTCACGGTGCATGCAGGTCGGACCAAAAGAGCATGGACCATGAAATTACCATAAGAAGCCTCTTTTGTGATTTTCCTGCTCTTTGGAGTAAAAATGAAAAAAATACAAATTCCCTTTCTTGTTTTTATAATTTGGAGCATTGTTCCTCTAAGCTTATATGCGCAAATGGAGGAGCGATTCGATATATCCGCCCAGGAACAAAAACACAATGCCTGGAAATTTGACAAGCGCAGGACCGCTACAAAAACAACTGCTGGCGAAGAAAATTATGATGTTGGTTATTACAAACTCAATCTCGCTATCCAACCACAAGCATCTTTAATATCAGGAAGTGTTGTTGTCAGCGGGCGAAGTCTTATCGATGGATTGGATAAACTGGTACTCAACCTCTGTGAAAATATGGTTGTCGATTCTGTTATCGGTGATGCAACTGTATTTAATCATGGCATGGATTTATTAAACATTACCTTAAATTCAGTCATCAATTCCGGCGACCAGTTTTCTATAGAAATATTTTATCATGGCAAACCACAAACTGGAGGATTCGGTGGATTTGGATTCAATAGCCAGGGAGGGGATCCGATTATTTGGTCGTTGAGCGAGCCGTATTATGCCCAGTGCTGGTGGCCTTGCAAGGATTTTCCAAATGATAAAGCCGACTCGGTGGATATTTTATTAACCGTTCCGGACAATTTAACGGCAGTCTCTAATGGCAGCCTCGTTGCAATAACACCTCATGAGGATCAAACACACACTTTCCATTGGCATGAAAAGCATCCAATCACTACTTACCTTGTTTCTGTAGCGATCAGCAACTATGCAAAATTTTCGCAATGGTTCAAATATGGACCGAACGATTCCATGGAAATTACAAATTACATTTATCCATCTTCCCTTGAAAAAGCGAGAGCGGAGTTGCAAAGTTTACCTGATATCCTGTCGTTTTTCCACCAAACCTTCGGCCCTTACCCGTTTCTGGATGAAAAATACGGCATAGCACAGTTTCCATGGGGCGGAGGGATGGAGCACCAGACGATAACCAGTCAGGGGAGTTTTGTTGAATATTTAAATGCCCATGAATTGGCCCATCAATGGTTTGGTGATCTCATCACGACGGCAAACTGGCAGGATATCTGGTTGAATGAAGGCTTTGCTACGTACAGCGAAGCATTATATTATGAGCATGTGAATGGAAGTGATTATTATCATACTTATATGAAGCGGCTCGACGGCCACTACGAGGATGCCTTATATCGTTCAGATACAACCTCGGTTAGTTCGATTTTTAATCGAATCGTCTATGATAAAGGCGCCTGGGTTTTGCACATGTTACGCAAAGTTTTAGGTGATGAAACTTTCTTCCCACTATTAAAAGCCTATACGAGTGACGCCCGTTTTGCGTACGGAAATGTAACCACCGAAAGCTTTCGTGAATTCTGTGAGCAATTTTCTCATATTGACTTAACCTGGTTTTTCAACCAATGGATCTACGGTTCAGGATATCCGAAGTATAAATATGAATGGGACGTTCAAAGTGTACAAAACGGTTTTCTGGTTGAATTGAAGTTAGAGCAGACGCAGATAGATCAGCACCAACTTTTTACGATGCCCCTGGAAGTAGTGCTCTCCTCTGCTACGCAGGACACAATTGTGAACATTCGCAATGATCAGCAACTGCAGGAATTTAAAATCCCTGTGTCTTTTCCTCCGCGTTATCTCACACTTGACCCGGATAACTGGGTTTTGAAAGATGTCGATACCTTAAGCTCGATCGATGAAAAATTGATTCTTCAAGGTATTCAACTCAAACAAAATTTTCCCAATCCGTTCGTTGAGGCGACCACGATCGACTTTAGCGTATATCGAACAGTTGCCTATGTTGAACTGAAGATTTTTAATACTCGTGGTCAATTTATCCACAGCCAGCGAATCGATTTACCGAATTTAGGCGGCAATACTTTTATATGGAACGGCAAGGATTTCAGCGGCACAATAGTCCCAAGTGGCGTTTATATTTATGCGGTGGAGTCTCCCCAATATAATGCTCAGAAGAAAATGGTGTACTTGCACTAAATCATGCGTCTCCCTTGGCAGTTGTTCGTTCTTAAGACGATTTGCAGATATGGACGATGCTTAGCATATTACAAAAGCTGAAGTATGTTCTGTAGATTACAGATTTAAACACATTTTTAAGTTCAAATCCTCATTCGTATTTTGTGAAATCCGAATTTCTCTTCGGGAAGAATACGTGCTATTTTTACTGGCACATTGTTTGTCAATTCATGGCATCTCAACAATGATCAAACACCAATAGTGAAAATGTTAATTGGATAAACTTCATGCTTTCGACACGATTTTTCGGTATGTTTTTTATTGTACTCGCAATTATTTCCACACAAATTCTCGTAGCAGGTGAAGAAAATACAAACCATAATAAATTTCGCCAGTTAACATCTGAATTACCCACACCAAACGTTTACCGCACAGCCTCAGGAGCTCCCGGCCCGCAGTATTATCAGCAGAAAGCCGACTACCGAATGTTTATTGAACTCGATGATAATAAGCAGCGTATCGTTGGCAAAGAAACCATTACCTACCATAACAATTCCCCCGAAGCGTTGAGTTATCTGTGGCTGCAGCTTGATCAGAATGTCCGAGCTGAAGATTCCGATGCGATGACAACGGAAACCAGCACTATGAAAGGGCATCGCAGTTTCACCAATATGCACGTTTTTCATCAAAATTTTGATGGTGGATTTAAAATCGATTATGTGCAGGACGCACAAAATCAGAACGTGCCTTTTACTATTGTAAAAACCATGATGCGCGTCGATTTGAAAACTTCGCTGCAATCCGGTTCACAAATTGAATTGAATATTGGCTGGTGGTACAATATCAACGATCGGGAGAAAATTTCCGGACGCTCCGGCATGGAATATTTTCCGGGAGATGGTAACTATATCTATACGATTGCCCAGTTTTTCCCTCGCATGGCGGTTTATAATGATGTTGAGGGCTGGCAAACAAAAACGTTTTTAGGTTCAGCTGAATTTGCACTCAATTTTGGTGATTATCACGTTGAGATTACCGCACCGGCAGATCATGTCATTGCAGCAACCGGTGAATTACAAAATGCTGCACAGGTATTGACGGTACAGCAGCAGAAACGTTTACAGGAAGCTCGCCTCAGCGATACACCACTCAAGGTTGTCACTGAAGCTGAAGCACGCGATGCGGAGAAATCGCGTAGCAAACTGAAGAAAACCTGGATATTTGAGGCAAAAAATGTACGTGATTTTGCCTTTGCCAGCTCGCGAAAATTTCTTTGGGATGCAATGGGTGTGAGCAGTGGAACGAATCAGGTTATGGCGATGGCATTTTATCCAAAAGAGGGGAATCCGTTATGGGAGGAATATGCAACCCGCGTTGTTGCTCATACATTGCAGTCTTATTCGAAATACACCTTCGACTACCCCTGGCCTACGGCACAAGTTGTTCATACGAAAAATATCGGCATGGAATACCCGATGATCTGCTTCACAGGTCGGCGGCCGGAGGAGAATGGCAATTACTCCAACAAACTCCGAGATGCCATGATTTCAGTGATAATCCATGAAATCGGACACAATTACTTTCCGATGATCGTCAATTCTGACGAACGACGCTGGGCGTGGATGGATGAAGGACTCAATTCGTTCCTGCAGTATTTAACCGAGCAAAGCTGGCAAGCAGGTTTTCCTTCGAGAAGAGGACCGGCACATAAAGTTTTTGAATATATGCAAAGCGATAAGTCAGATATTACACCAATCATGACGGATGCGGAATCTATTTTGCATTTAGGAGCAAACGCCTATGCGAAGCCGGCTACAGCCTTGAACATCTTGCGTGAAAGCATTTTAGGAAGGGACCTCTTCGATTTTGCTTTTCGTGAATATGCACAACGTTGGGAATTTAAGCACCCGACTCCAGCAGATTTTTTCCGAACGATGGAAGACGCCTCCGGTATTGACCTTGACTGGTTTTGGCGAGGCTGGTTCTTTACGACGGATTATGTGGATTTGGCGATCAGCAATGCACGACTCTACAAAATTTATCAGAAAGAGGAAGACAGTAAAAAACGAGCTCCTTCTACCTTCCGAAATTCAAATCAACTTGCGAACAAAGATGTGCAGTTAATCGAAGGGATGGACTTGGCATTTCCTGTCACATTTCTGGAAGAAATACGTTTTGCGGATCAGGTAGATGCGTTACCACCGGCAGAACAAAAACATTGGAAGGAATACGATTATTATTACGAACTGACAATTGAGAATCGAGGCGGACTGATCATGCCTTTGGTACTTTTGTTTGAATTCCGTGATGGAACTACGGAGAAAAAAAACATACCAGCCGAAATTTGGCGGAGAAACAATGAAAGTGTGACGAAGGTATTTTCCTTAAACAAGGAAGTGGTGCAAATTACTTTGGATCCTTATTTTGAGATGGGTGATGTTGACATGCATAACAATCGCTGGCCACGGAATGTCTCCTTACCAGAATCACGCGTTTTTAAATAAAAAACAGGGTTATACTTTGATACCAATGTAAAACTTTAATCCTCTGTTACGTTCCGCTGCTTTGTGGATTGAAAAAAACAATTCCCATAAATGCTGGTCACGGTACAAATTTCCGAGTACAAATCCGCTTCCAAGGGAATGATGGTAAGTTGCAAATTTTGTCATTGTTTTTTCGTCCCCCACCTGACCGAGATCATAATAAAGCCGCCAGGCAATATTTGAAAAGCTGACTCCGCCAACAAATTTATGAGTACCGCGCGTAAGGATAATCGTTGAATTCAGCTTTAACAACAAACTATTCAAGCCTGAAAACTCATTATGATCAAATCCCGCCAGACTGCGTCGTCCACCGAGATAACGCGGTGGAGCATAAGTCCCGTTTAACAGTGTTGTCCAGTTAAACTCGCCTTCAAAACCAATATGCGAGTTCACCGCCTGACCCCGGCTACGGAGATGCATCTGTGCATAATCGAGATCGCTTGTACGCACAGGAAACGCTTTATCCAGCTGTAATTCAAAAATCCCGCTATGTGTAAAACCGATAAAACTTACGGAATCGATTTCGCCGCCGAACGTTTGTGACAACATGGTCGCTTTCTCAAGCTTTATGGACTGCAAATTATCTGGTGAAGGCCGCGAATAACGGATATAACGTATACTGGAGAGTGTATTCGCGGGAAGTTTGAAAAGCAGACGGCCGCCCAGCATAAGTCCCTGCTCACGCTGCCAGGTTTTGCCATCATTGAAAATAGGGATAAAATTGAGCTTGTCATATGCACTCAGCTGAGGAACCACACGAAATTTTGTAAAAATATTCGTCGACGCAAATCCCATTTCGCCCCGCAGGAAATTGTATTTTGCTGTTGCAATGGAAGAAAACTGACCAATGCTTTTTGCGAGGGAGGCGTTAAATTCGCCTTCGGGCATGAGAATGGAGATTTCACTACGATAACGCAAAATGACGCGCTTCATTCGGACATCAACAGAAAGTGGTTTTTTCTCTTCCCCTCCGCCACCTTCTTCTTCTGGTTTCTCTTCAAATGTCGCGAAGCGGGTGCCATAAAAAGTTTGTGCTGACACAACAGAGCTCGAAAAAATTAGCCAGAAAAAAAATAAGACAGTTCGCTTTGTGTTCATCATGAATTTAAAACCTGCAATCACTTTTGAAATATTTCCGCAATGAGGGAGGCAATTTTTTCATGCATTGTCCCATTACTTGCGAGTAGGCCCTTTGCATTGCAAAGATTTTCATTTTTATAATTCAATGGCAGGCCAAACAAATCCGTCATTGTACCGCCTGCAGCTTCAAGAATAGCCTGCGGAGCGCAACTATCCCACAAACGTGAATGCTGTGTTGTATGAATGTAAAGATCAAAATTCCCATAGGCAATCATGCCGCATTTCAAACCTACACTTCCATATTCCATAGCTTCAGTGATACACAATCGTGCTTGAATATCATCGAGAACAGGTTCACGGTGAGAACGGCTTGTAGCCAGTTTCATTAAAGGGATTTCCCGTTGTTGTGATACTTTGAGTTTAACCGATACATCATTTTGCAGCATTTGTGCGGTAACACCTTTTGCTCCCATGAAGAGCTTGTTTTCAGTTGGTTGCAACACAACGCCGAGTACTGGTTGCCCTTTTTCAACCAATCCAACCATGATGGAAAACTCGCCATTGTGTTTGATGAATTCTTTGGTGCCGTCGATGGGATCAATCATCCATACCCTTTCAATTGAAAGTTGGCTGCGATCTTCAACAGATTCTTCAGCTAAAATTCCCTCCTCCGGAAATTGTGCAGCAATGTTTTCCACCAGAAATGTATTGCTTGCACGATCGGCTTCTGTGACAGGTTCCGTTCCATTTTTCCAATCAATGTGCAGATCTTCAGCATAGTACTGTAAAACTATCCTACTACAATCGCTAACGACGCCAGCCAACCATTCGAGTCTTTCTTTTTTTTCAGATAAAGATAATGGCATGGGCGATTGGAAATCCTTCCTTTGTTATAAATACTTAGAGCGGAATATCGATAAGAAATTCATGCAACACACGTTTCTTAAAAGTAAAATTCGGCAGTCACACAACCTTCTTGATGTGAAAAATCGGGATGCATTGAAAGGAATGATTTTACGGTCGAAAAAAGTGACACGCCCTTCCTGTTCATCGAAGTATTACACTCCTGCATTTGGTGATCTTTCATAGGAAAAGTGTGTGGCACTGACGATCTACAACATGTTTAGAAATTCTTCTTCCGTTAAAATTTGAACTTTTAATTCTTGTGCTTTATCCAGTTTTGAACCGGCTCCTGGTCCGGCAACAAGATAAGTTGTATTTTTACTTACGGAAGAAGCAGCATGCCCCCCTCGATCGTTGACGTATTTTTCTGCTTCTTTTCGGGTGAATTTTTCCAACGCACCGGTGAAGACAAAAGTTTGCCCAGCAAACTGGGAAGCAAATTCCGTTTCTGTTTCTTCAAAATCCGGGGTAACACCACCTTCCGCTAATTTTGCAAGCAAAGTGCAATTGCGTTCCTGACTGAAAAAATGAATAATACTCGCCGCTACCTGTGGTCCGATTTCATGTATCGATAAAAGCTCTTCTTCAGTCGCTTTCCGAATGTTTTCCAACGATTTAAAATGTTTTGTGATCAGTCGCGCGACATGTTCTCCCACGTGACGAATTCCAAGGGCAAAGAGAAATCGCTCAAGTGGGTTGTGTCGGCTTTTTTCAATAGCTGCCATGAGGTTTTCCGCTGATTTATCCCCCATCCGTTCCAATGCAGCAATTTCTTCTTTTCGCAAAAAATAGATATCCGCGATGCTGGAAATGAGATCTTTTTCCAACAGCAGAGCAACCAGTTTTTCACCCAATCCATCGATATCCATTGCACCCTTGCTGGCAAAATGGATAATGGAATTTCGAATTTGCGCCGGACAATCAGCATTGTCGCAGCGCAAGACAGCCTCGCCCTCAGGACGAAATAATGGTGTACTGCATGCCGGGCAATTTGACGGCAAAGTGTATTTTTCAGCGCTCCCGACACGTTTTGCCAGCACAACCTGTACAATTTCCGGGATAACATCGCCTGCACGCTGCACGACCACTGTATCGCCGATGCGAATGTCCTTGCGATCAATTTCATCCTGATTGTGCAAAGTTGCGCGGCGTACTTCAACCCCACCAACAAAAATCGGTCGCAGCACTGCAACCGGTGTCACTGCGCCGGTGCGTCCAACTTGCGCAATGATGTCTTCAATGACGGTTGTTTCCTGCTGTGCGGGGAATTTGTAAGCGATGGCCCAACGTGGACTACGGGAACGTATTCCTGCCTGTTGTTGCAGGGCCACATTATTTAATTTAAAAACCACACCATCGATTTCATAAGGCAAGGTTTCCCGCTTTTCCATAAGTTGATAGTAAACTTCAATGGATTTCTCAATGCCCTGTCTCACCTGAATCAGCGGATTGACACGCAATCCCCACTGGCCAAAAGCCGCATACGCCTCGCTCTGGCTATTGAATTCGATGCCTTCGATTTGTCCGATACCGTGTACAAAAATATCCAACGGCCTCTTCGCCGTAATGCGTGGATCGAGCTGGCGCAAAGTACCAGCTGCAGAATTGCGTGGATTCACAAAAGTCGGTTCACCGGCTTTTTCGCGCTCGGCGTTCAGTTTGCGAAAGGCTTCAGTTGGGTAATAAACTTCACCGCGTACTTCAAGTCGTGCAGGCGCAGGAATCACGTCTGTACGCAGACGTAAAGGAATGGAATTGATTGTTTTCAAATTCGCCGTGATATCCTCTCCGGTGGCGCCGTCACCACGGGTAGAGCCCTGGATGAAAAGCCCGTCCACATAAACGAGTTCTACAGCGACACCATCCATTTTGGGTTCGACCAGGTATTCAAATGATTCATTGATTTCCAAAAGACGGTGGAGACGCTCATCAAATGCACGCATTTCACTGTCGTCAAATGCATTATCGAGACTAAGCATGGGCAGATTGTGACGTACAGGTGTAAAGCCCTCCAGTGGCTGTCCCCCCACTCGTTGACTTGGTGAATCTGGCGTTATAAGCTCAGGATTTTGTTCTTCGAGCTCCAGTAAGCGACGAAATACCCGATCGTATTCCGCGTCGGAGATTTGCGGATTGTCAAGGACGTAATACTGGTAGCTATGAAAATCGAGCTGTTGTCGCAGTTGGGTAATTTCTGCTTTTATATCATGCATCCGTTTTACCTTGTTGATGATTTTACTTTTATCAATTGCAAGTGCATCTTTACTCAGTTGGAAGTGGTAGTTTGTGCATTCTGAGAAAGGATAATTTATCCCAATAACCGCGTTGAAAAATGATTTTACCATTTTGTACGTGAAAAAATCCACAACCCCGCAGCCCCAGCGGATCTTTCCACTCCAGAATCGCCCATTCGCCATCCTCGAAAATCTGTTCAACGATGCAGGTCATATTGGCTTGGGCGAATTCCCGCTCAAACATTTCTTTGATCGCCTGTTTCCCCTCTACTGGCGCTTGCGTTACCTGGTGATTGATGGCGTTTTCAGTGTAAAATTCGGTAATCGTTTCGGAGTCTGCAAGGTTAAACGCCTCGACCCATTTTATTACGAGTTCTTTTGGTTGCATGAATTATTTATTTTTGAAAACCTTGTTGATTCATTCAATAATATATGTTCCTTTTTAGAAAGGCAGACTGTCAATATGAGTATCTAAATCTGTATTCTTGTCTATAGTCTGATTTGTTTCCTGATCGTCGTACAAAGTTATTAAGTTAAAAGGCAATGATATATCTGCATTACTTGTAAATATTTCCACTAGATGTAGTTGATTTGTAGTTTCATAAAATGAAACATCATTCTGTTTTAGAATATTGAAAAAAGAATCATTTTCTACATAATCGTGGCCTTTAGTACTGGAAAACCAACCTTTCATATTCGCTTCATATGCTAAAATCCAATGCTCGGAATATAACCCGTTAGCGTTAGCATATTGTTGCCAAACATTTTTTTTAAATTTAGTTGTTGTTAATCCACTCGATTCAATGTCCAACGCAACTAAAGCAGCAATAGAGTCATTGACATGAGAAATGAGCTCTACTAAATGTTCGTTCAATTGAAGATTTAATGTCTTACAAAACCACAATATCCATGAGATTTCATAACTATGACCTAATTTAACATGGTAATCCAACATCTGAGAAATTGTAGTTAAGATATTGGAAGCATTTAAAGGATAGTTTTGATTCTTATACGTAAGAAAAATTTTTAAAGAAATTGGTAATATTTTGGGCTCCGTAATTAATGAGCGCAGAATTAATGCCTCAAAAATATTCCAATTATCTGGTGCAATTATGCATTGACTTGCTTTTGTGATTGCATATTGTATCACATAATCATTAGGAAACAATTTCGCATTATGAAAAGCAATGCTAAAAAAGGATATTAAATCGTTTTTTTGGGACGCTACTTGATTGCGAAATCTAAATGATTTGAGTTCAGTTACCCATTTTGCTTCAAACTCCTCTGGTAATTCTATTGTTTGAGTTTTTTGATGATTAAGCTCCAATTCATATTCCTGTAAAACCTTTTGGATGGCAGAATAGCCTTTCTCTAACTCCGCTAATGATTTGAAATACAACCAATAATCATCTACATGCCTAATTCCAATAAGATTTGGTACAGTACGTTGTAGTTCTATATCAATTGCAACGCCAATGATTTCAGATATTATTCTGGAGGTATCTGGCCCAATTGGTATTCCCATGGTTTGGCCGTCTCTAGTATTCATCACAGCTTTATCAATTGCGTTACCAAATAATTTTTTATCTCTATTCAATTTGGCGATATTTTTTGAATGGATGGCCCAAGGAATGCTATGTGTATAGATCGAGTGATAAAATCTTGAGATGTCAGCTCTGAGTAGATATCGAGCCGAATTTGATTTTAAAGCCCTTTCGAATATTATTTCACTAAAACCCTTCAAGGGAACAATTGCTCTCTCCGTATTTTCAGCAATAATGGGAATACTTGTTGATAAATCTGATTTTAAAAAAAAAGAAGTAATATCGGACCATTTTTCAATAATAGTCTTTGCTAAAATAAATTGATGCAATGGATTAGGTATACCAAGTATCCGTCTAAAATTTTTAAGTCTAGGCACAGAATAGCTCGTACACTTACTCGTTTTAGGAGATTTTATATTATTTATCTGTGCTAAGCACGATGAAAGCTTCGTAGATAAATCTACTGTATTTATTGGGGGGATGATTTCTTGAGGGAAATAACCTTTGCTCATTAAATTTGAGAGTGTTAGCATATGATACTCATTTTAAATTTTATTGAAATGAATAAAACAAAAAACGCTCACCCCTTAATACAACACAGCGGCTTCAGCTTTGCTACCTTTTTCGAGATTCCCGCTGTCGCACAAGCATCGACCACGTGAGAAACATTTTTATAGGCTTCGGATATTTCTTCATCGAGGGTACGACGGCTGGCGCCGAGTACATGAATCCCACGCTCGGAAAGTTCTTTTGCTATGTTACGTCCACTGGCGGCTTTCTTCGCTTTTGTGCGGCTCATTGCCCGTCCGGCACCGTGGCACGTGCTGCCGAAGGTTTCTTCCATCGCCTGCTGTGTGCCAACCAATACGTAGGAATAACGTCCCATGTCGCCGGGAATCAATACAGGTTGCCCTATTTTCGCATATTGTGCTGGAATGCCTTCGGCACCCGGTGCAAATGCGCGTGTTGCTCCCTTGCGGTGCACGCAAACTTTTTTCATTTTGCCATCAACTTTGTGCTTCTCATATTTGGCGATGTTGTGGGCTACTTCATAAATCACCCGCATTCCCACATCTCGGGACTTCATCTTAAGAACTTTGGTGAATGCTTTTTCCGTTAGGGCGTAAATGATTTGCCGGTTGGCAAAAGCGTAATTGACCGCGCACCGCATCGCACCGAAATAATCTTTTCCTTCTTTTGAATGCAACGGCGCGCACGCCAATTGTCGGTCGGGTAATTGGATATCATATTTTTTTATCGCTTTGTCCATAATACTGAGATAATCATCACATACCTGGTAGCCGAAGCCGCGTGAGCCGCAGTGTATAATTACGGTTATTTGGTCTTTGTATAATCCCATGGTGGCCGCTGCAGTTTCATCAAAAATTTCTGCGACATAACCCACTTCGAGAAAATGATTGCCAGAACCGAGAGTGCCCAGTTGTTTTTTCCCACGTTCCCATGCCTGGTTTGAAACGACGTCGGGATCATAGCCGTCGATGCAGCCGTTTTCTTCAATATATTCAAGATTGGCAGCGGAACCGAATCCGTGCTCCACAGCCCAGTCAGCGCCTTTGGCAACGACTTTCTGCAAGTCGCCCCGGCTTGCGACGATGTCTCCACCTTTGCCAACGCCGGTGGGCACAGTTCGAAAAAGTTCTTCAACAAGATTTTGCAGTTGCGCTTTAATCTGTTGTTGGGTTAAGGATGTGGCCATGAGACGTACACCGCAATTGATATCATATCCGACGCCGCCGGGAGAAATAACGCCGTCCTCCGCATCGAACGCAGCCACGCCGCCGATGGGAAAACCATAGCCCCAGTGGATATCCGGCATTGCCAGCGAAAAATTGACAATACCCGGCAAGTGGGCGACGTTCATTGCCTGTTCCGGGGCTTTGTCCTGCAAAATGGCTTCAAGCATATTTTCTGTTGCATAGATACGTGCCGGTACCCGCATGCCACCTGTTTTGGGAATTTCCCACAATGCAGGTCCGATTTGTTTGAAATCATTTTTGTTCATGTTTTATCCATTGCTATCTGCAATTTACAAAATTCGAGAAAATTGTACGACTGGCTACCTGGATTCAGCTTGCTGGTAAAATACTTTTCCGACCCGGGCAATATGATCGATAAGGTCCTGGTTTTCTATTTTATGCAATATTGACAAATCAATAGTGTAGGGTAACAATAAATCATCGAGTTCACCAAGAATTTTAAAAAGAAGGTCGGGGTTTAATTCTTTTCCACCAACCAACGTTAAATCGATGTCGGAACTATGGCGAAAATTATTTTTTGCTCTTGATCCATAGATAAGCGCCTTTTCAATCTCTGGATGTTTTAAAAAAACAGCGCATATTTTTCTGATAGTTGATTCTGTCAAACCAAAATGCACGGTTAATCTAACTCCCTCTGCAAATTTTCCATTTTTATGTGCAGCATGTCAAATTGCTGATAATAACTTGAACGAATACTAGTGACTATTTTTTCAGCAGTTTCTTCATTATAGGTGTGACTCGTCAATGATCGACTTGTAATCATATCCATCCATTCATCGCCATCCTGTATTAATCCCCTGCGAAATGCAAGACGAAATGCATCACGACTGCCGAGAATTCCTGTATCACCCTGCGCTTCAAAATAATCCTTTATAACATTCCATGCCAACTCATATGTGTACTCAAACGCTTGAATTAAACCTTGCTTTTCGAGTTCATTCAAGTGCTTTTTGTTTATAAATTTTCTGAGTTGGTTCATTGCTTTTGAAAAATTATTGAATCGCTGAATCCAGCTAATATCCTGATCGGGCATATTTTACTCCACAATTTATCGTACTTATCGCTTAAAATACGGATAATCAGCAGGCACCTGTGGTCCAGTAGTTGTCATTGTTGATGTGACTTGAAAACCAGGCCGTTGCCAAAAATACAGGACGCCGCTTTCTGTCCCAACCAGTAAATCAGGTACGCCGTCCCGGTTCCAGTCTGTAACGACCGGTCCGTCCGTATGTCCCATCAAAGTACGGGAGATGATGCGTCCCATGTATTGCAGTATGATTTTTCCATTTTCCTCGCCGATGTTTTTCATCCAGTCCACCGCAGGTTTAGATGAAACGATGAGATCCCGCAAACCATCGCCATCCCAATCAGCAAAAGTAATTTTCAAGCGTCCGCTGCTGGAACCGGTTCGTTGGTTGAGCAGAATAGGCTCTCCGGAAGGGAAAATAAAATTGCGCTGCGGCTGTTTTAAAAATAATTCATCATCTTTACTACGGTGGCGCAGGTATACGGCAAGGTAACCTTCATAATCGAGCATAACCAGATCGTTTAATCCATCCCTGTTAAAATCCATAATCAACGGTGATGTTCGCCAGGGAGCAAGTAACTCGTTTCCTTCAGCTGTTCCTGGTACCCATGCTGGTTTTTGTGGATTTCCCTTCCACTGCACTTCGATTGGGCGTGCCTGTGCAAGTTCAGGGGATTTTCTTGTCCCAATATTCTCATACCACAGCACATTGCCATGATGGTGGTTCACAAGTATATCTGGTAAATCATCGTGATTCCAGTCGCCTACATCGATTGTCGTGTAACCCCATGCTGCACCCGGGGGAATTATACGGATTTCTTTTCCTGCAGCACTCAAAAGTATCGGAGCAGCCCATTTGGGATTTTTGCCGCCAAGATTTTTTATAAATCCGATATGGCCAACGCCATTGCCATAAAGAATATCCTCGAGTCCGTCGCCATCCCAGTCGAAGACACGAGGAGCAGCAAGGGCACCACAATCGACGAAGCGTGTCTTTTGTTGAAAGAAGCGGGGTGGAAGGAACTGCGGTGTACCGTTAGTGCTTTTCCCGGTATTTTTAATGAGGGAAATCTTGCCATCTTCATCACCGGCAATGAGATCAATAAATCCATCTTTATCCCAATCGATAGCCGTAGAAAGAATTGTTGCCAGGGACTCCATTTGAATGGGGTTTCCATCGTGCTCTAATACGACGCCTTCTGCAAAATTGAAGTGCGATTTCGATCCGGTATTCTCAAAATAGAGGAATTCATTATCTGCCTGTCTGATGGAGATAAAATCGAAATCACCGTCGCGATCATAGTCCGCAAACAATGGTCTTAAGGACAATCCTTTCGCCAGGGGTTCGCCGTTCTGTTTTTTTATTTTTTCTGGTGGATTGTAGACTGGTTGTTCGTTTGTGCCGCTGTTTTTCAGGAAGAAAAGCTGATTTTCCTTTTCGAATGCATCAAAAGCTTTTTTACGAATAGCTGCACCGGAGCCACGTAAATCGGCCAATTGCGGCGTTTCTGCAGAACAGAGCAAATCAACCAAGCTGTCACCGTCAAAGTCGAGCATTTTCCATTGCGTGCCTTTGTAAAAATGCAGCACGTCGTAGCCTGTCTCAGGCAGTTCGATTTCATTTTTATCCCAAAAAACATTGTGCGGCACATCTTTATAAATCAACAATTGTTCTCTGACTCGATCGGGTGTAAGCACGTGCACACGGCCATTCACGTTGGAAACATCGAAACGGCTGCCGTCATAACCCAAACGAAAGCGTTCCGATGAAACCCGTTGTCCCTGCCGGAAGACGGGCATTTCCACATTGCCGGAAATATTTTCAAAATAGAAGACACCCGATTCGGCATAGCAACTGGATTCGGAGATGAGCAAATCATAATCCCCATCACCGTCAAAATCGAGGGGCATCGGTACTGCTTTAAAGCCGGCGTCGAGATCGACGAGAATTTCGGGATTGTTGTACTCGAGTTTTTGCAGTTCAAATTGCTGCGAACTCAAGATCTGCTGGCTTAAACACTCAGTCGTTGATATGGAGCTCTTAACTAGAACAACGATCAGAATTAGGAAATATCGTAACACTATGATTCCTTTTGAAAATCAGTAAAAAAAAGAAAAATACCAGGTCCCTGAGTTAAAACATCACCTTTCGCAAGTGCTTATCTGATAATAAACTTGATAACACTCACTCCCCCCGCTTTTTCTTTTTCGGAGCTTCAATTTTCAACTCACTCTCAACCGCTTTCCCGTCGATTTTCGCAACGATTTTATATGTCCCTTCCCGTAGATAGAGTTTACCATTTTCAGCAATTTCTACGGGGTCTGCTTCTGGGTTTTTGTCATGCAGCGCCGTTCGCAGTGTGCCTTTTTTCTCCACATCAATGGATAAATCGTAGTCAGTGTAATTTAGTCCGGCGACGCCTGTGTGAGTCCATTCGGTTAAAATCATACCTGATTCAGTTTGAATCTGGATAAGGAAATCAGCTTTCTTTTTCAGATAAAAGGCGATTTCAATTTTTGGCGTTTCCGGTTCATCCCACATGCTACGCTTTTTACCCCAGCGTTTGGACCATGTAATGGGTTCAACGGGGAAAAAGTGCGTTGTTTCGCTCAAGATGGAATCCGTCAATTGCTGCACATGTTCAATATTGGCGATGTAGATCGAACGCCCATGTGTGCCCACAACGAGATCCTTTTCACGCGGATGCACGACCAGATCGTGGACCGCAACAGCAGGGAGATTTTTATACAGTGCCATAAAAGATTTTCCGCCATCAATACTGGTGTAGAGGCCGTGATCGGAACCCACATAAAGAATATTGGCGTTTTCAGGATCCTGTACGACAACATTCAGTGGTTCAGCTGGCAAATCAGTGCCAAGTCTTTCCCAAGTTTTACCATAATCGCTGGATTTATACAAATAGGCACTAAAATCATCAAAGCGATAACCATTAAGAGTAGCGAATACAACCGATTCTTCGTGTGGTGAAGCTTCAACACGGCTAATCCACAAATTTTGTGGTAAGTCATCGGAAATGCGCTGCCATGAATAACCCCCGTCTTGGGTGACGTGAATGAGTCCGTCATCGCTGCCGACATAAATCAAGCCGAATCGTTTCGGCGATTCATCGATGGAAGTCAGGGTTCCATAAGGCACATCACCGGTTAAACCACCTTGTGTGAGATCGCCCGAGATCGCGATAAGCATTTCACCGCCCTGCATAGAGCGATAGAGCTTCTCAGCACCAATATAAAAGATATCCTGATTATGGATTGAAATGTGTACCGGAGACTGCCAATTGAAGCGGGGAGGACGCTCGCCCAAATCATGTTGGGGTTTTACTGAGGAGCTTTGGCCTGTCTGCTTATTTACTTTGTAATAATAGCCAAACTGGAAGCCTGTGTAAATCGTGTTGTTGTCGCGGGTATCAATGGCCACCTGCATTCCATCGCCGCCAAGCAGTCGTTTATAGGGATAAGAGCCATTCGACTGCCAGGAAAATCCGGCTTCGTAGGTTGAAGGACCGTACCAGACACCATTGTCCTGCAATCCACCGTAGACGTTATAGGGCTTTGCCATGTCGACATTCACGGTGTAAAACTGCCCGACAGGCGGATTATTTGCCTTAAACCAGGTTGCCCCCTCATCGTAGGTAATATTGATTCCACCATCATTCCCGTTTATGAGATGATCAGGTTTTCGGGGGTCTATCCACAGTGCATGATGGTCGCCGTGCAGATTGTCGGCCATCAAAGCAGTGAATGATTGGCCTCCATCCTCCGACTTCAACGCGGGGACACCAAGGATGTAAATTTTATTGCTGTCTGAAGGGGATACACGAATTTGGCCAAAATAATAACCATAAGAATAAACAAAATTGTCGAGATATTTGTCATGCGTTTTGCTCCAGCTTTGCCCACCATCGTGAGAGACGTAAACTTCGCCACCAATGACAGGGGTGTCGAAAAGCTGGCTGTTTGCGTCTTCCAGGTAGCTGACTAACGCCTCTGGCTGGATTTTATTTTGACGAACCAGTTCTTTAACGGATTTGGCGGAGTATTTTTGTGGAAAGCCATAGTAATCGAGATAGGCATCAATGTCCTTGTCGTCGAGCGCCAAAAATGCAAATGAAGACATCGTTCGCAGGGAGTCTTTTGTCAGTTCTGGTGCGTCGTCTTCCTCATCTTTCTCCCTCCGGAATTGATTGTCCAATACTGCATAAACGATTTGCGGATTCTGCTGTGAAACATCCAAACCAATTCGCCCAACGCCATTCCCCGTCGGAAACCCGCTTTCTTTTGTCGTCAAAATGTGCCATGTATCTCCAGCATCCAGACTTTTATAGATGCCGGATGTGGCGCCACTTTCGACAAAATCCCAGGCGTAACGTTCGCGGTGCCAGGAAGCGGCATACAAAATATTTGTATTTTGTGAGTTCTGTACCAGATCAATAACACCTGTCTTTTCATCGATGTACAATGTTTTTTCCCAGGATTTTCCACCATTAGAGGTTTTGAATACCCCACGCTCTGTGTTGTCCGAATAGAGGTGGCCAATTGCTGCGACCCAAACCATTTCTGGATCACCGGGATTTAAAACGATTCGCCCTATGTGATGCGTTTCCGCGAGACCAAGGTGTTGCCACGTCTTGCCCTCATTTTCACTTTTGTAAATCCCGGTTCCGGAATAGGATGAACGGCTGCTGTTATTTTCACCTGTACCAACCCAAATTGTATTCCCATGCAGCCAGTCAACGGCAATATCACCGATACTCATGACCGCTTCGTTATCAAACAACGGCACGAAAGTAATCCCATTATTTTTTGTTTCCCATAACCCCCCGGAAGCATAGGCAACATAAAAATGGGCGGCATCCCGTGGATCGACATCGATATCGACCACTCGACCGCTCATTATGCTTGGTCCGACATTGCGAAAGGCAACCTGGCTGAGCAATGAGTTTTCTTGCAGCGCTCTGCGTTGCTCAAAACCGGCTAACCGATCTGCGGCAGTTGTAAACTGAGGCCGTTTGTCCAGGAATTTTTTTATGGCATTTTCTTGCTGGGCTTTTATTTTATCTGGTGATTGAGCACCTTTTTCGCTTTCATCCATTTTTTCACATGAATAGCTGGTCATCAATACCATGAGGATGATTGCAAAGAATGAAAAGTGACGATTTTGCTTTACCATTTCGTTTTCTCCAATGGATTTTTCTATTTTGCTTTATCTGAATGCAGGCAGTGATAAAGCGCTGAGCCTTGCTGTTATCATAATCACAAAATATAGATTTTACATAAATTAACACAACCTTTTTCATGTTTCCATTGTCAAAATATTAAGTGGTTTCGTTTTCTCGTCAATGCTGAACCGTTTGGAGTCGTGATATGAAAAAAATGCTGAAAGACCTGTTGATTTACAGTGTTTTATTTACTGTAGTAGTCGGGGGAATTTGGCTTATTCATGGTCTGGAAGAAAATAGTATGCAAAAAGCCATGCAACTTATGGGCGAACGGTTGGTTGCCATGGTTGCAGAGCCTGGCGAAAAAGATAAGATTCAGACCGCTTTCAATCAATTCATGGAAAAGGTCTTCACAAATGAAGTTTCGCCGGACCAGGTTGAGGAAGTGGCTACAAACATCATCAATTTGAGCAATAAAAATGCAAAACTCACCACCTCGCAAATCGAGACCATTCTTTCCATCCCAAATTTACCACAATTCACGACTACGGGTATAAATGTTGGGGATTCTCTAACGATTACAATTGCCGACCTCGATTCCGGAAAATTCACTTATTCATTTGTTGCGCCAAAATCAACGCTCATAGGCGAAAAAGGCGGAACTTCCGTCCGCGAAGTCAAACCTGAGAAATGGAGAGCCATTGGTGACCGTATCGCAACGGTCTTTCACACAAATGATAAATTACAACGCTTATTGCAAAAGCCGGAAGGGCCAGTATCAGAAACGATGCCGTACGTTGTGGAGAATAATCCGGAAAAAGGGATGCAGTTTATCATCTCAAATGAGCTTACAAAAGGGGACAAGCATACAGGTATAGCTAAGAGCTTCTCAAAAATTGATATTCCAAACAAGGAAGACTTGATTGTCTGGAAACCAAATTTTGATAGTATTATGCATGAGAAAAAGAAAAGAATCGCTGATGAAATGACCATACTGAATGAAAAACTCATGCAGAACAAAAAAGATAGCCTGGCCGCAATGTCGGATGAACAAACTGCCTTAAAAAACCTCGCCCGTCTCAAAGAATTGGAAGCAATGGCGTTTCAAATAAAGATCGATTCACTCATGCAGCGGGTTGAAATAGAATTGCACCAGCACCTCAAAGCGCCTGTTCCACCTCCAACGCAGAAACAATGAAGCAAAATTTACCAATAAAAATCTGACGAGAATAGTGAAAACACAAAAATTCGGACACGGAGCGTGCCGTAACACCCTGGCTTTGAGCGTAGAACCGATCGTCTCGACACCTCGACTTTACGCAGTGCAGGCCGGCTAAACGCCCGGTTAGTCCCATTTTCGACTGGTTTAATCAATCATGCCAGCATATATTATTGCTGTTTTTGTCAGATTTCGTCCCACTTTTCGCGCCTCTTCACCATGTTTTAAGAACTCACCTTGCAGGAGAAAACTATTTTATCTTTGAAATATTTTTCTCACTTTATTTTACAACGAAAAAACGATCTCCTACTCATTCCCACCGGAGGGATACCATGCAGCGTTTTATACGAATCCTTTTTTTATTTGCCATCCCAACACTGATTTCTGCGAGCGAAGACTACTGGCAACAATTTGTGCACTACGATATGAATGTGAAGCTGAATACGAATACACACATTTTGTCGGGCACCTCTTCCATTTTGTACCAGAATAACTCTCCCGATACGCTGAAAATGCTCTATATGCACCTTTATCCAAACGGTTATCGCAACCCGCAGAGTTTGCGTGCGCAAGAAGCGCGTAAGTTTTACCAGGAAATGAACACCGATACCAGCGAGACTGGCTGGATTGATATAACGCAGTTTCGTATTCTGCCCGCAGAAACAGAGCACCAGGTGAATGAACCACTGACCGCCTTTGAAATCGACGATACGATTTTGAAAGCTCCACTGCCACACCCTTTGTTACCGGGAGAAAAAGTTCGAATTGAACTGCAATTTGATTCCAAAGTGAGAAAATTCCAGGGACGTGCTGGTCGGCGTGGGCAACAATATGATTTTGCCCAATGGTATCCTAAAATGTGTGTTTATGATGAAAACGGCTGGAACAACGTTCCTTTCCACTTGACGGGAGAATTTTATGGGGAATTTAGTACATTCGATGTGTCGATGGATGTGCCATTTGAGAATATCGTCGGTGCCACTGGTGTCGTAACTTCTGGTGATCCTGGTTGGGAACTCGTACGCGTTGACACAGCCATAAGTGCCTCGGACTGGCAAAAAACAGCTAAATCAATGCAAAAGGAGAAATCTGAGCAAGCAAAAGATTCCCCACGGAGAAATGTTACTTTTCATGCAGAAAATGTACACGATTTTGCCTGGATCACCAGCCCGGATTTTCTTTATGAGTCCGGTGACTGGGATGGGATTCCTATTCATGTTCTCTATAATTCACGTGTTAAAATGCGTTGGTCGAAAACAGCAGCAGAACGGGGAAGACGTGCTTTGGAGTGGCTCTCCGATAAATTTGGGCGCTATCCCTATCCGCAACTGACGATCACCCATGGCTTGCTTGGTGGCGGCATGGAATACCCGATGCTGGTGATGAATTCCTCTGAATCAGAAGGCTTGATTTTGCACGAAGTTGGGCATATTTATTTTTATGGGATTTTAGGTAACAATGAGACAAAAGAAGCCTGGCTCGATGAGGGCTTTACAACATTTCAAACGCGTTGGTACATGGAGACACGCTACGGCGATTGGGGCTACGACCGCGATGCGCAACTAAAACGGGCTTCCTGGTTGGATAAAAAACGCCCTGCCGTAACGAGCCGGGAGAGAACGGAAAGTTTCACGATGATGTACATGGACAGCAAGTTCAACGAGCCGATTAGCCGATGGTCCTATAAGTATAATGATGGGATGAGTTATCAGATGAATGCCTACAACAAAGGCTCATTATTGTATGATATGCTACGCTATGTCGTTGGCGAAGAAAATTTTACAAAAATATGTCATTCCTGGTTTGATCGCTGGAAATTCAAACATGTGAATGAAGCGCGGTTTAGAGCTGTCTGTGAGGAAGTCTCCGGCATGAATCTGGATTGGTTTTTTGAGGAGTGGTTACATGGCACCCCAACAGTTGATTACCAGCTCGGTAAAGTGACGAAGAACAAGTTGTCCGATGGATCCTTTGAAACAAAAGTTGATGTGAAACGCGCTGCGGACGGCATCATGCCGGTAGAAGTTGAAATCACTTTACCGGACGGGAGTACCCAAATTCAACGTTGGGCAGGAAAAGATACGGAAGGGTCCCTCGTTTTTAAAACAAATGAGAAGCCAGATAAAGTTGTCCTTGATCCACAAAATTCCATATTAGATAAAAGTCGTATGGGCCACGGGGATATGAAAGTGGAATTCTACCCCGAATACCCACGTATGCGTTACAGTCCTTCCAATGCCTATGTTGTGACATACAAACCGACGTTCTGGTACAACGATGTCGATGGGTTACGCTCCGGAATACGGCTCCAGGGCCATTATCGCAATACACGTGAAGTTACCGCACAGATGTGGTATGGCGCCGAATCGCAAAAACTGGATGGCGCTTTTGAATACGCCTCCGGTTCATCTTTTATGCAAAACATGAATTACTCACTTTCAAGTGGGCGAATTGAAGGCCGCACTTTTGCTAAAGCTTCGATGAATTATGAAAAAGGCCAGTATATTTTTTCTGGTCTTCGAAACAGATTTTCACTTGATTACATTTTTACAAAATTGGACGATGCAGCCTACGCTATATCTGAATACGATATTGACGGAGAGACGGTCGCTTTACCACATTGGTCCGATTCGGATGTTTCCTTGTTGCATGGCCAATACAGTGTAAACCCACGTGGTATGAAGTGGCGAAGCAATATGGATTTTGATGTGTGGCATGGAAATGAAGGGCTCGGCGGTGACGTCAACTTCACAAAACTGGCGAGTGAATTAAAATTCTCGAAAGCAGGAGAAAAAGGTGGTGTCTTATTGCGTGCCTATGCCGGCACATTTATTGGGGGTAAAGACAACCTGCCCGTTCAACATGCATTTTCTGCATTCGCTGAAAGTTACCATGACCAGTTTTTTAACAGCCGGCTATCACGGACGCGAGGTGCATTTTTCCCGGAAGCACATTTTCAAAAACCCGGTGGCGGCAATTTGCGCGGATTTTATGATCAACCGGAGCTCCTTGGCGATGGCCTTGCCGCAGTAAATATTGAACTCAGAAGAACTTTGAAAATTCCAGTCCTTGACAAGCTTTTCATTCGTCGATTTCTTGGCAGAAGTGAATTCATCATGTTTGGTGAGACAGGAACTTTGGCAATGCTGGATGGTGTTGATTCGAACAAAACCCTGGCAGATGCCGGCTTCGGGCTTTACTTTGAAAAACAATATGGCGATGAATGGTATACTTTGATCACTGGAACGAGATTCAATTTACGGCTCGATTTCCCCCTTTGGGTGAATGAACCATACAAGGATCCAATTTCAGGAAAAGAAGACGAACAAGTGAAGTTTCGCTATGTTGTAAGTTTTGAGAGAGCTTTTTAAAAAAAAATGGTTATTTAGCCTACTTTACACGATTGGGCAGGGGATATCCCCTGCCCAATCGTGTAAAGTAGGTTAGTAAATAAATCAAAACGGCAAATGGCTGCAGGGAAGATTTTTTGACTCATGCAGTCATTTCTTTATTGGATCACATCCAGAATAATTGGCAACTTGTTCACTTTTTCGCTAACGATTGTAAACGCGTTTTGTGCCCGCTGAACCAGATGCTCAGAAACAGGCTTCAAATCTGCAAAAAGCGTACACAAGGTTTCATCTTTGGCAACGTGTGAGCCAACTTTTTTTGCCATCTTTATCCCTGCCAATGCATCGACGTTATCTTCTTTTTTCTGCCGGCCGGCACCTAACAACATGCTCACTTCTCCCAGTTCCCTTGCATGTGCCCGGGCAATATAACCCTCGGACGATGCTTTAATTGCTGTTTTAAATCGAGGTTGGGCGTATTTGTCGGGTTGATCGATAAAGGTCACATCACCGCCTTGCGCAAGCACAATCTCGCGGAAACGTGTTAGCGCTTCTCCCGATTGCAATTTACTTTCCGCAAGTGTGCGTGCATTTTCCAGTGTATCGGATTGATCTGTAAGCCAAACCATGTACGCTGCCAGTTCTATCGTCACTTCGTACAAATCGTCCGGGGCTTCGCCGTGCAGCATTTGGATTGCTTCTTCCGCTTCGAACCAGTTGCCAATAGCATTTCCAAGGGGTTGATCCATTTGGGTAAGCAACGCCACTGTTTTAAGTTGAAATTCTCCAGCTGTGCTCACCAGGGCCTGCGCCAGTTCCCGGGCTTTTTCTTTTGTCTCGAAAATTGCGCCGTTTCCAGCCTTCACGTCGAGGACCAGAACGTCGAGATTTTCTGCGAGTTTTTTGCTAAGAATACTTCCGCAAATAAGAGGAATACTGCTGACGGTAGCGGTGGCATCTCGCAGTGCATACATTTTTTTGTCAGCGGGACAGATTTCCGGGGTTTGGCCAATCAATCCAAAATTGTATTTTTCCAGCAATTCATAAAATGCGTTCATGGGAATTTGTGTATTGAACCCGGGAATGGATTCCAGCTTGTCCAACGTACCGCCGGTGTGCCCCAGACTGCGGCCGGAAATCATAGGATTCATAACACCGCAGGTTGCAACCAGTGGCGCTAATATGAGGGATACCTTATCCCCGACGCCACCTGTGCTGTGCTTGTCCGCTTTCGCTGCTGCAAAACGGCTGAGATCCATTAACTCACCTGAGTCACGCATGAGCTTTGTTAACGTAGCCGTTTCACGGGCATTCATTCCCTGAAAATAGACCGCCATTAAAAATGCAGAAATTTGGTAATCGGGAATAAGTCCTTTGGTGTACCCACCAATGAGAAAACGGATATCCTCTTCTGTTAAAATCATGCCATTACGTTTTTTAGTAATAATTTCAAGTGCAGTCACAATTTCTCCAAAATTTCGATTAAAAACCAGATTCAATGAAAATAAAAACAGCGTTATGCCAGTACTTACACAACGCTGCCCTTGAATTATCTTAGCTAATTAAATTTGGACAAAAAATGTCAAAGACTCAATGATTGTTTTTCTCCAATTCTTCTGTCACCGTACGCAATTCTTCTGCCATCGCCAGGGCCGTTTCCCTGTCCTGAGCTTCGGCCATTACACGCAAAATAGGTTCTGTGTTTGACGCACGTACTTGCACCCAGGACTTATTACGAATTAACTTCATGCCATCCGTAAGGTCAATTTGCTCATTTTTATAGCGTGCAGTGAGTACTTGCAGTAGTGCTTTGGCATCTGTATTCTCGCTCAATTCTATCTTCATTTTCACGATTTCATACTGTGGCAAGCGCGCCTTAATCTCGCTTAGTTTTTCATTTGCACTCGACAGATGTTGCAGAACCAATGCGGCGCCAACAATGGCATCCCGCCCGAGGTGTAATTCCGGAAGGATAACCCCACCGTTGCCTTCGCCACCAAATACCGCGCCGACTTCCCGCATATGTTTGGTTACATTAATCTCGCCAACCCTGGTGAATTCGGTCTCGCACCCATATTCCCGCGCAATATCTGGCAGTGCTTGGGATGTGGACACATTAACGACAACTTTGCCCTGGCGGTGTTTGAGAAAATAATCACCAGCGACGGCGATTGTGTATTCTTCGCCGAGGGGTTCGCCTTTTTCGGAAATGAGAGCCAATCTGTCTGAATCCGGATCAACAACCAAGGCGAGATCGGCGCCGTGTTGTTTTACAGATTGGCAAACAACAGTCAGGTTTTCCGGTACAGGCTCGGGCGTGCGGGCAAAAATACCGTTTGGCTCGCCATTGAGGATGATGCATTCACAACCAAGCTCTCCGAGTAATTTTGGCAAAATTACCGAACCAGCTCCATTGATACAATCAGCGACAACTTTGAATTTTCGTGCCCGGATTTGCATTGGATTAATGTACGGAAGTGCAAGCACCTGTTCGATATGTTCCGCCGCGGAATTTTCGTATTTGGTTACTTTCCCCAGTTTATCCCAGGATTTGAAAGCGAATGCTTTGTTTTCACGAATCTCCAAAATTTTGGCACCCTGTTCTGCATCGAGAAAAAGGCCATCAGGCGCGAGCATTTTTATTCCATTCCACATGATCGGATTGTGGCTTGCCGTAATGATAATTCCACCGGCACAATCCAGCTTTTCCGTCATCATTTGCACGGTCGGGGTTGCTGCGATCCCTAAATCGATGACATCACACCCCACAGAGATGAGGCCAGCGACAAAGGCACGGTGTACCATTTCGCCTGACACTCGTGCATCCCAACCAATGACAACCGGCTTGCCTTCACAGTAAGTTCCATACGCCTGCGCAAATTGCGTAACGATTTCTGGACTTAAACCATCACCAACTATCCCACGAATGCCGGAAACGCTAATCATTAAACGTGCCACAGATAATCTCCTGAATTTTATATACTTTTATGTGTCCCGCCGTGTATGTCCTCATGAAGTTCTGCAACCGGTTTTCTCAACCTTAGTGCAAAACTATCGCTCGGCGCATCATTCTTGCTGATAATATCAGCACAAAACTACAAATTATTGAGTTAGCCATACTCAAAAAAAATAGAAAGTTCTCACAACAAATCCTTTGAGCATATTATCCAAATAGCCGCATTAGATTGAACTGCGGAGTTGTAGGTCGCGCGTGTCTAATTTTCCAAAACCTGACGAGACTATCAAAAAATTCGTAAATTCGGACCCTGAGCTAGCTGACGGGCTAGAATTTGAGCGTGGAACCGGGTGTTTCGATACTTCAATTTTACTGAGCCACAAGCGAAATGACATCTCCGGACAGACTCGATTTATATTATTGCCATGCGAAAAACAGAAAGATCGATTATACAATAATTGGCTCTCACTTTCAAGCCAAAAGCAAAAGATGCGTAGGATATAACGCGGTCGATGCAAATTTTTTGGGTTCAGGAAAATTGTTATTTGAACTAATTTTTTGCTTGAAAAAGAAGACCAATTTGCGAATATCTCGAAAAAATTATCGCGTGAGACCAAAACGATGAATTAAATTTCTTCACATCGACCGCATAGGTTGTATTTATAGACGTATCGTTATTTTCACGGATGAAAGTAAATATGCTCGGCTTGAAATTTTTCTAATGAATTGCGGAGAGGAACGACGCAAGTAGATCAAAGCTGAATTAAATCCCGAATTCCCGTATGCCATCCAAAGGAATTAAAACCAAGAACCCACTTGTATTTTTAGAAGAGTAGCTATTTTCAATCATCCCGAAAAAAACACTATTCTTTATAAACGTCTATCCTTGAATAATAAAACCGAAATGTTCCAAAACCAAACCCGGTTTTTTATAGGATTTAATAAAGTAATCCTTATCAGCCACTTGTGAGCAGATTTTTTGTAGCCGAAGTCATGCATGACATGAATAAAAAACGAGAAAAGCGCATTCCACCTTCCCATAGTATGCTTAAAAAAGTAGTGCTACTCGCCATGCTGTGCATTATTCTCATTTTCCTTTATAAATATTATTTTCAGAAAACAGGTTACCTTTTCATCGATTCTGCACCAACCGGTGCAAAAGTGCAAATTGACGGCAAAACAAATTCATCAAACACACCTTGTCTGGTCGGACCACTCAAAGCTGGAAAACATGCGATCAAATTAGAATTGCATGGATATGATGTTTGGCAGGCAGTCATAAAAACGCCGGGGAAAGATACACTGTGGTTGACACCTGAGCTTCTCGTTAAAGCCGGGACATATTCTATTTTACACATCGCAAGTACGCCGGGAGAAGCCTCGATCTTTATCGATGAAAACAGGCAGGAAACGGTAACCCCTGCAACATTGAACAACCTCATACCTGGTAGCCACAAAATACAATTGCGAAAAAATGGTTTTTTTCCCATCGATACACTCATTTATGTACAGCCAGGAGAACAGAATATTGAATTCTTTTTGCAAAGGGCAAAAGGAAAACTTGTTATCAATTCGACCCCCGCAAATGCCCAAATCCGCCTGAATGGTGAACTATTGAGTACGAAAACACCCTATATTTTTAATGACATTGGAGCTGGAATCCATCAGGTTGAAATTTCAAGTAATGGATTTAAAAGCGTTCACCGCACTGTTAATGTCAGCGCTGATGAAACATTGTCACTTGATGTAAATCTTCATCGTGCCTCAGAAAAATCAAATTTAGGGGAAATATTAATCACTGCAGCTATTGTTACGGATAACGATCGTGAGAGAGCGACTTTCCCAGCCTTGATCATTGATGGAGAGGTGAAAGGTCAGGCTCCGTGTACATTGCAATTAGCTGCTGGAGAATATACGATTGAAGCGAATTTAACTGGTTTTGAGCCGAAACAAAAAACTGTGGAAATTCACGCCGGCCAAACTATCAATTACAAGTTTGAGTTCCGCAAAGAGCCTCAATAACAGACGTTTTTACTCGCGCCCGTTGTTCGTTCACCTCCCAACACCTTCAGTAAGCAATTTCACCAATTTGAGTTGACAGAGTGAGGATTTATTTTTATATTTCCGACCCTTTGGACAGAAGCGTTTTTCGCATAAACAATGAATCAGGAATACAAGGTTGCCGTTGATGAATATAACAAAAAGGTTTTACTTATCTTCTCTAATCGTCTTTAGTATTCTCATTTTTGATCAGGCAACGAAAACTCTGGCCCATATAAATCTGCCACGTTTTCAGAAAATTTCATTCATGGAAGATACGCTCCGTTTACAGTATGCAGAAAATGCCGGTGCGGCGTTTAGCCTTGGTGCCAATTTGCCGGAAACCTGGCGCTGGATCATATTCGGCATCGGCCAGGGAATTTTTCTGCTTCTGCTTGGTTACTATCTGATAAAAAACCGCAACCAGCATGCGATTCAATTTTATGGATTTGTATTAATTCTTGGGGGAGGGCTCGGTAACTTTCTTGACCGACTTTACCGGAATGGGGTTGTTGTGGACTTCCTGAATGTGGGATTTGGCAGCATACGGACGGCAATTTTTAATGTGGCTGATATCGCCATAACATGCGGCTTATTATTGCTCATCTGGAGCATGATGCAGCATCCTTCCAAACATGAGGATCACAAAATTGGCTTCGACTCCGTTGAGGACGAGCTTCCCGTTGAAATCGAAAGCAAGAGCAGCAATCCGCTGTGAATTAGTTTATCCTTCGAAAAGCTGTGGCTTTGATGATCAGAAAAACCTGCTTGCCATTGGCTAATTTTAACGCTTCAACTGTTTTTTCCACAACTTCAACTTCCACCTGAATCCCCGCATCGACTCCGATAAAAATCTTTCCTCCAACGGACTGAATATTTGTGATCAAGCCCGGTAAAATGTTTCGTGCCGATAGGCCATGTGGACGCTCCGTCGCTATAATAATTTCAGAGCCAGGAATGTCGAGAAAAAATTCATCACCGTAATTTGCGTTTATGCGTGGCAGTGTAAATTCCACGTTTCCTTTCGCAACGGTACAGGTACCTGCCTTCTCGTCCGTGCGCGTCAGTTTTACCTTGAAAATGTTTTGCAATGTATTTTGCGAATAGAAATCCGATGAAACATAATCTTTCAACACCACAAATGGATCACCACTGGCTTCGACTTTTCCCGAGCGCATCAACAGCACGCTGTCGGCAATATTTAGCACCGTGGACAAGTCATGAGAGACGTAAACTATTGGCAGTGTAAATTCCTGGTGGATTTGTTTTAGTGAAGTGAGCAGGTTTATCCTGTTTGGTTGATCGATCGCCGCCAGAGGCTCATCGAGCAAAAGTAATTGGGGCGAGGCAAGCAATGCTCGGCCGATTGCTACACGTTGGGCTTCCCCTCCGGATAACGAATGAGGACTGCGGTCCAATAGCGGGGACAGTTTGAGCAAAGCAATAACGTCATCGAAAAAGAAGTGTCGCTCGTGGGGTTGGGTTAGTCCATAACCAAAAAGCAGATTTTGCTTAACAGACATGTGCGGGAAAAGACGGCTGTCCTGAAATACATGGCCAATGCCACGTTTCTCTGGCTGGACAAATATCTTGTTTTCGTGGGAAAAAAAGGGAGTAGAGTTGAATTGAATAAAACCGCTGTCAGGTTGCAATAATCCGGACAGGCATTTCAAAGTCGTGGTCTTGCCGCATCCCGAGGGACCAAAAAGCGCCGTGAATCCGTGGTTGATCACGGCCTCAAATTGTAAGTGGAATGATTTGAGCCTGATGTCAAATTGTGCCTGTAGAAAAGAATTATCCATTGGCCTGACCGTCGGTTCTGCGCCAGCGTCGTAGCAAAATTTCGGAAATCGCAAGGCTGGCAAAGGAAAAGGCAAGAGCAATGGCGATGAGCAACAGAATTTTTGTGTCCTGGCCAGCCTGGTTTGCCAGGGAAAAAACGGCAAGGGGCATTGTTTGTGTCTCCCCGGGAATATTGCCGGCAAACATGATTGTTGCCCCGAATTCACCAAGACAGCGGGCAAATGCCAGTAAAAGCCCCGCGATGATGCCGTTTGCGGATAAAGGAAGAGTAATACGACGGAAAATAAACCAGCGGCCAGCCCGTAATGTCCGTGCAGCTTCTTCAATGCGCGGGTCGATGTTTTCAATGGCGACGCGAATGGCACGCACACAGAGGGGAAAAGCAACAACAGCAGCAGCGATTGCAGCTGCCTGCCAGGTGAAGCTGATGGAAATACCAAAATAAGCATAGAAATACTTTCCTATGAAGCCATTTCGCCCAAATACCATTAGCAAAAAATAACCTGTTACCACAGGCGGTAAGACAAGCGGTAAATTTACAAGTGTATCAAAGAGCATTTTTCCACGAAAATTTTTACGGGCCAGCAGCCAACCACAGGCGATCGCAAAGGGTAAATCGAGTAGCGTTGCAATGAGCGATATTTTTAACGACAGTTGGATGATTTCAGTGGTTGGGCTCATGTCTCGTTGGGAGTTTAATTTTTGTGCGAAAAATTTTGATGTATTTTGTACTCGGAGGGTTCAGACGATTTCCTTTTCACGTACCAATTCAGCCTTCACAACACCTTGATGCTTTGCAGCCAATCCATGACGAGTTTCGGCCATTCAGTCGTGATGGGAGCAGATGTTACACGCATCCCGAAGGCGTGGCCTCCAGTGGCATAGAGGTGCATTTCGACGGGAACGCCGACGTCATTTAGTGCCAGACCATAGGCCATCGAATGTCGCACGTCGTCCACGGGATCATTCATGCTGTGGATCAGCAGGGTCCTTGGAGCATTTTTGCTGATTTCGACCCAGGAGGAAAGCATGAGGCTTGTTTTCGGACTGGTCTCATCCCACAGATGGCCCGGATAGAGCAGGATTGCAAAATCAGGGAGCGATGGCTGGCGATCGGCTGCATCCACCAGTTCATAGGTACGCTTTTCGGCATTGCTCACTGCAGCGGCAAGATGCCCGCCGGCAGAAAAACCGATAACGCCGATTTTGTGAGGATCGATATCGTAGTAAGAAGCCTGGTGTCGCAGCAATCCCATGGCGCGTTGGGCGTCCTGCAACGGCAGCTGAACTTTCGGCGCTTGCTCGACGCCATCGTGACGCCAGGTCTGTGGCACCCTGTATTTCAGCAAGACGCAGGTTATGCCCTGCTTCGTGAGCAAGTCGCAGACCTCCGTGCCTTCAAGATCCATGGCTACAGCCTGGTATCCGCCACCCGGCAACACCAAAATCGCAGCGCGGGTATTTCTCCCTTTGGGTCGGTAGATCGTCATGGTCGGGCGCGAGACATAACTCGCCCAGTGCCAGGGGCGCCCAGCCACCAGCCTGGAACCATTACCGACCTCTTCTGGTTTATCGATTTCCGGTTTTTGAATGGCAAGGTTTGCAGGCCATAGCGGCAGTTGGATTCCGTCCGGTTCGGGTGCCCACACCGTCTGCCGTGACACTTTCTCGATTCTGTCTGAAGCCTCGGCGGCTTTGTTGGTCTGGCCGGCAGCAATACCAGACACGAATGCCAACAAGAGCGATGTGACCACTAATCGTATTATTTGCATTTTCAATTTCTTCATGAATACGAATGTTCGAAGTTTCATACTTTTCATTTACTCATAACAGTCTCAGTTGAGGAGCAAACTGAAAGTGTGCCTGCTCGAACTGCATTGTACAGCGCCAGCACAACAAAGATATTATCATCCAAATTTTACCGGTTTATCATACAATCACTACAGAATGAATCAGAATGGCAATTTCCATTGTAAATTTCAAGAAATTCGCAATTAAAGCATCCGCTTGTCATGTAAAACTGATGGAAATGCCTATATAATTCTACAAATATCTGCCAATCAACCCATTCCGCCCCAAAATCATAAACAAAAATTAACCTGTCACAACAGGCGGTAACACAAGCTGTAAATTCACCAAAGTATCAAACAGCATTTTCCTGCGAAAATTTTTGGGTGCCAATAAGCAACCGCAAGCAATAGTAAACGGCAGATCGATAAGCGTTGCAATAAGCGAGATTTTTAAAGTCAGTTGGATGATTTCAGTGGTTGGGCTTGTGTTCTTATTTGGCGTTTAATCTTCGTGCAAGACACTTTGATGAATTTTGTATTCGGGATGATTTGGCTTGTCTGATGGTAAATTTTTTGATTTTAACGGCGGCGTCTGCGGTTCGGCAAGAATAGTATACACAGCATTTGAAAGCTAGACTTTCAATCTGTCTTACTCTTTGTTATAAGCTTGCCATTATTGAACGTACAATGTTATAATTCCAACTCCGGCATTCCATCATAGGTTCTTCCATTCAAAATTCTACCGTTTGCCTTTTTGTTTCTTCCACCCCATTGCTTGAAAAAAAAGGTTACTCCCGCTCTTTCACACTGTTTTTGAATATCGATTATCCAATCCGATTCTATAGGCCTCGGATTATGGCCACTTTCCCCGCCCACAATTACCCAATCAATTTTCTCTAGATTAATATTTCTTAATGGGCCGATTAGAGGTTCCAAAGACAAAAACTTTACTCTTGCATTCGTATTTCGCAATAAGTCAATTCGTCCTTTATATTCATCATTTTCTACTGAAACTCCCATCCATATATTGTGTGTCCACTTAAATTCGCTGTGAGTATCAAGGAGCCTTTCTGCTCGCTTAGTTAGAATCTGGAAAACGTGTTGAGGATTGTCATTCATCACTTGAAAAACCTGCTTTATAAATTCAAGTGGAATGTCTTTGTGAAATAGATCGCTCATCGAATTTACAAAAACAATCTTTGAGTTTTTCCACGTACCAGGAGTATTCAATGAGCCAGGATGAATTCTAACTTCGAAGTTGTCTCTATATTTTTCAACTCCCATTGCTTGCAAGCGCTTTGACATAATTTCTGCATAACAGAACTTGCAACCTGCTGAAATCTTGGTACATCCTGTTGTCGGATTCCAAGTCATTTCTGTCCATTCGATACTTGATTGTGCCATGTCATCTCAATTTGTAATAGACTTTTTCGGGGTCATCTCGAAAGTATTTGTAATCTATATAGTAAGCTCTTTTTCTTGCTTTTGTGCCGTCAGATAGAAATACATCTAAAATCCCCATCATTTGCCAATTATAGAAGATCTCATTTGTATGTTTAGGTAAAAAAGATTGTCGCAATGTAAATTCATAAACATCAGCATTAAATCTCTTCTTTTCTTTTATAAACAATCTTAATTTTTCTTCCAAAGGATTTGTTTTTGTATCATGGAATAGACTCGGTTGGTTTCCCGTGTAATTCCATCCTTTGCCTTGTTCTGTATCTATTTCCCACTTTGCTTCTAGCATTTTCTCAAATCCTTTAATGTGGGAGCTAAAAAAGAATAGACAAAAAACTGTATTTGTGTCCTTTTGAATGGTAAAAGTGTCTACGAAATAGTTCATACCCATATAGTTTTGAAAACCAATTTTTAATTGGTCAATAAATTTCCAAATACTTTCAGCTTTGTTCCACTCCTTATATTGGGTAAGCTCTTCAATAAAATCTTTTAAAGCCTGTGGGATACCATTGAACGAAAAACGATACATAAATTGTGTCGGGAGCCATAACAGAACTTCTGTTATACCTGTATCCATCAATCTTTTTATCTGGCTTGCTTTTATATGTTTATATTCGTAAGGATCTATAAAGATAAAGGCTTTTTCATTTTGCAGTTTTGGCAATAACTCAAATAAACTGTTTATCTCAATTTGGTAGTCATTTGACGAAAATACAATCTCACCAAACTCTTTATAGTAAAGAGATTTTTCTTCTACAACTCTTTTTATTTTTTCAATTTTGGTCCCTTCGATGTCGTTGAAATGGCAATCGATTTGAGAAAAGGATTTCAGTTTTGCGACATTCGCAAAGTGAATATCTTTCACTTCTCTCAAAATAACAAGTGGACTTCCCTCTCCGCCATTTTCATATAAACCTTCTCCACAAAATAGATCAAATATTTTAATTTTTCGGGTATATTTGTCATTGCAAATTATGTTAAGGTATCGCTTTAAATACTCTCCTAAAAGCCGAACTTTTGCTTCAGAATGGTTTAATAGATTTGTTTTTACGTCCTTTTGTGCCATCTTTCTTATCCCCATTTTCTAAAATTTTATAAGATCGAAATCATTTAGTAATATTTTACCAGTTTTCAACAACGAGTGCAGCATAACATAGAATGCTAATTTCTATTGTGACTTTCAAGAAATTCTTAATTACGGAAAATATTTTTACGGCGTTAAATCTGCGTTACACTGGATATCGCTTCACCTGAAACATGTCAGATAAACCTGAATCCACGTTTCACTCATCGACTACAACAAAAACGCAGTTCTACTCCATCAAGCACAAATTGGTTTTAAATCGATCACAACCACTTAATAACATTCTTCTTCTTGTTCGCTTTGATGTGGGGTGGCAGATTCTCCACAATGCTCTCTTTAAACGCCTGCACCAGGCTGCGACTCAAATTGGTATGATGCACGACCAGACTCACTTCACGCATGGGTTTGGGTTCCTGCAATTCTTTGATAAAACGTTTGTTTTCCTCACTTATCTGTAGCACCGCCAGTTGTGGTAAAAGTGTGTAGCCAAAATTCTTCTCAACGATTCGCTTTAATGTTTCAAGGCTGCCGCTTTCAAAATGCAGGTGCGTCCCGCTTTTAACATCTTTATTATCCGGGCAAATGTTCACGACCTGCTCGCGGAAACAATGGCCCTCACTGAGCAGCAGCATTTCCTCGATATTTAGGGTTGCCAACTCGATGGTTTCATTATGAATAAGCGGATGATTTGTGGAAATATAGGCCAGAAAGGATTCATAAAAGAGCGGCGTCTCGGTTAACGCACTATCGTTCAATGGTGTCACCAGCAAGCCGATATCCAGTTTGTTTTGCTTCAATCCACTCATGATTTGTTCAGACACCAACTCGACAATTGAAAGCGACACCTTCGGGTATTTTTGTAAAAAGATGGGCACGAACAAAGGCAGCAGATATGGCGCTAAAGTCGGAATAATTCCCACACGCAAATGCCCGGCAACTTCTTCTGTGTGTTCCTGGACAACCTCCTTAATACGGCGCAGTCCCTGCACGTTGTAACGCGCCTGCTCGATAACCTTTTCGCCGATAGGGGTTGCTTTTACCGGTTTTTTGCTGCGGTCAAATATGATAATCCCAAGTTCATCCTCCAGTTTTTGAATCTGCATGCTCAGTGTTGGTTGCGTAATAAAACACTGCTCAGCAGCTTTGGAGAAGCTCCCGGAATCGTAAACAGCAATAATATATTCCAGTTGTGTAAGCGTCATTTTTGCTCGTCAATTTTAACTACTTTATTAATGCAACGTTCAATATGAATGATGGGCAGGGGATACCCCCTGCCCAATCCTGGTGTTAATCAATAAAGCAGGTTGATACTACAATTCAATTTTCAAATAGTTAACGATTGCCTCGATATCATGGAATTCATTTGCGGGCCTGGATTCTGCATTTGGAAAAACACACAAGTCGTCCTTTTGTAAAATCTTCACAAAGTCTTCCAGATATCGGTCACCATAGGGAATATTTCTATCCCGCAAACGCAGATGGTGGGCAAAGAAATTATAGGCAGCCGTTCGTTTTGAATAGCCGTAATCGTGTTTTTCGGTCGGTAAATGCACGTTTTCTGCTTTGTGTTCCGCGTTGTAAAGGCCATATACTTTTTGAATATAGGGGAATTCCACGCGCGGTGTATTGCGTGTCCAGTCTACGCCATCGGAGATCAGCAGCACAGGTCGTGGCGCACAAAGGGCTGCAATTTCCACATTGTTGGTCTGGTGTGTTGTACTTTTGTGAATCGGCATGCCACTCTCGCAAACACAGCCACCGAAGAAATGGGCGGAAACCTGAACGACGGGGGCTGAGGCGGTGATTCGCTCATCAATCGCTGTGAGAAGAAAGGTTTGGGTGCCGCCGCCGGAGCCTCCGGTAATGCCGATTCGGCTCGAATCTACATCCGGGCGGGATATCAGATAATCGAGCACGCGCTGGCTGTTGTAGGTCTGCAACAGCATGGCGATGGGATTTTTGTGCTCAATTTGTGTACTTTCCCCATAGCCTACCATATCGTAGGCGAAAACCACGGCACCCATTCTCGCCAGCACGGCGCTGCGCAATTGTACATAATCGGTGAATCTTTTGTCTTTTAAATGGCCGTGCGGGCATAAAATCCCAGCGTGTTGCTTTTTGTCATCGACTGGCCGGTAAAGATTGCCTGTAACATAAAAACCGGGAAAGCTCTCGATGGCAATATTTTCAACGATGTAGCCATCCATCTTGCGTGTGCTGTGTATGATCGCATTATAATTACCCTCAATTTGCGGCATTTTATCCAGTTGCATGCCTTTGATAATTCCTTGTCGAATGCTTGCCGCTCGCTTCTCCCAGGATTCGAGATCAGTCCATTGTTGCGCAAATTCTTTCATTTTCAGGTTGGCTTCGTCTTCTGTCCAGTAATGACCAACGCACAACATATCTTTTTGTGCAAATACAGTGGTTATCGGGACAAACACTATGAGCAGGAAGATTCTTTTCATCGCAAACATCAGCAATCCTTTGTGTTTTTTCTGCAAGATCAATCCATAGCTTAAACGATAAAATTTTTCGATGCGAGTAGCCTAAAATCACAATTTTTAAAATGATATACAAGCTATAATTGGATGGGTTTTGGGATGAAATGATTGTTTTGGCAGGTGCAGATAAAAATCCGTATTACAAAAGTGCTCGTGTGATGATTTGAAAATTGCTCTACTAATTTTGTCGCTCAACAACAACCCTGATGAGACTGTTGAAAAACACGCAAATTCGGACCCTGAGCTTGTCGAAGGGCCCGAATTTGAGCATGGAACCGGGCGTTTCGACGCTTCGACTTTACTCGGTGCAGGCAGGCTCAACGTCCGGTTTATCCCTTTTTCGACAATCTCGGGGCTGAGTCAAAACATGTAATGCGACATTTATGTCGTAAGTTTAAGCTCAAAAATGAGCGACATAAATGTCGCGTTACGGCCATTAAATCATATTTTGACTCAGCCACAGGGCTAATTTGCCTATTTTAAAATCTACAAACTAGAGCCTTTTTCATTTTGCATTTTTGTTCAAATTGAAAAGTCAGCGATATTGCAATACGAATATTTTTGATTACCATACGCTTATCATCAGAAGAAAGAATCACCTCAATGGAGGTAGTTGGTTTGATGATAAACGCACAGTATTTTTTGCAACTATTTCTTTACCGGATCAGGCTCATTTTCCGGGATTTAACAAATTTTTCCGTTTGTAATTTGTAAAAATAAAGCCCGCTCGCAACGCTCACACCGTTATCGTCGAGCCCATCCCATTTCACTTTATAGCGACCGGGTTGCTGCTTTTCGTTTTGAACCAGTGTTTTGATTTTTTGTCCACGAACATTAAATACATACAGAGATACTTCTGAATTGTGCGGTAACGCATAGCTGATCATGGTTTCCGGATTAAATGGATTGGGATAATTTTGCGACAATTCATAATGTTCCGGCAAAGCATCTGTTTCCTCAACTCCTGTCGCATTGGGTTGAATGGAAAGATTGTCAATCACCCATCCCCAGGCGTTTGTTGCCGGATCGGCATGCAGGCGGAAGCGGATGAAAATTTTATCGCCGGCAGCAAAGGTATCACGCAGGTGAAGGGTATGACTGACGAAAAGATCTGCCGTCGGGTGCGTTTCCGGTTTTGTTTTGTAATGGACTTGCCATTCCGCATCCGCGCTGGAGTCGTATCCATCTTCCAACGGAATCCATGTGACACCGTCTTTTGAACCTTCGACAACGACATAGTCGTAGAAATATTCATCGCCAAAGACGGTACCCTCTTCTCCAAGTTCAATGATTGCAATGTCATCATAGCTGAAAGAATCATCGCCCATATCAACTTTAATGGGGATACGCAACATGGCAGTGATGTCTTTTGCATCCTCATAAGGGTGTGGAGATTGCAGAGCAAAGCTACTCAGCACATCACCACGAATGCGACTGAATCCATCAAAAATGAAATCGGGTTTGGTGAAATTAAAATCCCAAATATAGGTTGAGCGTGGATCCGGGACGCTGAAAACCTGTACGGAATCTGCAGGTGAACGATAACTTGTACCCTGCTTGAAACCTTGTACATACAGAGCATGAATTCCTTCGGTAACACCTGTCAAGCCCTGACTGAAACTGCCTTCGTTGCTTGCACCGGAGGAAGCGATGACACTGCCATCGAGCACGAATTGCGTTGAATCGAAGGCCGATTGCATGGAATACAAAGCGACGACTTCACCACTTGGACGCTGTCCGACACTCGTCAAACGCGGTGCTTTGGGTACATCCGGCAATTCATAATTGGCTAATTCGGGGATGGTCACCGACCAGACACCACGGCCGTGTGTTGCAACCACAACTTCGTCATCGACGACGCGCATTTGCCAGATTGCGACGGCAGGCAAGTTGTTGTCTGCATATGCCCAGGAGGCACCCCCATCTGTGGATTCGAAAATGCCAATTTCCGTTCCTGCCCAGAGAATATCGGTGTTGTGTGGCATACAAACGAGATCATAAACCGCAACATCCGGGAAACCGTTGCTGCTTGTGCTACCCGTTCCAAACCCGGAGATATCCTGCCAGTTTTGGCCATAATCTGTTGTACGCACAATTTTGGGACCCTTGGCGAAAGCGAATAACAAATATGCTGTGCCCGGTTCTGTGGGATGGGTGGCCAGACCACTGAGCCTTCCGGTGGAGGTTTGTGTGTAATGCGCTGTGGCTTCGAAGGTAATACCTCCATCGCGTGAAACATAAGGTGAATCATCGCTTCCCATCCAGTAACCGGCCCAAACGACTTGCGGGGTTGCCTGCGAGATTTCAACTTGTGAAAAACTGCTGTTTCCCACAAATCCTTCCGGCATGTCAATCAATCGCCAGGTGGATGCGAAATTATCGGTACGCCATAGACCGGAACCACCACTTGCAAAAACTAGGTCGGGGTCAATGTTAGATTTTGCAAGGCGGGTAATAAATGGATAACCCTCAGAATCATCCATGCCACTCTGGCTATCAACAGAATGCCAGCTCGAGCCACCATCGGTGGAGCGGAAAATATTGTTAAATTGCGAGGTTTCCAGCATACTGTCCGGGTGGTTATAATGCCAGACTGCTTCGAAACCATCACCGCTCGGAGCGTCGGCCCATGCACTGCCAGCATTTGCATCAACAGGTGAAAACCAACTGCCGTTATCCTGTGTACCACCAATGTAGCGATCGGCACTGTGCATTTTATCAACACCGTAAAACTGGGTCGTATTGTAGCCATAAAGGGTGTGGGTAAATGATAAGCCCTCATTATCGGAATACCAGATGCCACCATCGTTACCGTTTATCATACGATATTCCAGGGCTGCTGTATTGGTGGGTACAAGCAATATTCGATGGTGGTCCACATGTACACCTTTGCTTGTGCCACCGTAATCGCCATAGCCATCTGTAACGTTTGTCAGTTCCATATCACGCGCTGTAATACTACCATAATTTATACGCAAGGTTGCATTGGGCATATTGTTTGGATCGAAACTGCCGCCCGAGGTTAAAACCGGCCAAATAAAATAAAGTTGCTTATAGGCATGCCCGCCATCAGTGGCAATCGATGGATGGGGGGTTGTTGCGTTGTACGGTTCTTTCTGGAAGAAAAGATATTCGCGCATTGTGACATAGTCTTCACTAAAATCTGGAGAAAGTTCCCATGTACCATTGCGTGACTGGTCACGGAATGAAACCATGAGCTGTTGGTTATTTGTAATATCCCAGACTTCAAAGGGTACCTCAACATAATCCTGATAGACGTAATTTCCAGCTGGTACTCCTGAGGTTGCACCTTCTGGAACTAAAAAACGGTGCGCTTTCTGCGATTTTCCGGGCCCAAATCGCATTTCAACGGCAACGAGTTGTGCAACAGGCAATTCGCCATAATCGATTCCACCGTTGCCAAGGGCACCACCAAAATTGATAAAACTCATGAAAGCGTTTGTGTTTTCATAGTCAATTCCCGTTACATCCGGGCCAGTGGTTGTCACATTTGGTTTAACTTCGATATTCCAGAGATTGATACCACCGACAAATACTTTTTGTTTTTCATAGGGATGAGCAGCGATGGCATTATCATACCATCCTTGTTCCCCGAGCCAGTTAATATTATCTCCACTAACATCGTTGCCAATTACCCAGTCCTGTCCGGAATTAACCGAAACGTACAATGCGGCAAGGTCGTTTTTTCCCTCGCAAGACATAAAAATCCAGGCCGTATCAACGGGCGAAACGGCAAGTTCCTGGCGACCGACAACACCGATACCGGAGGATGAGGCTGACCACGTTTTTCCACCATCGATGGATTTGATGACGCCGACGGAATTTATAGCTGCATATTGTGTTTTAAAATTTTTCGGATTCGCTACGAGATCTTCTACATCGCCATTTGAGGATGAATAAACTTCTGTCCACGATTGACCCCCATTTTCCGAACGCATAATATGGGAATTTTGTCCGGTGCGCAGATTGAACCCAGGTGCTGTTGCAACGACAAGAATGTTCGGATTTGCAGGATCAACAACCAGTCGCATAATATTATCGAATTTATCGTTGTTGGCTGTGCTCGTCAGTTGCTCCCAGGATTGGCCACGATCGGAGCTTTTCCAGATACCACTTCCATCGATCTGATCAGTATTGCCAAAGCCCTCACCTGTTCCTGCATACATGATGTTGGGATTTGATTTCGACATGACAAGAACACTCGTGGCGAGATTAGGTAAATCTTTCGTGAGCTCAGTCCAGACTCGTCCAGCGTTCGCTGTTTTCCAGATACCCCCACCAACGGAACCTACATACCAGGTATCGAAATTCGGATCATCGGGATCTACAACGATTGCGCGGGTGCGGCCGCTGACATTTCCCGGCCCACGCTCGGTCCACTCCAAAGCCGTAACAGAATTGGTTTTCGCCAGTGCTCTTGTGGAGGATACATTCCGGGCTTTCAACAGTTCATTCACCCGATAATTATTTGGATAGTCTGGTGCGTTTTCCCCATCCCGAGTGCGAATCAAGCGATGGTATTCTGCGAATTGTCCAGGGCTGTCATGCCGGGAAATTCCCTTGACCCGCTTTTTCTTTTCCGAAGCAGGCTTTTTGACAATTTTTGTCTTTTGTACTTTCTGTGGCAAGAGCACTTCGTTTCCGGTGTCATAGTCGAATTGACTGCCGATGACCACCGCAATAAAGACAAGCATAAATGCACTTAACCACAATCGACCATTTGTTTTCATAAAAATTCCTTTACGTTTGTTGATTCTATTATTCGATTTTTATTCGGGATAGGGGATGTACCAGTGCGAACAATAATTTTACAAAATTCGTGGTTGGGAGAGACGATCGAAAAACAGGAAAATTCCGACCTTGAACTTGCCAAAGTTTATTTTAGCTGATCTCCCAAACGTTGCTTTTCTCCGGTTCGTATATTTATGATAACTGACTTCGCGCCTTCATTGTCTCTTACAATTCCCGGCATCTGCACTACTTTGATATGACCAGCATCATACCAGCTCACCTTTCCTCCCGGAAATTTCTTTTGAAAAATTATTTTCTCGGCGATTTTGTCCCAAACAACGGCATGGACAGAATCCATGCGTTCTGAATTGTTATCTTTCTTAGACAAACATAGGAGCAACGAATCCGAGGTGTTGGGAATAGTTTTGTATCCTGAGCCGAGGAGCTGGGTAATGGCGAGCTCCCTTTTTACAGCGGCGTCTTCGGAAGGTTTTTGCTTCCCTTTGTTGTGGCATGACAAAGGGAATAAAATGAGCAAAATGAATATAATGCGTGCGTAATTCGACATTTAGCGTCCCTTATATGGAATTAACTGAGTGAAGGGATAAATAAAAAAACAAAAATGGAATTGCAAACTCTTTTCTTTAAAAATAACAACGGGCTATAAGTTCCACTTCATGAAATACGGATTGCTTTATTCATAAACCTCAAGATTGGGGCTGTGTTAAAACGCATGATTTTGATCCAATCATTTATTTTCATAGAGCGAAAGCGTTCTCGCTGATTGTAGTACACATTCCATCCGGTGGGGCGCCTTCGTTCTATTTATGTTTTGCCACAACCCTATGGCTCATCAGTAGCATTGAAGGAATAAAACCGGATAGATTGTAAACACCTCTGAGAGCACAGATCTCCTTCACACTGAAGTGTAGCATGAGTTAAAAAGTGACTTCAAATCCTGCTCCAATAATCGTCATTTCAGGTGGTAACCATAAAATTATTCAGCAAATTCACTTGCAAAGGAGAGGCAAGTTGCTTATAATTTTTTCACATTCCTGAATCCAAACCAATCATTGTTACGGTTCTCAAGGCATGATTCCAGAACAATCGTAAACTATTTCCGCCTTTGAAGAGTATAATTCACATCAGGGGAAAAATACAGGCGTTTTATTAACCTTTATCTGAAAGGATAGTACAATGTCGAAATTAGCCAAAGAGATCCCGATCGAAAAGATTGTTGCACGTCAAGTCAGCCTGGGCCAGCAAAGTCATCGCCGGGAAACGGTTTACAAGAAAGCACTTGATTTTCCCTCCATTAGCATTTCCCGGGAGACGGGGAGTGGGGAAGAGGAGGTTGTCGAAGAACTGAAACGAATTTTAGGTTGGCAGGTTTACGATAAAAACATCGTTGAGAGAATTGCCAACAACGCTGCACTGAACGCAAAGCTTGTTGAAGCCATTGACGAGCGCACCCGCAGCGAATTCCGTAACTGGATTAAAGCCGTCTTTCAGAATTCGCTTATCCAGAGCGATCAATATATGCGACACCTCAGCGAAGTCATTCTCTCCATTGCCAAGCATGGGCGAGCGATCATCATCGGCCGTGGTGCCAATTTCATTTTACCGAAAGGCCAGACATTGGATGTACGGATCATCGCACCGTTGCAACACCGTGCTTATTACACTGCCGATAAACTGAGCATCGACTATGAAAAAGCAAAACGCATGGTGATTTATTCGGACAATGAAAGACAGGCTTTTTTGCATAAATTTTTCAACAGGACCGAGTTTGATCCGTTGAACTATGATGTTATAATCAATACCGGCAATATGAATTATAAGACGGCAGCGCGTGTGATTGTTGAAGCACTTTGTTCAAAGTTTGCGATGAAACTTGAGAACCTGAAAGCTTGAAAATGCAACGGGATTTGAGCCTGTTTCATTCATCAAAACCTGGATTGGAGCTGTATTATTACTTCGCCTGCTTTATTCATAAACCATAAGATGGGGGCTGTGTCAAAACATGAATTGCTTGAATATTTATTCAGTTTTTTGAATGTACGAAAACCTTTTTTAAAAATCCACTCTTGGCAGGGGACAGATCAGTGAAAAAAGCGAAGCATTTTTTCGTGATCAGGGGTGGGTTCGGCGTAGAATTCACTCCTTCGCATCACTTATTACGCTCGAACCTAACCTACCCCGAGCCCTTGCGGGCCCACCCCTTCCAGAAGGGGAATTGACTGGCGATTACTTCGCTCCGCCTGTTTTTAAACGTCAAAACATGCATATACATTATATTGTATATTTATGTATTAATTTCATGTTTTGACACAGCCCCACCATCGCTCACTTTTAGCATTGCTTGAATAAACCAAGTTAGTGGGAACAAAGGCGTACCGCTGAGATGAACATGCGTTACACTCAGCGGGTACGCTTTCGTTCGATAAAAGGGGATGTTTTGTCAATTCCGTTGTATTTCCTGTTTCATAAAATCCCAACATTTTCTATTTTGAATACAAATCAATGGCGTAATCTCCTTTAGCATATTCGCTTTTTTCAAACGCTCATTCATCTATCCTTAAATTTAAATTGGGATTAAGTATTGTTTTAGCTCAGGTTTCTTACCTGAACTAAAAATACTCGCAATCTTGAAGGCGAAATAAAATGGTAATAAATGATGGCTAAATACATAATTCTGCTTATTTTTTTATCGCTCACCCAATCAACCAGTGCTCAGGAAAAGGAAGTCTCAATTGGCCTGGCACTGAGCGGGGGAGGTGCGAAAGGATTAGCTCATATTGGCGTGCTCAAAGTTTTAGATGAGGCTGGTGTTCCCGTTCACTTCATCTCAGGGACGAGCATGGGCGCTCTTGTTGGCGCGTTGTATTCCATCGGTTATTCGCCTCAGGAACTGCAAAACCTGGCAATGCGCCTGGACTGGCGCAGCATGCTGACTGATGCCATCGATCGCAAACTCCTGCCGATGGCGGAGAAAGATAAAATCAACCACTATCTTGGCACTTTTGAGTTAAAAAAAGGCCAGATCAGCTTGCCAACCGGCATCATCAAGGGGCACAATATTTCCACCAGCCTTTCCGAAATGGTGTGGTCTGCCCAGGAGGTTAACGATTTTTCGAAGCTGCCGATCCCGTTTGTCGCCGTGACGACCGACATTGCCTCCGGTGAAACCATTCCCTTAAAAACCGGCAACCTTGCCCAGGCATTGCGTGCCACCATGGCTATTCCCACTTTTCTCACACCGCAAATTCAACAAGGCCGACTATTGGTCGATGGTGGCATCACACGTAATCTACCGGCTGAAGATGTTCGCGAACTTGGGGCAAATTATATCATTGGTGTCGATGTGGGTACTTCATTGCGTGGAGTGGATGAACTCAATAGTTTTATCGAGATTATGGATCAATCCATTCGGTTGGGTTCCTACCTGGAGACAATTGAACAGCGCAATATGTGCAATATTGTTATCGAGCCGCTTTTACCCGACCTGACCTTTTCTGATTTTAACTCGGCAGAAGAATTGATTCGCCGTGGTGAGGTTGCCGCCAAAAAGAAACTCCCACAAATTCTTGCTTTTCTCAATGCCAGTAATGTTCGACCTGGGCTTTCCTCCGCACAACGCCGGGCGATGCTTTCTACCAGTTCTGTTGAAATAGACAGTATTGTCTACACAGGTGCAACGCATCGCGATAAAATAACCGTGCAAAATGATTTGGGATTTTCCGCTCCGAAGGAAATCACTGCCAAAGACATGACACATGCGATGAAACGAATTTACAGTAGTCAGGCATACCATAAAATTACTTATGAAATCGAGCGCAAGGGCAGTCAAAATATTCTCAATATTGATTTACAGGAAAAAGAAACACATCTGTTTCGATATGGTTTCCATTTCAATTCCCATGAAGCGGCAAAATTTCTTCTCAACACGACCAAGCGAAATATTACCGGGCCCAATTCATCCTTTTCTCTCGATCTGCAGCTTGCCAACCGGACGCAAGCGGATCTGGAGTATTACACGGCATCAAAAAACAAGCACTACCTTGGATTTCGATTCCGCGCTTACTATCACTCTATCGAATACGATTTTTATAATGGGAAAAATCGGACAGCACAATTTGGCAGCCGCATCAATGGAACAGACTTTTTCATCGGTTCATTGCTTTCAAAACGAATTTTAGCTGGTGCTGGATATTCCTATGAACTCATCGATACAGAGCGTGAAATTGGTGATCTGGTTTTGCAGGACTCGTTTTCGCGACTGGCGAGTGCCTACGTACTGGCGCACTATGACTCGAAAAACAGGGAAGCATTTCCCACCAAAGGTGTCCGCTGGATTTGGAAAACCGAAGCAGCATGGCCTGAAATCGGGAGTGAGAAGAAGTTCTGGCGCAGCTCCGTTCATTATCAAGCCTACCGTCAACTCTCAAAATGCCTGACGGGAATACTCGAAGCACAGGCAGGAATTACAACGAGTGATTCGCTTCCATTAACCTTGCGGTTTTATCTTGGGGGCTTTGGATCGTTTGCTGGTTTCAAAGTGCAGGAAATGGCAGGAAATAATTTACAAGCTGCCAGCATTGGATTGCAGTGGGAAATCATGCGGGATAAATTTATCACCGCACTATTAAATTCCGGTACGACCCTCGACTCCTGGAAACTCGATTCTGATTTGGGTAAGTATGTTGGAGGCTTCGCACTTGGAATTGGTGCTGCAACACCCTTCGGACCGATGCAAATACAATTCTCCGGAAGCAGGCGTCACGCGATGCTAGTGTATATTTCTGTGGGGTATAATTTTTAGGTTCGTCAGTGATAGATCAGAATAGGCTCTTCAGCCCGTAAAACACGCAACGCCCCCTCCATCAATGCACGCAGTTCTTCCTCTCCGGGATAAATGTGCACCGGGGCAATCCAGCTAATTTTGTCGTGGATAGAATTGATAACTTCCTCTGATTTTGCCATACCGCCAGTGAGCAAAATTGCGTCAACCTTGCCATTGAGTACCGTGGCCATTGCGCCGATTTCCTTGCTTATTTGGTAGATCATTGCAGTAAAAACAAGCTGTGCATTTACATCGTTATTTACCAGGCCAGCGATTAACTGGCGAATGTCTTTATAACCACAATAGGAAAAAACACCGCCTTCTTTGAAAATTTTATCCACCATTTGTTTTTGGGAGAATTCGCCGGAAAAGCACAATTTTATGAGAGGCATTACAGGCAACGAACCGGCCCGTTCCGGAGAAAATGCACCTTCGTCCCGGGGATTGGTAACATCGATCATACGACCGTCTTTGTGAGCTGAAATTGAAATCCCGCTTCCCAAATGTGCCACAATCAGGCGTAGATTCTCATAGGACTTCCGGCATTCCCCGGCAAAACGTTTGGCAACTGCTTTTGTATTGAGTGCGTGGCTCAAACACTCGCGGTCCATTCCCTGCAGGCCGGAAAGACGTGCCTCAGGTTGTAGTTCATCGACACTTACCGGATCGACGATACAGGCAAGAGCCTGTGCCGGCTGTGCCAGTTTTTCAGCCAACATCGCGCCCAGGTTGGATGCATGCTCTCCTCGTGCTGCAATAAGTAAATCACCCAACATCTGGTTGTTAATTCGGTACGTTCCGCTTCTTAACGGCTTTAAAAGTCCACCACGCCCCACAACTGCATCCAGTTTTTTCAAATCAACATTGTTTTCTTCGCAGATTGCGATTATTTTTTCCAGGCGAAAGGGCAACTGCTTTTCCATGGTTTCTTTGTAGAATGGCTGTAATTGCTCTGCAGTGTGAATGAGGTTTTCTTCAAAGAGACATTGATCGTTTTCATAAAATGCAATTTTGGTGGAACTGGAACCAGGATTAATAACTAAAATTCGAAACAAATCATTGCGCATCGATAATCACTCCTAATGCAATTGCGTACAGTTTATCTTCAGCACTTTCGACGCGTGAGGGAATAAGCACAGGGATTTTTGCGCCCATGATGACATGCGCACAAGCCGATCCACCGATGTACTTCACGGCCTTTGCCGTCATATTCGCTGCTTCGATGTTTGGTGCAATCATGCAATCCACGGCACCGGCAACCGGATTGGTAATGCCTTTGGCTTCAGCAGCAGATCTGAGGAGCGCATTGTCCAGCGCCAATGGGCCAAAAACATCACAATCGCTAAAAAGTTCAGCAGCCTGATTGGTAATGGCTTCTGCGTCAATTGTTGAGGGAAGCGCTTTTGAAACTGCTTCCGTGGCGCTTAGCAATCCGATTTTCGGCCGTGCGATGCCAAGTGCTTGCAGCACCGGTATGGCATTGCGGATTAGTTCAATCTTCTGCTCCCGTGTGGGCAGAGGCGTCAAACCACCATCGCTGATTCCGACAAGCCGGGTATAACCCGAACACCTGTCTTCATACAAAAGAATATCGCTGAGCACGGAATTTTTGCGCAATCCCGTTTCTTTGGACAACACCGCTTTTAAAAGTTGATCGGTGCGTAAACTACCTTTCAGCAATATGTCGATTTCATTGGAGCGTGCTAGTGCGACGGCAGTTTCCGCTGCCTTCTCAATACTTTCCGTGTTGATAAACCGGGCCTCTGCAAGTTGTTCTTCTAAATTCAGTTTTGAAATTCGATCCCGAACTTTATCCGATTCACCAATAAGCACAGGGATGGCAATTTTATGCGTCATTGCCTGGGCTATCGCTTCAAGAGCAATATCGTTTTCTGCACCGACAATGGCGACACGTTTCGGTGGTTGTTTTCGTGCATGACTTAAAAGTTCCAAAAATGTCTGCACGGGTTTGTCAGGCATAATTTATTGTACTCCACATTTTGCACTCTCCGATGAAAAGCGTGTATGCAGTTTCGCTTTCGTTTGAACACGTATCTCAATGTGTTAGAGCTCGATTTATTTAGAATTCATGCATTTGTGAGTTCGAATTTTGCATTGACAAGGGATTCTTCTGTGTCTGTTCGCAAGGCAAAATTAAAACCTTTGTAAATGCTGTAGGCACCGTATTCACCGTTTCGGTTCAACGCAAGAAAACCCACTTGCAAATTTTTGAGATCGCTGTGTTTTTTCATCACGCGCAAAACAGCTTCCTTGCATGCGGCTGCAGGGGACATTCCATTGCGCATCATCTCGACGATTATTGCACTCCCGGCGGTTCGAATAACCGCTTCACCAACACCTGTTGCGCAGGCAGCGCCGACTTCATTATCAACAAACAATCCGGCGCCAATGATTGGTGAATCACCAACCCGGCCATGCAATTTGTAAGCCATGCCACTGGTGGTGCAGGCACCCGCGAGGTTACCATTCGCATCAATTGCCAGCATGCCAATCGTATCGTGGTTTTCCCGATTGATGACCGGTTGATAGTTCGACTTTTTCAGCCACTCCTTCCATGCTTTTTCTGCTTTATCCGTTAGTAAATTTTTGTGCGGGAATCCTTTTTCCAGGGCAAATTGTAATGCACCTTCTCCAACCAGCATCACATGTGGAGTGTCCTCCATTACTTTTCGTGCGACAGAAATTGGATTTTCAATATCCTGCAGGAAGGCCACTGCGCCACATTGGTTTTTGTGATCCATTATACAAGCATCCAGTGTGACTTTTCCATCTCTGTCCGGCAAACCACCAAATCCTACACTTGTACTCAAGGGATCCGATTCTGTAACACGGACACCGGCTTCAACTGCGTCCAGTGCGGCTCCTTTGTTTACAAGAATATCCCATGCTGCTTTGTTAGCCGCCATGCCGTGTTGCCAGGTGGAAATGACGATGGGTTTAATTGATTTTTTACTTTTCGCTGGACGCTCTCCCGGGGTTTCGATTTTACATGCGGAAGGTGTCAGAGCAGCTGCACCTGCAAGGGCGGATAATTTGAGAAAATCTCTACGCTTTGTCATGATTAACATTCCTCCAATGTGCTTTTTTTCAGAAAGCATGTTTGGGGAATTAATGCAAAAAATTTAAAATATGCAGGCAAAAAAAAGCCGGACTCGTGTGAATCCGGCTTTTTCTTGTGGAGGAAGAAAGTATACCAGAGTTTATTTCATGAATACCATACGGTTGGTCGTTACTTTGCCACCAGCATCAATACGGTAGATATAAGTTCCGGAACTGGCGGTTTCTCCATTTGCAAGGGTACCGTCCCACCGCACATTGTGCTCACCCGCTGATTGCGTCCCTTCAAAAAGAATCCGGATTTCCTGACCTTGAAGGTTGAAAATACTCACTTTTACGGCGGTCGCCTCGTCCAAGGTGTAGGTAATTGTGGTTTCAGGATTGAATGGATTCGGATAATTACGCGCATTCAAGCCGCGACCTTTACCACGTCCTTTTCTGAGATTATCGTTTTGATCCTGGTCATCTTCTGGTGCTTGTGGTGGTTCAAAACCCCACTCTTTCATCATTGCAACGTGTGCTTCGTGCATTTCTTTATGCGTAGCACCAGCTGCTCGCAGTTCTTGTTGTCTTGCAAACAGAGCAGCACGTTGTTCCTCAGTCAATTCCGGACGATCGTCTTTGTTGCCATGTCCTGGACCGAAACCAGATTTTTCCGGTACTTCAATACCAAATCCCTGTACAATTTCTTTTACTGCTGCGTGAATATCTTCCCGGGATTTGCCAGCAATTCGCATCTGATTTATTTTTACACGAACTTGAGCGCGTTGTTCCTGGGTGAGTTTTTCTTCCCACTGTGAACCGTGAGGGCCTTTCCCAATTTTATCCGTCGAATCCGGTAACTCAATACCCCAGGAGGTCAACAAACTTTTTGTCGCTTCACGAATTTCTTCATGGGTAGCCCCACTCAGCCATAATCCGTCGTGCGTCGCGTAAAGTTCTTTCCTTTGCTCAACTGTTGTTTTGTTATCAATAAAAAGAGCGATTCGCATTGGCGGGCCATCGAAGCCTGGACGTGGACCACGATGACCACGCATTCCACGAGGCCCGACCGCAGGGGCTTCGATACCCCAGCTGGTGAATAATGCTGAAATTGCCTCATGAATTTCTTCGGGGGATGCCCCGGCAGCACGAAGTTCGTCGTGCTTCGCTTTAAGTTCTGCTCTTTGTTCATCGGTTAATTTCGCGCCAGTAAAAGAGCCTCGTCCACCCATACGATTGCCGCGCATTTGAGGTCTTGCAGGCATTTCAATGCCCCAGCTTGCGTAAAGCGCTGCGATCGCTTCATGAATTTCCTCACGGGTTGCGCCGGCTGCACGTAATTCTTCGCGTTTCGCTTCTAGTTCGGCACGTTGGGTTTCTGTTAATTCACTACCAGCGAATCCACCTCGCCCGGCACGATTGCCTCGCATTTGTGGCCTCGAAGGCATCTCGAGACCCCATGATTGAAATAGTTTTTCAACTTCAGCATGAATTTCTTCCGGCGTGGCACCATCTGCACGCATTTGAGAAATCGTTTCATGCAATTGTGTACGTTGAGCTTCCGTTAATTGCTCATGCATCGGATTGGGAGTTTCAAGTCCTCCAAATCCTCCACGTCCGCCACCGAATCCGGGTTGCGCTGCTAAATTTGCACTAAAAAGTACAGCCCCTGCCAATAGACTCAGGGCTATCCAGCTTTTCTTTCTTTTCATGATTTGCTCCTTTTTATTCGTGATTTAAACTTGATTTCCATGAGAGATAGTTTCAACCGGTTGTTGATTTTTTTGTTGTTCTGCAATACTATACGCCGCGAATTGTGATTTATTCTGCTGGTTGTGGTAAAGAGCGTAATGGAGGGATGAATAACGGAAAAAGGAGGATGAATAAGAAATTTAGCATCTATATTCATGCATTCACAGGTGCAGGATGTAGAGAAATCTCACCTACTTTTACGGCTTATTTACACGAGAGATCGATTGGCAAAAGCAGGCTTCGATTTAATAAATTGCACGCCGATCAACGAAATGAAACTGAGTCCTGCACCTAATAAAAATGGGATGCGGTAATCGACAATCCACAATAATCCGCCAGCAGCCGGGATGACAACAGCCGCGATATGATTGATTGTAAAACCGACGGCCATTGTAGGAGCGATGTCCTTGGGATTTCCAATTTTTTGAAAATAGGTGCGAATTCCAATAGCAAAATTGAAAAAGATATGGTCCAAAATATAAAGAATGGCAACGAAAATTTTCGATTCGACAAAGGCATAAGCTGTAAAAATAAAGAGCAAGCTTGTGTATTCCAGGGAGAGTACTTTACGTTCTCCAAAGCGAATAATTGCTTTACCGATCATAGGACTGAGGAAGTAGTTCACGATATTGTTAACGATAAACAAGGCCGTTATTTCCTGCACAGTAAATGCAAATTTTTTTACAAGCAAAAATACGGCAAAGGCGACAAAAATTTGCCGACGTGCTCCCGCCATAAATGTCAGGAAATAATATAACCAATACTTTTTTCTCAGCACCATTTTCTTCCGTTGCGATGGCAAGTCTTCTCTGGTTGGATTTTGCATTAATCCCCAAATACCAATAAGGATAATTGCCCCGCCGGAAATAGCAAACATCAGTTTATAACTTAGGTAAAAGCTGAATGCCCAGATTAATCCTCCGACGCCTATGCTGGAGGCCGCGGCGTAGCTGCGCAGTTTGCCAAAAACCCATGGACTTGTTTCTTTATCAAAGTATTGCAGTGTCAACGATTGATTTGTCGTTTCATAATAATGAAAGCCAAAGCTCATGAGGAGCGTTGTCAGGATCACTCCCGTATAAGTTGGGTATACACCTGTCAAAGCAACGCCGACACCGAGGATAACAATTGATAAGGAGGAAAGGTGGTGTTCCTTGATGAGCGAAATAATGAATATGGCCAATAATGCTAAAAATCCTGGAATTTCACGTACAGATTGAATCATGCCGATGTGTTGTCCCTGCAGGTGAACAATTTCCACTGCAAAATTGTTGAAAAGTGTTCGCCACGCCTGCAAGCCAGCTGTGGAGGCAATGGTCAATAATGCCAGAAATCGAAACATGGGTTCAGTTTTGGCGTGCTGCATCAGTCTATACTTTCACTCAAATTGTCGTATTAGGTTCGTCTTCGACCGGAAAAAGCGCTAATATAGAAAATTTGAAAATTAATCCGAAACGCAAATTTCAAAGGGAGTAAATCACATTTGATTTACGAGATAGGGAAATTTGGAGGGAAATGGGGAAATATCTCAAAGGAATGAATCTTATCTCCCCCGATTTTAAAGTGTTTGATAACGTAATAATTCCTTGAAATAATTGTAAATTTGCACAATTCAGAAATAAGCCAAAATAAAACGCGTCAGGATTACGGATTGAAGGGGAAATTTTTTTTACAAATGCTCTCTGATCAGCGCAACAACTTTACCTTGAATTGACCATCCTTGTGTGATAGGGATGCTTTGATAGCGTGAATTTTCAGGTTTCAGAAATTTGTCTGCACCACGGGAAACAAAACGCTTCACGGTTGCATCGTCATCGTTTAATGCTACAACGATATCGCCATGGTCAGCATGATTTGTTGAACGGACGATAACGAGGTCATCTTCCATTATTCCGGCGTCGATCATACTGTCGCCTTGTACTCGTAAAGCATAATAAGTTCCGGGATTATTTGTAAGGTAATCCGGCACCGAAATATAGCGTTCTACGTTCTGTTCAGCCAGGATAGGGGAACCCGCCGCTACTTGTCCAATAACAGCGATTTGAGCTGCACCAGCAGCTTTATCCATCGTGCCAATGTTATCGAGGATCGTGATACCACGGGCGCCGCCAGCTGATCGCTTGATATAGCCTTTCTTTTCCAGGGCTTCAAGATGCTTGAAAATTGCGTTTTTCGACCTGACACCTAAATCATCAGCGAGTTCCTGCATAGTTGGTGGATAACCTATCGTCCGTACATTGTCGGCAATTTTGCCCAGGATTGTTTTTTGTTTTTCGGTGAGCTTTTTCATCATTCTCTCCAAATTTTTTATAGACTCTGTATCTTGAAGTGTCTACTTGTTCACATAAAATTATAATAAAAGGTGAACACAATGTCAAGAATTTTTTTGGCATGAAATATTTTTTTTAAAACCCGCTTAAAGTCTTCAAATGCAATGTGTTCGCACTCCTTTGCAAAGCCTTTTTTGAAAGGAAATAGTGTTTGACAATGTTTTTTCATTTTAGTACTTTAACGCACTGTTTCATTTCTTCGAAATAGTGTTTTATAGAAAATGTTTTTTTTAAACTTACGATGGAGGATGCAATGAGATTTGCTGCTTTGATTTTCATCTATTGCTTAATCATAGCCCCACAGCATCTTTCCGCCCAATTTAAGAATAACGAGAAAAATACAATTGATTTTCCGTCATTATTAGTCAGCGGAAACAAAAATGCTGCAAGCCTCTCTCGATTATTAGGAATAGACCCAAATCGTTTACATATGTCCCAAAGTTATCAAATGAGTTATGGCCTCGTCGGTGGCCACAGCTTATCCCAGGGAATATATTTAAACACCTTACGTTATGATTTTAACATTCCGCTTAAACTGCAACTGCAATGGGGTGTTGCACACAATCCCCTGCAGGCATCCGGTATTAAAAGCCCGTTGCAATCCGGTTTGTTCCTCTCGGGTGCCAGCCTGGAATACAAACCAACAGAGAATATGAAATTAGAACTGGGAATTTCAAGTTATCCGCAGCATGATTTTTATTACAGTCCATTTTCAATACAACGGGACTAATATTCCAACTTTCGAACTGAAGCTGAATCACCCTTCTTCTTCCCTGGATGGAAGTGGAGAATAAAGCAACCCATGGAGGAGCAACTTGAGACAAAATAAATCGATGGCGAAACGTAATACGAGCAAAAGAACCAGCGCGCCAATTCGTAAATCACCGGGCAACAAAGGGAAATTATACGAAACATTTATGGGCTTGGGTTTATGGATTTTAGGCCTATTCAACGTCGTACTCATTGCATCATTCGTTATGAAGCACATGGGCACAGGTAATGAACAAGTTATTAGTGTGTCTGAGCCGGTGATTACACGAACAATTGAAAATAAAATTTCGTTTGAAGTGCTCAACGGTTGTGGAATTCCAGGTATTGCTGCTAAATTTGCGACAAAACTGGAGGATGCCGGTCATCAACCAAAAGAAGTTGGAAATTTTGATAATTTCAATATGCCACAAACCATCATTTTTGACAGACAATCCCAAAACAGATTAAACGGCCTTAAAGTTGCCGAATTGCTTGGGTTGCCGGCCACTGCCGTTGTTTATCAGGCGAAAAACGGGAGCGAAGTTGATGTTTCTGTGATTCTTGGAAAGGACTATCAAAAAGCGACTTTTTTGCGCGAACCAGCAAACCAGTAATCAATCTCTGATACCGGAAGGTTTGCATGAGAGCATTTATCGGTTTTTATAATGTATTCATAATTCCCCTCCTTTATTTATTTTTCCGAATTTCCGGATTATTTAATAAAAAAATTGCCCGTGGCATCAACGGCCGCAAGGATTTATTGGTAAATCTCGAGCGAAATTTTCAAAACTTGCCACACGCGCAAACCACTTTTTTAATCCATGCCGCATCAATGGGAGAATACGAACAGGCACGACCCGTTCTTCGCCTTTTGCGGAAACAATTCCCGGATGCGCGTATCATTTTGAGCTTGTTTTCTCCCTCTGCATTTGAAAATATCAAGCCAAATCCCGATGTTCATGTCATTACATATCTCCCATTTGACAGCTCACATGCAGTTAAAAAATTTCTGAATATCGTTCGGCCGGATTTTTTATTGATAACACGTCATGATATTTGGCCGAATCTCGTATGGCATGCAAAGCAAAATGGGGTTAAAACATTCCTGATAGATGCATCCGTTCATGAAGGATCGCTACGACATAAACCAGTTGTACGTAATTTCAATCGTCTGCTTTTTTCCTGTTTTGACACCATATGCGTCATCAGCGAACCTGCATTGGAGGGCTTAAGAAAATTTCTCAGTCCGAATCAAAATATCGTCATCACTGGCGACACACGTTTTGACCAGGTCGTTGCGCGTACAAAAGAAATTAAAGCTGAAGATTTACTGCCTGCATCCATACTTAAGGATGCACAAATTTTTATTGCCGGAAGCACTTGGCCCGAGGACGAAGATGTTGTCATTCCGGCTTTCCGGGCCGCTCAACAAAAAATACCCGGTCTGCGACTAATTTTCGTACCACATGAATTAACCGCAGAGCATTTTAATTCAGCCCTCAATCTGTGTAAAAGCCTGGGACTCCAAAGCGGCAAATTATCGGAATTTGATCAGAGGAATGGCACTATCGATGCCTTGTTGGTGGACAAAATGGGAATTTTGGCGAATCTGTATGGGGCCGGGCAGGCTGCATACGTCGGTGGAAGTTTTGGTCCCGGAGTACATAGCGTAATCGAAGCGGCAGCACACAAAATTCCTGTCACTTTCGGACCACGAATGCGCAACAGCGCTGAAGCCATTGAAATGGTGGAACATAAATGCGGCTTCTCGATTTCGACAGTCGACGAGCTTTCAAGTTATTTAATTGAATGGTTCAGCTCCCCTGAAACCTTGGAAAATCTTTCCGGGAAAGCAGCGCAATTTGTGGCTGCACGTTCCGGAGCAAGTCAACGCATTTTGGAGTTGATTGTAAAAACGATCTCCTGATCAATCATGTAATTGGAGTTTCAAAAAAAAGAAGGGTAAAGATGAAAACGATGTTAAGGATAATTGTATGCATCCTGCCGATTCTATTCGCCTACAACTGCACTGAAAAAAACGAAGGACCAACTAAAATGAATTCATCAACTTTTGCTGCAGATATGGCTTTTATGGCGAAATATAAAGAGACCATTGTGTTAGAAAATAAAACCGGTCAAGCAAAAGTTCTGGTCGTTCCCGATTACCAGGGACGTGTCATGACTTCCACTGCTGCTGGAAATGACGGTGTGAGTTTCGGATGGCTAAATTACGAACTCATCGCCTCCGGAAAATTAAATCAGCACATCAATGCTTTTGGCGGTGAAGACCGTTTTTGGTTAGGCCCGGAAGGCGGCCAGTTTTCTCTCTTTTTTAAAGCAGGGGATGCATTCGATCTGGAGCACTGGCAAACTCCGGCTCCAATCGATTCTGAGCCCTTTGAGGTAAAAGAACAATCACAATCCCATGTTACTTTTCAGAAAAACATACATTTGGTGAATTATTCGAATACTGCATTTTCTCTGGATGTGGAACGGGATATTCGATTGCTCAACGATGAAATGATGACAACCGCGCTCGGGTCCGAATTCGATCCAACGGTGCAAGCCGTCGCCTTTGAAACGGTGAATAAAGTGACGAACTCCGGTGCAGAGACATGGAAAAAAGAAACCGGCCTGCTCTCTATCTGGATTCTGGGTATGTTCAATCCCTCCGCTAGTACCACAATCGTTATCCCGTTAAAAGATGAAGCTGTTGTTAACGATAGTTATTTTGGCAAAGTCCCGGCTGATCGCCTGGTTGTGAAAAATGGCATCGCGTATTTTAAAGGAGATGGACAATACCGAAGTAAAATTGGTGTGCCACCGTCCTCAGCGAAACCGATTATGGGCAGTTACGATAGCCTGAAAAATGTATTAACCATCGTGCAATTCAGCTTTGACACGGAGACAAAAGACTATGTGAATTCTGCCTGGGAATTGCAGGACCATCCCTTCGCAGGAGATGTACTCAACTCCTACAATGACGGGCCTCCGGCACCTGGTGCAAAACCCCTTGGTCCGTTTTATGAACTCGAAAGCTCCTCCGCAGCAAAAGAACTTGCTCCTGGCGAAACCCTGACACACATCCACCGCACTTTCCACTTTGTCGGTCAGAAAAATGCACTAAATGCTATAGCCCAATCACAATTCGGTGTCGGACTGGCTGAAATAGAATCAGCGCTGTAATTTTGGCTTTTTTCTTGAACCAGGTCATATTTTTAAATTTCGATTTTGATCATTTTTAAAGTCTGTTTTATTACGCACATTCGATGTTAAATTATCACAATTCATTCCACTTTTGCCCTAACCAAAAGGAGGAGATCATGAAAAAGATTTTACTAACTGCAGTTGTCTTTGTTTTTACTTCCAGTATTTATGCACAAAACCCATGGAATTTTTCCTGGAAAATGGACCAACAGCCCTTTACGCCACCTGCTGCTGGTTCCGAAATGGGAATTGTAAAAGCTGGATTTGACACAGATGAAGATGGCTGGGGAGAGTTTGTTTGTGCCTACACCGACAAGGATTCAAATTATGTACTCATGTATGAAGCCACTGCTGATAACAGTTTCGAATTGGTTTGGTATTGGCGCTATCCTGTGCCGGCGAATACGTTTGCCGGTATTGTTGTCGGTGATATGGATAACAACGGTGTCGTCGAAATTATCACCACGATGCCTTCTGTCGTCAGCTCAGAAAATCCAAATCCTTCCCGTTTATGGGTTTTTGAATGGAACGGTGTGCAAGGTGAAAACAAATATGGTGTCTACAATGGTGATGAATTTACGCCAACAAGTGAATGGAATTTTAACCTCGAGGATAATATCGATTTCCGGCCTTACAGTTTAACTGTCGAAGATATTGATTTGGATGGAACCAATGAACTCATTGTCGGTGTACGGCAGGGAGACAGAGGACGAGAGGTGCTCGTTGCTGATGTTATTGGGGAATTTTCGAGTCTCGGGGCATGGAATGTCGAATACGATCTGCCTGCGCTGAGCGGTGGTGCCCTTTATAATGTTACAACGGGTGATCTCGACAATGATGGCAATCGGGAAATTCTCGTTGCTATCTGGAATTTATTTAGTTTGATGATAATCGAATGCACCGGGCCGAATACATACGAAGTGCAAGTGGAACACAATGCGCTTTTCTCCGCATCAGGAATCGATCATGGCGCATTGGATGCTGTACGAGTAGCTGACGCCAATGGCGATGGCATCAATGAATTGTATTACGCATCCATGGAATCGGAAAACATGTTATTCATGATCACCAATATTAATGATGTCAGTACGATTGATACCACAGACATTGTCAAATTCTTTTCAATTCCAGGAAAAGAAGGGACGGACAATAGATTGCGCACGTTGTACATCGACGATCCGGATGGTGATGGAAACATCGATCTCATGATTGGCGGAGAAAGAAGCGGACAAGTTTATGATCTGGAATACAAGGGAGCAGGCGATCCGAGCGATTCCACGAGCTGGGAGTTGACGATTGCCTTTGATTTGTTCGATTACACAGGTTTTGCACCACTGGATAGTGTCACCATCGGACCGCGCGTTTTTTACGGCCATCCGGCTGGTGACATGGATCAGGATGGTTTGAATGAATATGTTTTTGTGAATTATAGCGCTGATTTGGATGTTACGGATAAGGATGGGTATGTTTGGGTTATCGAAGCGGATGAAGAAACAGGTGTTGCTGCTCACGATGTTGAAATTCCTCAATCCAGTAAACTCTTGCAAAATTATCCGAATCCTTTTAATCCTGAAACAACCATCGAATTTGCGCTTGACCAACAAAAACATGTCACGATTAAGGTCTACAATTCTCTGGGCCAATTCGTCTCGACATTGCTTGATAACGAAATAACAGCCGGGAGCCATAAAATTAAATTTGATGCTGCAGATCTTCCAACGGGGAACTACTTTGTGCAATTGGTCACAAAGAATAAACGGGGGATGACCGATTTTATGCAGACAAGAAAAATCACCTTGCTTAAGTAATGCGCTCCAAATTTTTAGTCGCTTATTAAAGCGATTGCCATGTCCTGCAGTGCATCCGATTTTAAAATGACGGGGTGAAAGTATGGCTTTTGCCCTGTTTTGTTTTAATTTTATTAATATTTTTTCTGACTGAATTCAATATTCTAAATCGATTATCTCGCGTATTATAGTTGAGGATTGATGGACTGGACAAATAATAAGTACCTTACGGATGATTTGTTAACGATTCCAAAGCCTGAGCTGGGCACGATCCTTGTGACTGGCGCAACAGGGTATGTTGGTGGTCGCCTTGTGCCAGAGCTGTTACACCGGGGATACCGTGTTCGTGTCATGACGCGTGTGCCCGTCGAGGATTTTGATGAACAATGGCCCGGTGTTGAAACGGTAGTCGCTGATGCGCTTGCGGAAGAACAACTCAAAGCAGCATTGCAGGGGGTGCACACAGCGTATTATCTTATTCACGCGCTGCTCCTGGGCGAAAAAAAATTCGAAGCAGTCGATGTGCAGGCGGCAATTAACTTTCGCAAGGTGGCAGAGGCTAGCGGTGTGCAGCGAATAATTTATCTCGGTGGGCTTGGTGATGTGAACGCGCCGCTTTCACCGCACTTGAGAAGCCGGTTACAGGTTGCGAAGGAATTGCAAAAAGGGAAAATAAAAACAACAGTTCTTCGTGCGGCTATCATCATCGGATCTGGCAGTGCTTCCTACGAAATCATTAAAAATTTAGTAAAACGCTCGCCGGTGTTTTTCATGCCCTATTGGGCGCGCACCAAATGCCAGCCGATCAGTATTCGCAACCTGATTAATACGCTTATTGGCTGCCTGGAAACGGAAGAGACAGCAGGAAAATCGTATGATATTGGCGGTACTGAAATTCTCACATACGAAGAAATGATCCGCATTCTTTCTGAACTGCAAAACAAACGAAAGTTCTTTTTCCACACATCTTTTTCCAATATCAATCTTTACGCTTACGTTGCAAGTTTACTAACCCCCGTACCGGCTGCAATCATCCGTTCGCTAATGGCGAGTACGGTGAACGAAGTAATTTGCAAAAGCAAAGACAAACTCCCGGATACCCTTTACCGTCCAATCAGTTATAAAGAAGCCTTGCTGCGCGCCATGACCCGCGAAGAACAGGATGATGTCCGCTCACGCTGGTCCGACCAGTATCCACGTGCCCATGAGCTGGCGATTAAGCTCAGAGAACTCGAAAAACCACCCTTTTACATAAGCTCGTACCACCTGCTTTCCGAGAAATCAGAAGAAGCACTTTTTGCTTCGTTTTCAAAAATTGGTGGTGAGGACGGCTGGTTTTACTCCAACTGGATGTGGCGGGCCCGCGGCATGGTGGACCGCATCATTTTTGGTGTTGGCGATGCGCGGGGGCGACGCAGCCGCACCTCGTTGCGGGTGAACGATGTGGTTGGATTCTGGCGCGTGGAAGGAAGACGACAAAACAGCCATTTGCTCCTCCGTGCGGAAATGAAACTCCCGGGTATGGCCTGGCTGGAATTCTCCCTCCATAAAATAGGCGAAATGAACCGTCTCACCGTAACGGCGTATTTCGAGCCCCAGGGAATTCCTGGAAAAATTTACTGGTACAATTTCTTGCCCTTCCACTACTTCATTTTTACGAATTTGATCAAGCAGATTGACAGGCGGGCATGAGCAAATAGTAGCAAAAACATTTCATCAGCATTAGAACTGATTTGTTTAGTAGGTACCAATCTGCATCATTAAATAATTGCTCCTAATAGTAATTTGAATAATTGATTCTACAAAAATCAGAAAAAAATATGTTGCAAAAAATTTTAAAAAATTGGAAAAGCTATAAACCATTTACAAAACTCGGTGTAATTGCAAGTTTTGCCACCATTATCGCATGTATCGTAGCAATTATTAGTTTATTTTTCAGAGAAAGCACTCCAACTTCACCACAAATACCAGTTGAGAATAATAACTTTATCTTATCTGAGAATAAAGGTAATATTTTTATATTCAATAAATTTGAAGAAAGCACGTTAAGTCTATTAGATTCTTTAAAATCAGCAAATTCTGTCCAAGAAAAAAACAATGAAAGTGATCAAAAGTTAAATGGAGTTTCAATCCACTTCATTGTGAAATTTTATAAAAAAAATAAACATCAACGAAAATTTATATATGATTTAGGTGAAGAGCTATCGAAAAATAGAATATCTATTTATTTTGATTCAGAAGATTATCTTTGCTTTAGGCTTATTGATAACCAGCAGGAACCTTATACACTGAAAATACCTAAAGAAAAATATGATAGATTTTTTCAACAATATCAGTACATAAATTGTGAATTTGGAATTTCAACAGACAGCTCGTACATGAAAATTTTACAAAATGGAACCGAGCTATCTCATAATTCTGTTAATTATAAAATAGATATAAACTTGAAAGCCATTAACTTTAAAAAATACACAATTGGGGCATCACTAAATAAAAATTTCTATGGAAAATTCGATTTAGCTGAATTTCTTGTTTTTAGCTCTACTTTGACAAACCTAGAAAAGGAAAAAATGAGAAAATATGTGTCAAAAAAATATGGACTATAAATCGAATCCAGTCAATAAAACATCAAATCTCATTTAATCTCCTGCCTCACCTCCCCGCAGGTCAGCATTGAAGCACCAAAATACGGATTGCGGATCGCCTCCATCTCGCTGAGCCATTCAGCGCCTTTGTCATTGTTGGCCATCGGGCAGAATTGCACAAAAAGTGGTTCCTCAAAGGGACCGAAGGTTTTTGCAAGATCGATAACTTCGATCGATAAAGCGATAAATTGGCTGCGTGCGGTTCCGATATCTTTTGCCTGCGCAATGCCGCGCGCGGCATTTTCCGCTGGCGTGCTATGCTGCATCCATACTTTATGGGACTCTTCCTTGAAAATTGACATTTTGATTTTCGCCGCAGTATGCTGAAATTCCACAGCAGCTTTTTTGGTGTTATCAAATTCATCCTGTGATAGTGCATCTTTGATTTTCAGATAGCTTTGAACAAGCTGGCCAATCACTTTTATGGCTTCGGCACCGGGTTGCATGGATTGGTTCACCGAGGATTCTGCGCTCCTATTTTCCATATCCACACTGCTATGTTGATGTCCCGTGACTGGAGTGCCGCCTTGAGGATTCATCATGCTCGGTTTGCCCGCCAATTGCGCTGCTGCATCGATGGAAAAAGTACCATTTGTGGCGATTTCCTCGCCGTTGCTCAATCCTTCTTTAATGATATAGCTATCGCTAAGCGCAGGGCCGAGAACAACCTCCCGCAAAGAAAAACCAATACCGGTCGCAGAGGTTTGCTTCACATAAACAACTGAGCGTTCGCCAGTCCACATGACCGCCGATTTTGGAACGATTAACGTTGCTTTTGAATCGTTGATTGGACTCCGTACAAGTCCACGCGCAAACATTTCCGGTTTCAATCGTTGTCCCGGATTGTTGAGCTCAACCCGTGCTCTGGCAACACGTGTATTCGGATTGATTACCGGATCGATGAAACTGATTAGTCCTTTGAAAGTCTCGCCGGGTATAGATTGGATAGTAAATTCAACTTCATCTCCCGTTTTCACCCAGGGCATATCGCTTTCGTACACATCAAATAGAATCCACATTTTGCTCAAATCAGCAGCATCGAAAAGCGAGGAACCGGACATGACATGCTCCCCTAACTTTACATTTTTCGATAACACGACGCCGGACATATCCGCCATAATCGGAAAATCATCTTTTGGTTTACCAAAGTCAATTATTCCATCGATTTGCTCGTCGGTAAGTTTCCAGTTGCGCAATTTTTCACGCGCTGCCAGATACAGTTCTGGTTGATTCTCCCGTATTTTGTAGGCCTCGAATAATTCTTCCTGCGCTGTAACCAATTGCGGCGAATACACATAAGCAATGATTTGCCCCTTGTGTACCGTTTCTCCGGTATAATTCACCAGAAGCCGCTCAATGCGTCCGGCGATATGTGAAGTTTGCGAATTCACGCGCCTTTCGTCCGCCTGCACCTTGCCGTTCATGCGAATGGTTTTCACAGGCTTTTGCTTCGTAATTATTGATGTCTGTACATTCGCCAGCTGCATCGCCGTTGGTGACATCTTGATTTCCACCGGATCGTCTTCAGAATAGTTTGAGTCGAGGGGAATTAAATCCATACCGCATATCGGGCATTTTCCAGGCTCTTTTTGTCGGATTTGCGGATGCATTGAGCATGTCCAAATCGCGTTTTTTGCTTCCCCAACCTGATTGCTGTGTATTGTGTCTACCGGATTGTCGCCACCGAAAAACAACCATCCTAAAATCAATCCTAAAATTAATGCGCCAAAAGCCATACGAGTAGCTCTATCATTCAAGAATTTTTTTATAGATTGCATCTTTTTTACCTCTTTGTAATTAAAAATCTTTGTGGTAAAGCAAACATTATGATTTGGCGAAGCCGGAAAGGTAATTATACTTCGCCACTGCAGTGTAGTAATCTTTGACTGCGGTTGCTCTGGCCATCTCATATTTTAACAGTTGCAGCTGCATTCGCAGCACTTCATCAAAATCTTTACCCGAATTACTGTACGCAGTAGCCAACAGATCGATAGCTTGTCGGGTTTTTGCGATTTGCGTTAAGTTCAATTCATAAAACCGACGTGCCTGCACAACCTGGAATACCGTACTTTCAAAAGCGGAAACCAGCGAGTTTTCCATATTCTGTTTTTGCAGCTTAAAATTCATCTGTTTGAGCTGAGCTTCCTTTACAGCGGCAGTGTATTTTTTTCGAAAGAGCGGAAGCGTCATAGAAATCATGGGCATCAGCGCGTCCTTGCCATTCTCTTTGAGCGTAACATCCGGACGTTTGTCAACAAATACATAACTTAGTCCAATTCCAATTCGTGGTAATCCGTTACGAAAGGCCGCTTTTTCCTGCGCTTGCGACTCTTTGAGTTTTAAATCAAAAGCTTTGAGTTGTGGGTTGTGGAAAAGCACAGTATCCTTGTTGAAAGCGATATTTTCAAGATCAATTGCGATATCCTCTGCAATTGTGATGCTACTTGAATCTGGTCGATTGAGCAGACGATTAAATGCTGTTTGCAGTGGTTTTAATTTTTCCTTGAGTACGGCAATATCTGTATTCGTGTTATCAATCATGATATCCGCCCGAATTACATCGACCATACTGCCTTTTGCATTGGAGAAGGCAGTTGTGGCCAGTTGTTTGAAACTGGTAAGAATGTCGAGATTTTCTTCCTGTAAACGCACCATCTCCCTGGCTTCGTATAATGGGTAGTATGCTGTGGTAACCTGATAATAGAGTTCATTTTTCGCATCGATAAACGTTTGATATTGCGCCTCCGCACTCAAACTCGCAGCGTCTTTTTGCGCTGCCAGCGTTCCAAGCCATGGAAACATCTGGTTGAGCTCAAGACGCGCTTTTTGCGGACCGACACGCGTTTCCACCGGGCTTACAAAATAGCCAAATGACAAACTCGGATCTGGGAGTGAACTCATTTGTGGAATTTTCTGCAATGCAATTTCGAAATCAATGTACTTTGCTTTGAGTCCGGGATTGTTTTCGGCTGCCTGTTGCAGGTAGGCTTCCAGAGTTTGTCCGGAAATGGATACAGGTTGGATCAAAAATGCCAACAGGATGAACAGAATTATACCCCTGTTCATCCTGCTAATTCTGCTGCGCAGCTTACTGAAAAATAAAGATTGCCGAGGATAGCTGACATCAAAGCCATCGTGAACATATTCCCGTTTTTGCTGCTCGGAGCAAGCGGTTATTCTATATTTCAATAATCGAATCTTCATTATTTTTTTCCTCCTGTGAGTTTCCATTCTTCTCTCATCCCATACAGCACGGGCACCAAAAAACAACTCACTCCTGCGATGATCATGCCTCCAAAGGAAGGTATCGCCATAGGAATCATAATATCTGCACCACGACCGGTTGATGTAAGCACCGGTAACAAGGCGATGATCGTTGTTGCGGAGGTCATTAAGGCCGGTTTGATACGCCGGCTCCCTGCTTCAATTACGGCCTGCTGAATTCCGGCAATAGTATTCGGTTTGTTCCTGGCAAAACTTTGATCCAAATAGGTACCGATTAAAACACCATCGTCGGTGGCAATGCCGAACAAGGCGATAAACCCAACCCATACGGCAACACTCAAATTGATCGGATGCATTTGAAACAAGGTGCGCATGTTCATATCGAATAGACTAAAATTTGCAAACCAGTCCTGCCCGTACAGCCAAACCATAAGAAATCCGCCACTAAAGGCCAGGGCAATTCCGGTAAAAATCATCAGCGATGTTGTTACCGAACGGAATTGAAAATAAAGGATGATAAATATGATGAACAGCACCATTGGTACGATAATAGACAGGCGTTTTTCTGCCCGAACCTGGTTTTCGTAGCTTCCCGAAAATTTATAACTAACGCCTGCCGGAACAACTAAATCACCACTCTCAATTTTATTCTGAATAAACCTTTGCGCCTCCTGCACAACATCAACTTCCGCGTACCCCGGGTTTTTATCCAACAACACATAGCCAACTAAAAATGTATCCTCGCTTTTAATGACTTGTGGCCCGCGAACATATTCGAAATCGACCAGTTCACCCAATGGAACCTGCGCGCTGGTTGGAGTTGGCATGTAGATTTTTTTTAGTTCATCAGGATCGGTTCGAAGTTCGCGGGGATACCGCACACGCACGGGAAAACGCTTCCGGCCCTCAACTGTTGAGGTGATGGTCATCCCACCGATTGCCGTTTCAATGAGTTCTTGCACATCTTCCACGTTTAATCCATAACGAGAAATGGCATCGCGATTAATATTGAGATGGAGATAAGGTTTACCGACGATGCGATCTGCAAACACGGCTTCCGATTTCACTGAGGGAACTTCTTTGAGAATGTTTTCCAAGCTCAGACCAAAATCTTCAATTGTGCGCAGGTCAGGGCCAAATACTTTAATGCCCATTGGCGCTCGCATACCCGTTTGCAGCATCACCAGTCGTGTTTCAATTGGCTGCAATTTGGGCGCGGAGGTGACGCCGGGTATTTTGGTCACGCGCACGATTTCGTTCCAAATGTCATCGGGTGAATTGATGTTTTTGCGCCAGTTGCGATAATACTCGCCTGAATTATCCTGGATCAATTCATTTGGTTGAACACCACGTGCCAGGGCGGTTTCATTTGCAAGTGTGTCGCCGGAGGAGAGAATGAAACGATCCTTGTCATCGACTTTAAAGCGCAATCGGTGACCTTTTGCATCGACCAGATATTCTGGTTTATAATTGATGATATTTTCATACATGGAAATTGGCGCTGGATCGAGTGCACTTTCCACCCGTCCCATTTTGCCGACAGCCAGTTCAACTTCCGGAATATTGGCCAGCAGCATATCGAGTTGTTGGACAATGCGTTTATTCTGGGCAACACCGGCATGCGGCATCGAGGTCGGCATAAGCAAAAAACTTCCTTCGTCGAGTGCAGGCATAAATTCTTTACCGATACCCGGAAATGTATGGGACAAGCCTGCCCATATTGGCGTGGTGCGGATATTCAAGCCGACAAAATCCAGTCCGCTGGCCAGGAAGCCAAACATGGTGTTAAAACCAATCCAGATCACAAGTCCCCAAAGCAAAAGTACCGCAGGTAACGCAAGAAACTTTCGTTTGTTTTTCAGGCACCACTGCAGTATTGGCCGATAAAATCGCTCCAATAAATAAAACGCACTCAAAATCAATGTTATTAGAAACGAAACAAAAATAAAATTTGTCAGCAGTGTTTTACTGGCCCCGAGGGGCATCCAATACTTTGCTAAAAGCCAGAGTACAGAAAGTATGGCGATACCAAACGACAGATTGCGAGTCAAAAATGTTTCTTTCTGATTGGAATTGCGAATGAACCAGGCGAGGCCAAATGCTATCAATGTGAGCCCTCCCCACACAGTATAAAAAATTGCGATGAGGAGTCCGGTGATAATCAATATTAAATTCAGAATTTGTGTCTGCCGTTTGTTGTCATTCTTCAGCCCAAAAAACAAGTGGGCGATCATCGGCAGGATAAAAAGAGCGACCAGCAAGGCAGCGAAGAGGGCGAATGTTTTTGTGAAAGCTAATGGTCGAAACAACTTCCCCTCGGCCGCCTGCATGGTGAAAACCGGAATAAAGCTGACGATGGTTGTGGAAACAGCTGTGAGAATAGCCGAGCTGACTTCGGCCGCCGCATTATAAATCGTGTCGATAAGCTTTTGGTTTTGCGGCGCTTCATGCATGTGTTTGAGAACATTCTCCGAAAGCACGATGCCCAGGTCAACCATCGTACCGATGGCGATAGCGATGCCTGAAAGCGCGACGATATTGGCATCGACATGGACGTAACGCATGCTGATAAAAACCATCAACACGGCAAGCGGGAGTAAGCTGGAAATCAAAATGGAAGCCCGCAGGTTCATTACCATGACGATGACGACCAGAACAGTAATGAGAATTTCCAGCAAAAGAGCTTCTTCCAAAGTTCCCAAGGTTTCGTAAATCAATTGTGTACGATCATAAAAAGGCACAATCGTCAATTGGCTTTCGACGCCGTTCGTTAATGTTTTTTTCGGCAATCCCTTTTCGATTCCATTGATTTTTTCTTTAATAGTATTGATAACATGCAAAGGATTGGAGCCGAATCGGGCCACAACGACGCCACCAACAACTTCAGCACCATCTTTATCAAGCAGTCCTCTGCGGGTGGCGGGTCCGAGCGTAACAACACCGATATCTTTCACACGTATTGGCACATTTTCATGTACAGCTACAACCGCTTTCTCAATGTCATCGATAGACTTTACATAACCAAGTCCGCGTACCAGATATTCTGCCTCGTTAATCTCGATAGTTTTGGCTCCGACATCCCGATTGGAGTTCTTGACGGCCATCATAACTTTTTGCAGCGGAATATTGTAAATCTTCAGAATATCCGGATTGACATCAATCTGGTATTCCTGCACAAATCCACCGATGGATGCCACTTCGGAAACACCGTCGACTGCATTGAGTGCATATTTCACATAAAAATCCTGTACTGTACGGATTTCATGCAAATCCCAGCCACCGGTAGAGTTGCCGTTTTTATCGCGCCCTTCCAGCGTGTACCAAAAGACCTGTCCAAGCGCAGTGGCATCTGGACCAAGGACTGGTTGCACATCGCCGGGTAGAAGGCTTGTGGGTAATGAATTCAGTTTTTCGAGAATTCTGGATCTTGACCAGTAAAATTCGACATCCTCCTGGAAAATGATATAAATACTGGAAAATCCAAATACCGAGGAACTCCGGATTGATTTAACACCAGGAATCCCTAAAAGGGATGTTGTTAGAGGGTAGGTGATCTGATCTTCAATATCCTGTGGCGATCTGCCCATCCATTGGGTGAAAACAATCTGCTGATTTTCACCGATATCGGGAATGGCGTCCACTGGTACCGGATCGGAAGGCAAGAAACCTGTTTTCCACCCGAAAGGTGCTGTGACGAATCCCCAAGCAACAAATAACAGGACCAATAGTACGGTGACCAGCTTGTTCTCGAGAAAATAACGTATGATTCTGTTTAACATCTTTTAGCCTGAACTTATTGGTTTATAAAGGTTAGTACGGTTATTCTTCAAATTTTGTGCGACAAAACTTGAAACCGAACTCGAAACGACCAGACTGTACGAAAACGATTAAACTTCACGGAGGCTGAGCTTGACAGTACTGTGTAAATTCGAAGTATCGAAGCCGGACTCACGCTCAACCTGGCGCTTCGACAGACTCCGCGACCGGTCTACGCTGCATTTTCACACAGCCTGGACGACTTGTTGACCACAAGGGAAAATTATGAAATCAATAGGAAGAACACGGAGCCAATTGGGCTAAGAATCGAATATTTGAATCATTAATTTGAATTGGACGGATTGATCCCTTGAAGGATCAATCAAATGAGGAAAGAAGATGTGTGGAGAAAAATTTCGTTGGAGTTATGAAAATTTTTTGATGCTGTTTTTGAACTCAGGAAATAACGCATCGCAATTTGTCGATGGTTTTCTACCGGTTTTAAGCTTGTGACAGCAGGAGTAAGGAGTATGCGGTGCCATTCGGAAATAGAGTTGGTTTGTGTTGAGGTTGCATTGCTTTCCGGTATGCTGTTGTTAGCACGATCATGGCACGATATTGAGTTTGCCGGATTATCGCAACAGCAATCGCCACTATCCATATCACAGCACTTACCCTCTTCCAGTGGCAAGCACGGGATATCAACAGGCAGTACAGTCAATATGAGAAAAAGTGAGAAGGCCTTATAAAGCGAGTTAATCATAATTAATAACTTGCATGATTTTTTTTGTTTAATTTTGAAATAAAGACTAATCAACTTCCGGAAAAGTTGCAAGAAAAATTTTCGGTTCGAACCAACAACAAAAGATATTTCCCCGAAGACAACCGGTTCATTACAAACAAAAAAAGCTCAGTATTTACTGAGCTTATAAAGTAGCGACGCAGGGATTTGAACCCCGGACCTTAGGATTATGATTCCTCTGCTCTGACCAGCTGAGCTACGTCGCCGTAATCATTAAAGGTTGATAAATATAGGATAATGGCCTTAAAATGCAAGAAAAACTTTAAATCATTCGCCGTTCCCAGGGATAGGGACGAGGGGTAATATCGCCGCCAGTGCAGTACTTAATCAATGTTACGTGATTTCCAGGTTCGTGAAAAATGACATCGTCCATAAACTGGCGCATCATGAATACGCCACGTCCACGTGCACGAAAGAGATTTTCTTTTTGGGTCGGGTCGGGAAGGCTCTTAAAATCAAAACCTTCGCCTTCATCAAAAATATGAATTTTGGCGTATTTGTTATCGAATTCAGCGCGTACAATCACTTCCTTCTCCGGGTTTAAACGATTGCCATGCTCTACTGCGTTCGTCAAAGCTTCCACGAAAGCCACTTTCACATTAATTTCCCGTAAAGTGATTATTCCATGCTTAAACATCTCTTCGGTTAGATAATACACCAGACCGCCAAGCAGATCCAATCTGCTCGGGATACGCGCTTCCAGGCTGGTTTTGAGGAATGGCAATGCGTGGACGTAGCGTAAAAATTCCATACGGAAATTAACTAAACGATCCACCGTGTTGGACAGAACTTTGGGATCAACTGATTCAGGAATAAAATGATTGGCGCCGCTGCTTATTGCTTCACGGATATAATTGGTTTCGCATTCTTTGGCTACTGCAAGAATGGGCATTGATGGATAGCGATCACGAATATTTGCAATTGTAGCCAGCAGACCAGGAGTTTCATCCAATTCGACAAGAAGTGTTTCTACAAGGTTTGCATTCGCTTGCAGCCAGGATAGCAATAGACCGCGGGAGTGAAATTCAAATACTTCGTAACCACTGTGGTTGAGTTTATCATACAGCCTGGTGTCGGTTGTATCATTCTTGTGTAAAAAAGCCAGCTTAATCGATTTCGTCGTGATCAATTCAGGAATACTTGCCAGGTCTTTCAATTTTTTACTCTTAATTTCAGCTTAATAGTGTATCAGGATGCAAATTTGCGCGCAATCTCTATTAATTATCATCCTGAATTTGTATTATTATTGTTGTTCAAATAAATTGTAATCCGAATAAAAATAGGAGGATTAAAGTACTTAGAGAGTTTTTCTTAGTTTTATCGGACTTTCTTGCATAATCTTGGAAGATCAAATGTCATTTTCAATTTTCTAAGCAAAATTTCTGCCAAAAATATTGAATAATTTAACACAGCGATTGCCATTCATTGGACGTTTCTTTTTTAGTGCACACCTTCATGAAAAATTGTGATTTATGCTCAATTGGTGTAGAAATAATAAAATGAAATCTTCTAACGATCAATTCATTTTTGTTCTCAGGGATTTATTTTTATAAACGATTGTGAATAAAAATAAGACGAAGGTATTGAAAATTAAGGGATCGCCGGATGATTTAGAGTCAATTTGGTTGCACTTATGGAGAATAGGGCTATTATACTTTTTAGGTTTACGCCGTGCGCAGTTAAATAGCAACCTGGGCTTAGAAGCTTCTAGACACGAATCTTCTTTAACTTAAATAGAATATAGAACTTCCTTTCATGTTGCGCAAGTTGTTTATTCTTCATAAAAGTATTGGCTTGATAATACAATTTAATATCATCTACATTGATGAACTATGGCATTTAATCAAATTATTCATGGCACACTGTAACACGATGAGACAAATTACAATTTTATCGAACAGTTTGAATATATTGCTGATTCAGTCGTAAATTCGACCTGTCTGGATTTTTTTGTAAACCGGTGATCGCCGTCGGATTTTTTTAGTACACTGGAATCACTCTTGGAAATTTTTGATAATTTTCGTTCCTTCACACAAAAGCCTATCCAATAATAGGGTTAATTATGAAAAAAATACTTTTCATAGCAATTTTCATAATCAGTTTTGCAGTTGCCATATCCTGTAGCTCGCCGAATCACAGCTCCGCGATTCAAGTGGAAGTTCATGCTATTCATGGTGATCCACACTCGGGTCCTGTTCTCATATATTTAACTACACAGGAGAAAGACCGTTTTTTGTCGATGATGATAGATGGCGATCAGGCGCTTTCAATTTATTATGCGCGCAATGCGATAAAACCACAACGCCCGCTGACGCACGACCTTTTCACAAAATTGATAGACACACTAAATTATCATATCGATTTTATCAACATCACAGGCGTTAAAGAAGATACGTATTATGCGGCGATTCATTTGTCCGGGGGAAAAAACAAACTTGTCCTCGATGCACGTCCCAGCGATGCAATCGCGCTTGCATTGCGCCAGGACGCTCGAATTTACTGTAGTTCAGTTTTGTTAAAATCCTATGAAGTCGAATCGGATGATATTGCAGGTATCCGGCAGTTTCAAATGGAAAAATTCGGTTTTACTGTTCAAAATCTCAGCAAAAAAATGAAAGAATTTTTTCAGGATACGGAAGGGCTGCTTATCTCAGATATTCGCTTGCATAGCAGAGCAGCACGATCGGATTTGCAGGCTGGTGATATCATTACTGGAATCAATGGATATCCGGCGATAAACATTTCGGACTTCAAAGCGATAGTAACTGCGATTGGAGATGAAAATATATTACTTGATATCGTCCGTGATGGAGAACAAAAAACGGTCGAACTAAAAAATAATGAATAGCAAAGAGAGAGGGAGTGGGGATAGTGTTTAGTTGGAGACGATAACACACAGAGGCCTGTCTTCGAAAGGTGGCAGTGGATTTTCTTAATCCTGTTCTTTTTTCTTTGTTTTGATGAGTGTTATCGTAGTACCATGAGGCGAGAAATCAAAATATACATCATCCATCAACGATTTTAAAATAAAAATACCTCGCCCATTTTCTTTCAGCAGGTTTGCCGGTTCGAGCGGATCGGGAACGTCGGACGGTTTAAATCCTTTGCCTTCGTCTCGAATTAAAAATCGCAGAGAATCTCCACTACTGTAAATTGTGTAATGAATTTTTTTATTAATATCTAATTTATTTCCATGATAAATCGCGTTGTTTACTGCTTCGGTAATGGCAATGGCAATGTTATCTCTCTCCTGTTCCGAGAAATTCATAGCTCTGGAAATTTTATCCGTAACTGCTTCAACTTGTTCCACAGTTTCTGGTTTACTCGCAAATGTTTCATTCAGCAATTGTTTTTCGTTGCTCTTTGTTGTCATAGTCTAAAATTTCCACTGCATTCTAAGTTCAAGGTTATTAATATAATAAGCTTTTCCAATAAAAGGAAAAGCTTTTTGTCGTTTTCCGTTAAAAACAATCACAGAACCATTTGGCGCGATAAATAGAAATTCGGCAACTGGTCCTAAATTCGTATGTGTCCCAACATGTTCTTTTTTTAAGCGATTTTCTGTATTAAGTTCATAATTCCATCTTTTTTGTTCATAAAATACAACACCCAAGCCTAACTTCGCACGACTGGTAAATCGCTGCTGAAACTTTAATGTGCCCCACTGGTTCCGCCATGCTGTTCGTGGTCTTGAACTGAATTTCCGCCAGTTTAAACTCCCCAGTTCCTCAGTCTCATACCGATAATCAAGCAGGCACGTCAGTTTTTCCGAAAATTCAATAGCGAGTGAATCGGTAATGAAATAATCTCGAATGACATAATTGTTCACCAGTGAGTTATCACTGGCAAAATCAGATACAACATAGTTCGTACGAATACCTGCTTTTTGCCTCAACTCGGCCTGAGGCGAAAATCGAATAATGCACTCTGGTTGAAATTTCAATATACGTGTCCAATTGTTTTGCCCGGAGAGTTGGCTATTCAAATAAACGAAATGTCTTAGATAGGTGCTCAATTCCCATCGGAGCGTAATGAATTCAGATAACCTCCTGGAGTGTAAAAGAGCTGCCGTCCAACGCTGTTCATCATGCGTATCCGATCGTGCCCGATCGGTATTATCCCGCTCCAATTTCGATAATCCGAAATAAAAACGGATCGAATCACTGTCACTCAATCGGTATTGTGATTTTTCTGAAATTCGTGTGAATTTTTCGATTACATCATAGCCTACACCGATCAAACCCTGGGATGATGAAAAAGTCGTTGATGAATCGGAAAGATAATGTTCCGTTGAGGACTCGCCAAAATCCACAGCAAGCTGGTGCTTGTGGTTCTCCCCATGCCAGTACATAAAAATGTTGTTGTGAAAATCGAAATCGTCATGTCCTCGGTTTGATATGTGCTGGGCTATACTATCCCTTCCAATATCAACTCCGGCAATTGACAAATCAGTTATCATGCGAAAACCAGCATCCTGGCCAATGCTGTAGTGTAAATTGTTATTGAAGCCGATGCGTTTTTTATTCAGGCTTTCTACAATTTTATTCAGAGGATTGCCGAGAAAATTATCCCGACGCAGAAAATCATAATAAAAATTCAATGAATCCCTTGTTCCGGGTGTTACTTCACCGAAAATTCCATAATTTAATCTCACCTGGCTATTCTGTCGATTTTTGAAGGTACTTGTTTCCGACCATGCATCCAATTTGTGGGCCGCATCGAAAAACTCTTGATCGGGTACGAGTAAATTGATAGCAAAATAAGGTCCACTCTCGGAAAGTTCTTTTCTATTTTCCATTCGAAAGCCCATTTCTGGTTGAATTGAAATATCCTGCTTCAATGGAAAACGCCCCGCGATGGTCATTCCTGCCTGAATTCTGTCATAATTGAACGACGAAAATTGATCTTTCAGCGAGGTGAAATCAAAGCGTGTGAGCAAAATTCTGTTTTGTAAGGCTCTTTTTTGAATTATCAAATCTGCGTTTTGCTGGTCTTTCCAGAGTTGCTCGCCACGACTATATTGCATTGTGCTGAAATAGTCATAATGGGTTACAAAATCCAATTGATTCCAGGGAGATGCACCCCAGCCAAACTGATATTGCCAGTCGTAAATATTGAGATTTTGCGCAAATGTAGCTGAATTGATGGGATGAATTGTTGGCAGAGTGAGCTGTGCACAGACGGAAGGAACTGCAATTATTGTCAGAAAACCACCGAGGAGCATGGCAAGGTGTAATTGTCTTTTCTTGTATCCCTGATCTATGGTAGATCTTTCTTGCAAATGGTTAAGATTATATTTTGCTGCCTGAAGCATGCATCGTTATTGTTGAGCGATTTTATTATCAACAACTGGGCGGACAAAAGGTACTTTATTACCATTTTTCTTAGCTGGAATAATTGCTCCACCGGAAATAACCAGCTTTAATGCCTCTTCAACAGGCATATCCAACTCGATGATATCTTCTTTTGGAACGAAAAGCAAATAACCACTGGTGGGATTGGGCGTTGTAAATGCCAGGATACTTACTACATCTTTTTCGAGTGCGTCCTGAACAGGCCCTTTTGTATCTTGTGTAAAAAATCCAATGGAATAAATGCCTTTTCTGGGGTATTCGAATAATACAGCACTTTTGAAAACTTCCCGCTGTTCACCAAAAAATGCGTGACTTATTTGTTGAATGGTGATATAAATACGGCTGATCAATGGAATTCGTGTTACGATATACTCGCCAAAATTTACAAGTTGTCTACCAAAATAATTGTGGGTTGCCATGCCGACAGCAGCAATCAATACAACCAGGGTTATAAAACCTAATCCTGGAATTGGTGCGTCACCTATGGAAAGGCCGATTTTTTTGCTTATCATGTCATAGACAAATTGTTGCAAAATTCCATCGACGATCTGAAATAATTCAGAAATGATATACACCGTTAACGAGAAGGGGACAAGAACCAACAACCCTGTTGCAAAATATCGACGAAATCGTTTTACAATACTACTGTTTTTCATTTAAAGCATCGCTGTCTTTGTTGATTATTTTGATAATTTCTTCGTCTGGTAAACCCATATTGTATTTTTCACGGGCAATTTTTGCCATATAACTGCTGTCCGTTTTTAGTCTTTCGATGGCAACCTGTAAACTATCACGTTTAAATTGCAGCTCCTCGATTTCTTTTTCCAGGAGTTGTTTTTCGTTGCTCAATTGCCAATGGCGAAGCAGTCCGAAATCGCCAGCAATATAAATATATAACAAGAAGAGCAACACTCCGGAAATGATTATCCACGCATGCCTTCTCTGCACGGGTAATTTGGAAATCGTGCTTTTGTTTTTTTCACTTTCAGCCATGGATCAATTAAATAACAGGTTGAACAAATTAATAAAAAATAAGCCTGAAAAACCACAGATAAGATTGACTACATTATTGTCTAACCATTCCTGGCCTCTGAATAATTCTGTTTTCTTTTCGCAGTGAATGCTGCGTTCGGTTATTTTGTTGCACACAGCACAGCGATTTTTTCTTTGCCAGAGAGCACCAGTAAGACTGTCAATAAATTGTGCAATTACCCCAGCAATGATGATAATAATCACTTCATCAATTGTTAATGCTGTTTGACGAAAATAGATACTTACTACAAATCCAATTAATGTGACAAAAGTGGCACCTGCAACAGCTCCAAAGCTGCCTAGTACGGTTATGCCGCCAGACATACCTGGTGTCACATGTTTTCCCGTAGTAATCGATCTTGGTTGTGCACGCGAAAGCAGACCAATTTCAGTCGCCCAGGTATCCGCTGTGGCTGCGGAAAGCGCACCTAAATAAAGCACGAACAGCATTTGACTTTCGTAAAAGAAGGAAGCAATGACGCAGACAAATGGGAGAAAGCCATTTGCGAAGACTTGCTCCACATTTCGACGGGCGCCTAATTCTATTGCATCGGATGTTGCTGCCTTATTGCTATTGGGTAAATGGGATAGTGCACTGGAAACGATGAAGAACATTAAAATCGGAATAGTAAATAGCCAGCCACCATAGCCGAAAATGACGGTGCCTAAGATAAAAGTCGCTAAAGCCCCACTTAGGTCGAGAGCTTTCAAGTAATATGCAAGAAAAACGACGATTAATGCAAGCACAAATCCAAATATAAACTGTATCTGTAATTCTGGTTGTTGAAAAACGTACAAAGAAATTGCGGCAAGAATAGGAATTGAAAGATTGTCAGATCCGCGATAAGATAGGAGTTCTCCCGCAGTGGCCAGGGCCGCTGTTGATAGGACTGCAAAGAATAATTGTATGGGGTGTAGGTTGAATACACCTCGGCTTGCAACAAGCCCAATGGTTACTATTACGAGCGATGAAATGAACATGGTCACCGAGCCACGAAAAGATTTTGAATCCCAAGGTAAGGAAATTCTGGATGAGTCCGGAGCAGTTTTACCAACGAGTCCAGCTGCTGCATCTGCGAAAGCAAGTAAGGCAAACGCGATCATGAATATTTCTTTGTGATTATCCCAGAAAAGGACTGTCAATACGATGACAATTGCAGGATAGTAAAAGGTGCCAAGTGATTTTCGTTCTGTGGAATTGTAGGAGTTCAATTTTTGCGTATATACTGCAATCAAATTTATAAATGCAAAAACAATAGAGAGAATAAGGAGTGGGGTGGAAGTCTGAAAAATAAATGGAGTAATTAGAATAACCGCACCGCTTAGAATGTGTACACCCTTTCTAAGATCTTCTTTGGATAATATAAATTTCTTATAGACGACTTCCGCGAAAGTAACCAGGATAGCTAATCCTACCAGGAGAAGGATTCCGGTAATCCAATCTAAGGGTGGTACATCATTAAAAAAAGTCATTTGGATGCTCTTTGTTTTTTTGCATGATAAATAGGGCTATTGTAGGATTTTCTCTTTTTAAATGCAATCTTATTCGCATTTGATGAGGAAAAGAACAAGGCGATTTTTTTTGGAAAAGAATGGATATTTTTCAGAAAAAATAACGATGTGTATTCCCGATTGGTTATTGCCTGATTTTGCTACTTCACAAAGTTATCCACATTTTTTCAAGATCGCAAGTCTACTAAATTTATTGCTAAAATTGTGGTGCAAATTATCTCCACCACAATATATTGTGTCTCACATATTTAAAAACCACATTCGTCTTAAATTAAACTATTAGACCAAATTAAATAAAAATAATGAATTATGGAAATATACTTTGACATGGTACTGCAGTATTTACCATTACAAAAAGTTTGTCGCACTACTGTCAATAATGTTATTTTGCAGAAATTTTTTTTTAAAACACTAGGTTTTTAACTTATCCAAAAGTTATCCACATTTTTTAAGTAGAATTTTGCATTTAAAATTGTGGATAAAATCAGTTGCATTTTTATTTTTAATTACAGAGAAAATTTGCACTTTTTTTCAAGTGCAGGAAAACCTAAATGGCAAAATTAATAAAACCTGAAGCTTAAATTGGTAAATCATGAATAATTCTAAACAAACGATTCTTATTGTTGATAGTAATCCTGAGTCTGCGATGTTTTTCGATGTGAATCTCAGTCGATTCGGATATGCAATACAAGTTGCCAGGAGCAGCGAAGAAGCCTGGCAGCTTGCCAATAGCGCTACTCCCTCATTGGTTATTTCCGAATTTTCGATAAAACCACAGGATGGAATTGATTTTTGTTGGATGATGAGGCAAACAAAATATTTGCGTGCCGTACCTTTCATTTTGCTCACAACGCAAAGTCATATCGATGAAATTAAACTGAGGGCTTTTCGCCATGGAGTGGATGATATTTTACAGCTTCCCGTTTCTTTGCGTGCCCTGGCTGGTCGCATCGAAACCCTGATTTGGCGCTTTGATCAACTGGTTCACACCGATCCGGTAACGACCAGTCTAACCTATGATGATTCTGAACCATCGGAAGTTCCCCTTTTGCAGGGGAACCTGCAAAGCTTTAATGTACTTGAAATTCTTCAATTTCTGAATATGAACAAGAAAAGTGGAACCCTCGAAGTTCACAAGGATGAACAAACTGGATTCATGACTTTAAAGAAAGGGGAGGTCAAATACGCTGAAATTGATGAGCATTATGGTGAAGAAGCTATGTATCGACTTGCCATATGGCGAGATGGAATTTTTAAATTCTCCACTAAAATTGGAGATCAAAAAGATAATATTGAGAAGGCAACGATGAAGCTCATACTCGATTGTTGTACTGTGCTTGATATGGAAAACTTTATGGTAAAGATGTAGTTAAAGCATGCCCTTTTGTTTGCGAAGGAACCATTCCAGCGAAAGTAAAATCAGAATGACAACTAAAGTCATCCAATATTGCCAAATCCTGATCTCATCTACGTTTTGGACTATTTTTGCATTAAAATGCAGGTTTGACAACCAGATGGCCAGAGAATCTTGAGCAATCACTTTGCCACTTGAAATATGGGCGAGTTTTTCGAGTAGCTCAGAATCATACTCAGTCCTTTGCAATTCCCACTGAAAAGGTATTATACTGAATTTTCCGGAGTCTGCACTCACTTCCTTATCCCCGGCGAATGCCTGTGCTTTATAAATATAATCACCTGCGGAGAGCATACCAGCTTTACACCGATAAATACCATCCCCTTTTTCTGAGAAAATGAATTCCCCCTCTTGCATCCCTTCGATTTTCAGGGAGATACGCAATCCCTCACGAACCCGATAATCATCGTAATAAGCCTGCGCATTGAAATTGATTTGTTGTCCTGCCCGGAATATGTCACCGGCAGGTTGGACATTTAAAAGTTTATTTTCATCACGTGAAGCTAACCACCGAACACTATTTTCGATGAGGTCGGAGTAAAATGTATTCTCAGCATCTTTCCGCTGTAAGAGCATGTGCCAACGCCATAAATTGTTGCCGAGAATTGTGATGACGCGCTTTTGATCTGCTTTTGCGGCGGTTAACAGCGGAACATTTGTTGGTAAGTTTGCCGATCGATTGCCTGTTAAATAGGTGAGAATAGTTGTATTTGATTGAAATTCAATCTTGCGGATATTACTGAAAATTGGCGGTAATTGTTCAAATAGAGCCGCTAAATTTTTACCTGATTCATCTGTTTTGAATAACGGATGCAAATAACCGAGCTCACTTAAAGTTGCCTGCATTGCTGTTTCCTGGCCAAGTTGGGGACGGTTTGCAAGAAAAAGCAAATCCCTGTATATCCAAATGGATTGTGGTGTGTCGATAAATCCCGTAATAAACAGAACCGGCTTTTCATGTTTTCGCACAGCATTTTCCAACCATGTCTGAAAAGTGGGCGGAGTATTGCTCCGTGCAAAATTTATAGCAATTATGCAGTCCAGGTTTTCTGTCTCGGTTTCATTGGGGAGTTTATCACTAGCAAATCGGGATGCTGTTACTGCGACTGTTTGCTGCAAAGAAAAATTTTCATTTTCGGCAAGCGCTTGCCGGACAAATGCAACATCTGGTGATGGTGCAGCTGCAAGCAGGTAAATCTTTAATTTGTTTTTTAATACATTTAAATAGAATGCTCTCTGGTTATTTTGTGAAGTTAGCTCGCCAGGTGCTTCCTCAATAGTCACATCGTATTTTTGTTTACCAATGACATCGGGAATGAGATAAAGAATGACTTTTTTCTCAAGTCCATTCTCTGGCAAAGTTATGGTTTCTTCAATAACAATCCTGTCATGTTGAATTATTTTGATCTTCGCCTGTTGATTTGCATAGCCATTTGAACGGACATAGATCTCTACCGGAATTTTCATGCCAGCATAAGCAATTTCGTTTGTTATGATTTCGCCTATCCAGATATCATTAATTAAACCTTTTTGCGCAATTTGAATAGGGTAGAGGGATGCTGGATAATTCTCAAGGGTTGTTGCTGGATCATCACCCAAATTTGTAGCACCATCACTCACAAGCACAGTTGCAGCAATATCCTTGTCTTGAAAAAGGATGCTGGATGTTTGTAATGCTTTTGCCAAATTCGTTCCGTCACCATTAAACTTGAGGGAATCGATTTCATTTTTATCAATCAAAGCAGCTGTATCTGAAAATGCAAGATACTGAACATCGGCATATTCGTTTAAATAGGTGTTTTGTTTAAGTATTTGCAGTGCATTTCGTGCTGCTGAGATGCGGGTACTATTTTCGTCCTTCAATTGCATGCTGGCGGAATTATCGATAAGTACCGGAACGATGGGTTTAGTTACCAGATTATGATGAAACTGCAATTGTGGTTCAAAAAAGAGGGAGAGAAGCAAAAACAGACTGAGAATGCGGATTGTCATTAAAAACCGGCGAAGCAATGTGCCGACTTGTGGGGTCGTCGTGCGATAAATCCAGAGCGAGAATCCTGCGATGAGCAGCGTACCGCTGATAAGAAACCAAATATTATAGGAAAAATGTAAGGACATTCGAACTTAATTAATAGTTAAGTTGGGTGAAGGCGATAGATCCAGTGTTGATTGTTCATTTCGTTGCAAGCGCAAGAGTGCAACCTGGCCGATCATTGCGGCGTTGTCTGTGCAATAAATCCCAGAGGGGACGTAAAGTTGGAAACCATTTTCTGTGGCAAGGTTTGCCATAGTTTTTCGAAGCGATGAATTACGTGCAACGCCACCCACCATAACAAGTTTTTTTATATGAAATTCGTCCATTGCAGCGGTAATTTTCGGATGTATCGCGTCGATAACTGCTTTTTGGAAAGAAGCAGCTATATCTTTCTGATGCTCTACCTGCTCTGATTCGCTCATTGATCTGTACTTATAAAGGACAGCGGTTTTTAAACCTGAAAAACTAAAACAATAGGGCTTATCTTTAATCGTCGCGACAGGAAATTTATGAAATTCAGGATTACCTTTTTGGGCAATTTTATCGATATTTGGACCACCGGGGTAAGGTAAACCGATAACTTTCGCAACTTTATCGTAGGCCTCCCCGGCAGCGTCATCGATAGTTGTTCCTAAAATATTATAATCACCGATATCTTTAACCAAAACGATCATACTGTGGCCACCCGAGACGACGAGAGCAAGAAAGGGTGGTTGCAAGTCTTTGTTTTCGATACATGCTGAAAATATATGGCCTTCGATATGGTTAATCCCGATGAATGGTATTCTGTGCGCCATTGCAATGCCTTTTGCAAACGTCAATCCTACAATTAATGATCCTGCTAATCCCGGGCCTGCAGTCGCTGCTACTGCATCGATTTGCTTCACATCGAGTTGTGCCTCATGCAAAGCTTTGCGTACGATTGCTGAAATTTTCGCAATATGAGCTCGTGATGCCAATTCTGGTACTACACCACCATAAGAAATATGAACATCCTGAGATGCGATGATATTCGACTTTAAATGACCCTCTTCAAATACTGCGGCTGCTGTTTCATCGCAACTCGACTCAATCGCCAACAATTTCATTAATCTATTCTTCTTTTTTCCAGCATGATGTGTGGAGGAAATATTTGAACGATTTCAACATCAGATAAGGTTTTGTGCTGGATTAATACACCATCCTGCTCGTTTTCTAATATTGCCTTGGGTATCTTTTGGTAATCTACGAACAAATAAAAATTCTCTGGTTTCAGACTTAACAAATAATGCTCACCGCCAATCACCGTGACGGAAGCTGATGACGGAATCGGCACTAATTCGGTGTGTGCCGGCTTGTTAAGTACACGAATCGGGATTTCTCTGAAAGTGTACTCCAATAATTTCTGCACTTCACCTGTATACGATACTTCTTTTCGATCGGTACGAATTCTTAAACTATCGGCCAGCGATTCCAGTTCAATTGTTCCTTCAAACGCAAATTGTTGCGCTTTGAGTATAAGGGGTTTGGTAACAATGTTTTCAATTTTTGAAAGTGTCGATTTGGGTCCACTGAGTGTAACGGAATCTGGAACGAGTTTTATGTCGCCGACCAACGTGAAACCATCGATGGGACGGCAGGTGATTTGATCTATAACCGGTACTTTTTTATTAATCAGGTCGTCCAACACAATTTTCACCGACGACGGATAAATGATGCTTTGTACGTGCATGTCATGGCTGATGCGCGGCAGAAAAACCATTTCGGGAGTGAGTACAAAAGTGGCTTCATCGTCGATATCGCTGAGGTCAAGATGGATGCTTGCATCTTCAAAGAAAAGAAGGCTGAATAAATATTTGCCTTCCCCATCAATCCTGATTTTTGCCTTTTTCGGGATGTCGCTGACAAGAATTTTTCCGACGGGCAGACCAGTCACCTGCATCTGCACTTCGATTACATGAGAATAATCATTCGCGGTTACAATGATAAACCAAAAAATCAATGCAATCCCAAAAGATGAAAGTTTGACTTTCAAATTTTTTGTAAATTGAAGATTCTTCATGATGTGCAATAATCCATAACTAGCAAAAAGGGCAAGAGAAATCTCTTACCCTGCCGCTTGGTGCAATAAAATTGTGTTTTCACAACCGATTATTGTTTTACTGCCCAGACTTTAACTTTCGCTTCCACATCAGCGTGTAATCGAATACCAACTTCGTATACACCCAATGCTTTTATTGGCTCGTCGAGCAAAATCTTTCGGCGATCGATTTCAAAACCTTTTTCAGCTAAAAGATCGGCAATATTGTGCGAAGTGATTGCACCAAAAACTTTTTCTTCTTCGCCAACTTGCAGTTCTGCCGTTACCGAAGTTGTTTCCAGTTTTTCTTTTAATTGTTCGGCATCAGATACCGCACGACGCTCGGCGATTTCATAGTTCTTTTTCTCTTTTTCAACGACTTTCAAATTGCCGTGCGTAGCGACCATCGCAATGCCATTCGGAATAAGAAAGTTTCTGGCAAAGCCACTTTTCACGCTGACAACGTCGCCGACTTCGCCTAGTATTTCATGTTTTTTCTTTAGAATTATTTTCATTCTTTTAATTCCCTGGGTAATTTAAGTCTTCGAAATAAATTGTAATTTTACCAAGATAATTGAAATTGTACTTAACGGCTAATTTCACGAATGAAAGGAATAATAGCCATATGTCTTGCCCGCTTTACCGCCATCGCGAGCATACGTTGGTGATTAGCACAATTACCACTTGTACGCCGTGGGATAATCTTTCCTTGCTCTGTTAAAAAACGATTAAGAAATTTATCGTTTTTATAATCAACGTGTTTGATGCCTTCTTCGCAGAAGCGGCAAATCCGACGTTTTTTAATCATTTATACATCTCCTTTAAAATGTAAGATTCTCATACCCAAAATTGAAATTGTCATCATTGTTTATGCGTTGTTCATCTTCGGAATCCGATTCAAACACGGTGTTTTCATTCAAATCAGGATGCTCTGCTGACAACAATTCAACGGATGAATCGTCAATTTTTCTCTTATTAAGGAATTGAATGCGACGTGCTTTAACTTCGACAACATTTTTACTGGTACCGTCATCATTTTTCCAGGCTCTGCTCTGCAGTTCACCGTCTATAACAACGATGCTCCCTTTTTGCAAATTCTGATTGCAACTTTCGGCAAGTTTATACCAGGCTACAATGCCGATATAGCAGACATTCTCACGCCAGTGGCCTGTATTATCCTTGAATCGTCTGTTCGATGCGATGTAAAAATTTGCAACTGGAGTTCCATTTGTGGTGTGGCGGAAGGAAGGATCGCTTGTTAAATTTCCCGCAATCATTACCATGTTAATATCTGGCATTTTGAGTTCCATCATATTACACCTCACACAACACTATAAATCAAATTCTGCAATCAATCCATGAGCATAGATAATTACTTCTCTTCAGCCGTTTTCTCAGATTCATCATCTGCAGTATCGGATGATTCATCTTCAACAGCGACTGGTTCCTCTGATGCTTCGACGTTCGCAGCTTCTGGTTTCGTAGCAACTTCTTCAGTTTCTTCCACTTTCGCGACAGATTTTGGTGCTTCAGCCGGAACAGTTTCACTTGTTTTTTCACCTTTATCAGACTGTTCGCCAGCGGATTTTTCCTCTGCCAAAATCTGGTTTTTGTCAATCTTTAAAGTCAGATAGCGCAGAACATTTTCGCTTAATCGGTATTCACGTTCGAGAAGAGCAATAAGATTTCCTTGTGCATTAAAACGGATATAAATATAGTAACCATACTGCTTTTTATTGATTTCGTAAGCGAGTCTTCGCTTACCTACTTCTTCGGAACTCACAATTGTGCCACCATGATTGGTGATAAAGTTCTTCACATTGTTTATGCGTTCCTCGATTTCTTCACTCTTCGCTTGAGAGTCGAAAACAATGGCAGTTTCGTACAAATGCAAGATAGTATCTCCTGATTATAATTTCCCGCAACAAATCTTCCCGAACTAAAGAAAGCCTTGCCGCATTGAAAGTAGTGATATTTATTAAAAAATATTCTGCTGTTAAGCCGTTTAGAGTACGGCTTAACAGCAGTAATAATGATTTAATTCAACAAAAGCGGTGCAATTACCAATGAAATTACACTCATTAACTTAATTAAAATATTCAGCGATGGTCCTGAAGTATCCTTAAAAGGATCGCCTACGGTATCACCAACAACGGCAGCTTTATGTGGTTCGGAACCTTTTGTATACATAGTGCCTTCAATCGTGATGCCTTCTTCAATCATTTTTTTCGCATTATCCCAGGCACCGCCAGCATTGGCTTGAAAAATAGCCAGTAAAACGCCACAGACTGTTACCCCAGCGAGCATACCACCCAACATTTCTGCGCCACCTAAAAAGCCTACCAGGACAGGTGTGGCAACAGCCATCAAGCCAGGTACAATCATCTGTTTGATTGCGGCAGCGGTTGAAATCTCAACACATTTGCCGTATTCTGCGGTCCCATCTGCTGCGTTGAACGTAGCCTGATCATCCTTTGACCACTTTTCGAAATCTGTACCTTCATTTCTTTTCATGGTTTCGAGGGCTGCTTTCAGCGCTGGAATCTGGTTAAACTGGCGTCGAACTTCCTGGATCATTGCCATGGCTGACCGGCCAACAGCTTGCATAGCCATGGATGAAAAAAGCATTGGCAACATACCACCGAGGAAAAGTCCTGCCATGACATTAGCCTTGGATATATCTATCGTCATTATTTTCGCTGAAGTCATGTAAGCACCAAATAAAGCCAATGAGGTCAAGGCAGCTGATCCAATGGCAAAACCTTTTCCGATAGCTGCTGTAGTATTGCCTACGGCATCCAACTTATCGGTTCTTAAGCGTACTTCTTTTGGTAGATTTGACATCTCAGCAATACCACCTGCGTTGTCAGAAATCGGGCCGTACGCATCAACAGCGAGTTGAATGCCAGTATTCGAGAGCATACCAACCGCTGCTATTGCAATCCCATATAATCCAGCAAATTCAAATGCACCAATAATTGAGAAAGCGATGATTATAATAGGGAGTGCAGTCGATTTCATCCCGAGTGCCAGACCGGCAATAATGTTTGTCGCAGCGCCAGTGACCGACTGATTTGCCAGCCCAACAACTGGTTTTTTGTGGGTTCCTGTGTAATATTCAGTGATAATACCAATGAGAACACCAGCGATAAGACCAACAACCGTAGCCCAGAAAACACCAACGGATGAATATGTTTTAACGCCTCCGAACAGTGTATCATTAAATGTCCAGCTCGAGGGCAATAGCCATTGGATAAGAAACCAGGAAGCGATAATCATTAAAATGGATGAACCAAATTCTCCAATATTCAAGGCTTTTTGCGGACTGCCGCCTTCTTTCACCTTGACAAAAAATGTCCCGATGATAGACATAAAAATACCTGTACCCGCAAGCAAGAGCGGTAAAAGAACAGCAGATAATCCGTTAAAGCTATCGATAAATCCACTGCCAATAAATGCAGCACCGAGAACCATTGAACTGATAATGGAACCGACGTAGGATTCAAATAAATCTGCTCCCATTCCAGCCACATCACCAACGTTGTCTCCCACATTATCAGCAATTGTTGCAGGATTTAATGGATGATCCTCAGGAATCCCTGCTTCCACTTTTCCGACGAGGTCAGCGCCAACATCGGCCGCTTTAGTATAAATTCCACCGCCGACACGAGCAAACAGGGCAATGGAGGATGCGCCAAACGAAAATCCTGTGATCACGGTGATAACCCGTGTTAAACTTGCGCCTTCGATGCCGAATAGTTGTGAATAAACGAGAAATAAAACACTTAGTCCTACTACGCCAAGACCAACAACGCCCATACCCATAACTGCACCACCTGCAAATGCAATTTCCAGTGCAGAGCCTAAACTTTTTCGGGCGGCATTCGTTGTGCGAACATTCGCTTTGGTTGCGACTTTCATCCCAATAAAACCAGCCAATGCAGAACAGAGTGCACCTACGATAAAGGAAAGGGAAACAAATGGATGTGATACTTCCGGATTTGCACTGATCCCCAATAATACTGCAACTGTAACTACAAAAATTGCAAGTACTCTATATTCTGCTTTTAAAAATGCCATGGCTCCCTCCGAAATATGGGAAGCAATGAATGCCATTTTTTCAGTACCGACATCTTTTTTCGCAACCCATGCCGAGCGCCAAAAGGTATATATGAGACCAACAATTCCGGCGATGAGAGTGAACAAAACGAGGGACAAAATATTCACTTAATTTCCTCCAGAGATAATGGTTAAATCAAAATATACAACGATCTTCCTGAATATTTTTTTATCAATTTATTAAGAACATCGAGCCATGATGTTTTTTACTTTGTATTGTATTGATTCATCGCATGGAGAATGCCATTTTCGATGAAATCAATTACTGCACCTGCAGCTTGTTCAGTAAAAGCAGCTATTTCATTTCGTTCTTCAGTTGTAAAATTCGCAAGAACGTAGTTTTTTGAATTTTGTATTTGATGTTCACTGCCAATTCCCATACGTAAACGGGGTATTTCAACCGTGTTCATGCATTGAATTACTGAAGCAAGACCGTTATGACCACCATCGCGACCCTTTGCTCTAATTCGAATCTGCGAAAAGGGTATATGATAATCATCCGAAATGATTAATATATTTTCATTTTCTATTTGCCAATAGTCAGCCGCATGCCGCAGCGCATCGCCACTTAGATTCATATAAGTCATTGGCTTAAGAAGGATGGTATCTTTTGCTGCAAACATTGTTTTAGCATATAGATAGTTTCCTCGCCCACTTCGAAATGTACTCTCATTTCGTCGGGCGAGTTCATCAACAACCATAAAACCAATATTATGGCGAGTTAGCTCATATTTTGTTCCTGGATTCCCAAGACCACAAATGAGATACATTAAATAATGAATTCTCTATTGATAATGTAGAAGTGTGATTGCGGTTAGCGCCCGGTCTGGAAAAGATTTTTTAATCTTTGCGTTTGCCGATTTTACGGGGAAAAACACACCGGAATGGGCTTGCAAACAAAGTTTATTCTTCGCTCTCAGCACCTTCTTTTGCTGATACAACAGTTGGTTCTCCTGCTTCTTCTTCGCCTGTTTCGACGGCGAGTTTAGGTGCAGTAATGGAGGCAACGACGCTTTGTCCATCAGAAACAACTTCGCCTTTTTCAAACACTATGTCTGAGACATGGATCGTATCGTGTAAATTTAAGTGAGAAATGTCTAATTCCACAGCTTCTGGGATATCCATTGGTAAACATTCGATGTCGACTTGTCGAAGTGTGAATTGTAAAATACCACCTTGCTCTTTTACACCTATTGCTTCACCAACGAGATGGATCGGCACTGTAGCGGATACTTTTTCATCCATTTTAACACCCATGAAATCGACATGCAGTGGCTCTCCTGTAACGGGATCCCATTGAATTTCACGGATAATTGTTGGAAGACTTTTTCCTTTATCCATACTCAAATTAATCAATTGAGCATCACTTTTAAAGGCTGCAAAAAAGTTTTTTCTGTTTACGCTTAATGCAATATTTTCTTGACCATGAGAATAATAAATAGCAGGAATGTTTCCTGCTTTGCGCAGCGCTTTGGCCATCTTTTTTCCCGACTCGTTGCGGATAGCAACAGCTAAGTTTGCATCGCTCATAATTTTAAACCTATTTATATTAATTAGTCTATTGTATCAAATAGTGAGCTAATGGATTCTTCATTATGAATTCGCATAATTGCACGTCCAAAAATTTCAGCTACACTAAGCACTTTAATATTTTCAATTTTTTGGTTTTCTGGAGTAAGCGGAATCGTATCTGTAACTAAAACGGTTGTAATATCTGAATTCGCAATTCTGCGACCGGCATCTCCGGAAAGAATTGGATGCGTACATGCGGCATAAATTTCTTTTGCGCCACGTTCCTTCAGGAATCGGGCTGCCGCAACGAGTGTGCCTCCAGTATCACATATATCATCAAAAATGAGTACATTTTTATCCACGACATCACCGATGACATGCATAACTTCCGCAACATTCGGTTTTGGTCTTCGCTTATCTACGATAGCAATTGGGAGATGCAATCGTTTTGCATAGGCTCGGGCTCTTCTCGTCCCACCAATATCAGGAGAAACGATAACAAAGCCACTCAAATCCAAATTATTAAAGTACTCAATAAAAACTGCTGATGCATATAGGTGATCAAGCGGAATATCGAAAAAACCTTGGATTTGCGGTGCATGCATATCCATTGATAAAATACGATCGACACCTGCTGTCGTTAATAAATTCGCAACTAGTTTTGCTGTAATTGCAACACGTGGTTGATCCTTACGATCTTGTCGTGCATAGCCAAAATATGGTATAACGGCGGTAATTCTTTTTGCAGATGCTCTACGTGCAGCATCGACCATAATTAACAATTCTAGAAGATTGCCCGGGGGTGAAAACGTCGGTTGGACGAGGAATACGTCAACCCCACGGATATTCTCCTCAAATTGGACCCAAATTTCACCATCATTAAATTCACGTATTCGGCTTTCACCGATCTCAAGATCGATAAACGCTGCTATTTTACGTGCAAGTTCCGGGTTTGCGCGTCCCGTAAACACTTTAGGATGTTTTGATGTCATTATGCAATGGTTTTTTCTTGCAGCTGTCTATAATTGTCCAAATAAGAAAAATGACGAAGATCATGCTAACCTTCGTCATTACAATTTTCTATGCATCAAGAAAATCAGCTGAGGCGGGAGGACTCGAACCTCCGAATGCAGGAACCAAAATCCTGTGCCTTGCCAACTTGGCGACGCCCCATCATACATGCTTGAGCATAATTCACCATGCAAGCAGAAAATAATATAGTATTAAATTCCCCCAGATGCAAGAATAAATTTTAGGATCTTTTGTTAAGCAGAAATCGCAGCAATGGTTTTTAGGATATCATCTTCGACTTCTAATCCTTCCGATTCGAGTAGGCGTTTGTATTCCAACATTATTTCGCGCTCGATGTGGGCACGAAAATTGTTGTTAATGGGATGTGCAATATCCCGATATGCCCCGTCACTCATTTTGCGGCTGGGCATACTTACAAAATAGCCACTGGCTCCTTTGATGACTTTCATTCCTCGCACAACAAAGCAATCGTCGAAAGTGACATTAACGAAAGCCTTAAGTTTGTCCTCATCACGGATACTAATTGTGATTTCAGTAATTTCCATTCCTCCCTCCATCCTGATAATTGCGGGGTGATTTGAGTTCACCCACATGGTGACAGTTAGTTTCGACTTTCCAATTCGCGCAATCCCCAATACGTTGGTTCAACCATGAAGTATTGAAGAGGGGATCGAAAATCGGCACATGCATCCTTCGCCGTTTCCCGATCTGTAAAAATACCATATAATGTTGATCCGCTTCCAGAGAGGCTGGCATATTCAGCTCCACTTGCATACAAGCTTTGTTTCAGATTCTCAAGTAGAGGGTATTCCGAGAATACACTTTTTTCAAAATCATTAAATAATTTATCTCGCCAAAAAAACGGTGTCGTATTTTTTATATGATCATTTAAAGCATGGTCTCTATTATTCGCGCTTGCATCAAAGCGAAAATTTGAATATGCCCATTTTGTTGAAATTGATAAATTCGGGCAAAGCAGTAAAATTGTAAATCTAAACTTGTTTTGTAAAAGCTCTAATCGATCACCAATGCCAGTTGCGTATGCTATCCCGCCGTACAAAAAAAATGACACATCGGCGCCAAGTTGCGTAGCAAGCTTTTGAAGCGTTTTAATGCTCAGTGGAGCACCTAGTGCATAGTTAAGACCGAGAAGAGTAACTGCTGCATTACTGCTTCCTCCTCCTAGTCCGGCACCAATTGGTATTTTCTTCTCAAGTTTTATAGATGCAGTTAAGCTTTTCTTAGTTTCTTTTAAAAAAAGCTTTGCTGCTTTATAAACTAAATTGTTTTCATTGTCGATCGGGTCTGCAAGTTCGCTGACGTTCACTTTAATATCAATAGCTTTTGTTTGTAAAAGCTCAAATGTTAGAAGGTCGTGTAGGCTTACTTGCTGAAAAATAGTTGCCAATTCGTGATAACCATCGGGCTTTTTACCGGTTATATGCAAGCCTAAGTTGATTTTAGCATACGATGGCAAGGTAAATTTTGTTTTTCTTAAAATTAATTCTGCCATCGAGGAATAGAAAGCTACCTTTTTAACATTAGCATTGCATTGTGATTAATTTGCTGGATGGGATTATCACAAAATTTAGGTATGAGCATAAAAATTACTAAAATAGCAGGAATTTGTTCGCGCACATATTCCTAAATCTATCTTTATCTCATAAATTAAATTGTTTTAGTAATCGATATCAATATTAAGCACAGAATTTTTTATTAAATTATAAGGGAAGTAAGTTATATAATTTACAATTTATTGTCAACTATTTTAATTAATGCAATGTTACGATTTTACTTAATTCATTTTAAAATTATGTTTTTTGTCTGTTATTAGTCCACTTCAAGGATAATTAACGAATGATTAAATGAGTTGGTTTTTTAGAATTAATTTACGTTCATTTAATATTCTGTCACTTCTGAAAACAATTTTATCTTTTTTATATTTACTATAAATCAATTGATCAGAGCACAATTGTTTTTATTTCATTCTTGGAGGTAATATAATGCCGCCCGCAATAACGATAGAACGACATATTTTGGAGACACAAAGAGCTTATCCTGGTGCAACGGGCGATTTTTCTGCTTTGCTTTACGATATAGCTTTTGCAGCAAAAATTATTTCTAGCTCGGTAAACAAGGCTGGTCTTGTGGACATCATGGGATTAACAGGCGATGAAAATGTCCAGGGAGAGCTAGTGCAAAAATTGGATGAATTAGCCAATAATACAATTTATAAAGCACTCGATCATACCGGAAGGCTTTGCTGTATGGCAAGTGAGGAAAATGAAGGAATTATAGAAATACCCCAACGATTTAAATGTGGTAAATATGTTCTGGCATTTGATCCTTTGGACGGTTCTTCAAACATCGATGCCAATGTCTCCATTGGAACTATCTTCAGCATATTTCATAAAGTGAGTTCAGCTGAACGAGGAACCCTAGAGGACTGCTTACAGCAAGGGAGAAAACAGGTTGCTGGTGGTTATATTATCTATGGCAGCTCAACGATGATGGTTTATACCGCAGGAAATGGTGTGCATGGATTTACTCTCGATCCAAGCATAGGAGAATTTCTTCTTTCGCACCCAAATATAAAAACGCCCCAAAGGGGAAATATCTATAGTTGTAATGAAGGGAATTATGCAAAATGGGAGAATGGGATACAAAAATATATCGACTATGTTAAGACGCCGGATAAAGCGTCTGGTAGGCCCTATAAATCTCGCTACATTGGTTCACTGGTCGCCGATTTTCATAGGAATTTGTTATATGGTGGAATATTTCTTTATCCTCCAGACAAATCTAATCCGCTTGGAAAACTTAGGTTGTTATATGAAGCTAACCCGTTAGCATTCATCGTTGAACAAGCCGGCGGAGCTGCCAGTGATGGCCAGCAGGATATATTAGACAAAACTGCAAGAGAGCTGCACGAACGGACACCACTCTATATTGGAAGTTATGAGGATGTTCGGGATATTGAAAGCTTTCTGAATGGAACCCGGTCGTAGACTAATCAGGTAACTGCTGGTAGAAGGAAAATACGGAGAATTATTTTTTCTGCTATTTTGTACTTGACTCTTAATCAGTTTTGTACTATAATTACAATCTTTGAAAAAAGAGGGTATAGCTCAGCTTGGTAGAGCAGCGGACTTTTAATCCGTTGGTCGAAGGTTCGAATCCTTCTACCCTCACTTCCTCTAAAGCGCTATATAGCGCTTTTTTTATTTATACCAATGTGTAATTTCACGGATTTAGTACACATCCAACATAATTCCCCCATTCTTAAATATTTTACTATTCCTCAAAAAATGTCTGAGTTAATTTCGTGAAGTTTGTCCGGTTTTAAAAATATTTACTAATACAGCACTTCAAAATTACTACAAGTCTCAAAGTGAGACATTGTCCCAGCGAAAAACAGGATGTTCAGTTGTTTTAAGTTCAATTTTACTCGTTTTTGACTAAATAATGTAGCTAGTATTTGGTGTTTTCAAGACTGGTACAGAAGTTGTAGATGAGAAAGCATCTGCAAAAAGCATCCAGGGTTTAATACGCACAAAGAGACTAGCACACATGAAAAAACTTAAACTCAACGCACTCATCAAACGGATTTGCACTGAGCAGTATTCGCAGGATGATTTAACACAATTTGTAAATTTGGTTCAGAAAATTTCACTAAGCTATCTTAAGTATCAGGAGGTTATTGGGAAAAATATCCGCTGGGAAAACACTGAACATGGAACAGAGTTGGAAGATATGGCTCTGGATTGTGTCGCAGGTTTATTCATGCGCAACGAAAATAATGAATTTATCCAGTTAAAAAGATATTTTGAGCCTTTTCTAGAGTATCAGGAAAACTTAGAAAATGCAGAAGTCATGATCCTCCTGCGTCGTTTGATCATCAAAAAAACTAAACAGGAGTTATCTAGAATTTTCAAAGAACGTGATCCTGAAGGCGCAAAAATTATTCGAAATATCCGTGTTGCGGTAAAAAATGGAGACACATTTGGTACATTCCGTGAAATGGGAAGAGAATATATATTTAACCAGCCTAGAACCGATTACCTTCCGCAAGGAGTTACAAATACTTTAGTTGAAACTGAAATTGACCAGGAATCATTCCTTCGTAAAGATAAGCCAACTATTCCTGAGAAAGTTCTTCGTTCTCATTATCTTGAAGTCTATAATCCTAAAGATCATGTATCCACTTCAATTCGTAAAATGCTTTCCGCAGTTGAGACAGATGATGACTTCCAAAAATGTCTTCCAATGGATCTAATTGCCAGGCTCATCCGTCAAACAAGTTTGGAGATGGCGCGTACCCGCTTGATGGCGCAATTCGAGGAAGATTCTCCGCTGGATTACGTGCGCATGAAAGAGATCGAACAGGCAAAAAAGAAAGTATTAACACGAGTTAGGGCAAAAGTTTTCTCTCAATATGTCGACTCAGGAAAAATCGAACCTGAAAAGGGTGAAATATACTACAAAACATTGAATGATGTACTCGACGATATCACTCATAACAAAAAAATTGAGAGCTATTATCGTCACCTACAAAAATACCTGCCAAATCTCACTCAGAAGCGCTATCGAGCTGAGGAAAGAACCATTTTTGAGTACCTCGGTAAACTGACAAAGAAGTGGTTTAGAGAATATTTAAAAGATTTATTGTGATTTTTACGCCAAAGATTGGGCATGCCCGTATATTGTCTATGAATATTAAATGACATGTTCAATCTTTGTGCGTGAATTAAATGAAAATCGAACACAAAATCAACCGTCTGCGGATCTCTTGTCCCACCCCATTTGATGCCGAAAAAATATTACTGCAACCGGACAAACATCAAATGTTGTTTCGTGCCTTTGAAGAACACATTACCTATTGTCCAAAGTGTTTCCGTATTGTTCGTAAGCTGCATAAATTTTATGAAATTCTTGATGAGGAAATGCAAAAAGAAGCATCACCAAAGATCGTTGCTTTTGCAGAAACGGTCTATGCAGAAAAAGAGAAACACCACTAAATGAGTGGTTAATGAACTCGCAACAATATTATCAATCACTCGGTAAATGCAAAATTTTTTATGAGAAAGCACCCTGCAAGGTGCTTTTTTTATGAAAAAAATAAGCTCCCAAATCACTTTATGACTTGGGAGCTTTTGGAGGAAGGAGAACAACAGAAAGAGTTCATCAGAACACAAACAACTCGCCATTTATTTGCGTTCTTTTGCTTTAACAACCTCACCAATTAATTTGTTCCCGGCGAACGTTCTTGAGTTATCCCACTATTCGCTCTCTGAATTATTTATTGATAATTTGCATAAAACGTTCAATATCTGTCAGATCTGCGAATAAATAGTGTGGATTTTCCACCGTTAACTGCTCCTCCTTGTAAATACCCGTCGCGACGGCAATGGAGATTGCGCCATGGGGGCGAGCACAGGCAATATCTCGCGGAGTATCGCCGATTATCCACACGTTTTCGCTTCTCGGAATGCTTCCAGTTTTTTGATACAGGCGATCAATTGCGTAGTCATAAAGTAAATTCCTGTCCCAATTGTCATCCCCGTATGCACCGTATGAAAAATAATGATGGAGATCAAATTCTTCTAATTTTATCTTTGCCCCTACCGCAAAGTTCCCTGTTAATAATCCCAGGTGTACATCCGGAATAGTGGACAATTTTATTAGTAAAGCGCGTACGCCCGGGCAAATCATTTTTTCTGGATTTTCTTTCGGCATCTCCTCGCCCAGGAATGTTAAGTATGTATCCATAAACTGTTCAAAAGTGCGGTCGTCGTAATCGACGCTACTTGCTTTGCAGGCATCTTGGAAAATAAGCATATCCGTCATTCCTGATAGCATGATGTTTTTTAATCCATCAGTAATATTAAAAACCGATGCAAAAGCGCGTGTCATAGCCCTAAATCCTGCTCCGCCACTATTTATTAAAGTTCCATCGATATCGAACAGTAACGCTTTCATTTTTTAATCTCTTATCTTAAATTCGTAGTGTCAATATTTTTGGTTGAATATTTTCATAACTTCAATATCTTTATGGCTCTATGCAAAATAGAGTGGGTTAGTGCTCAGATTTTTCATAAATTATTTTTATGAATAGCACACAATTATTTGAACAAGCATTAAGTCTTAACGAGCCGTGGCATGTTGATCATCTCGAATTCACTCAAAACAATATTGATTCCAGAAAAGAGCTTCACATTTATCTTAATTTTACTCGCGGAGCAAAATTCACAGATGCTCACGGACAGCTCTGTTCCGTGCATGATACTGTAGAAAGAAAGTGGCAGCATCTGGATTTTTTTCAGCATCGCTGCATTTTACATGCACGAGTTCCTCGCATAAAAACAAGCACTGGTGAAATCAAACGCGTCGAAGTTTCCTGGGCTCGCCCTAATAGTGGCTTTACTCTATTATTTGAAGCCTTTGCCATGGGCTTGATCGAAAGTGAAATGCCTGTAAACAAAGTAGCAGCCACCTTATCCGTTCATGCCCATAGCGTTTGGCTCGTCTTTCATCATTGGGTAGACAAGGCTTTTGCTCTGGTTGATTTGACAGATGTAAGTGACATTGGCATTGATGAGACATCCAGTAAAAAAGGCCATAGCTATGTGACTCTTTCAGTTGACTTTGACCAAAACAGAGTCATTTTTGCCACCAAAGGAAAAGACCAACAAACCATTGATCGACTAAAATTATACCTTAAAGATAAAGGTGTTGCTGCTGAAAACATAAAACACGTCTGTATCGATATGTCTCCCGCATTCATTACCGGGATCAGGGAAAACTTCCCTGAAGCAAAACTCATCTTTGATCGCTTTCATGTGGTTAAATTGCTGAACGAAGCAATGGATGAAGTCAGGAAAAAAGAACGCAAGGAACATGAAGCTCTAAAAGGGCATAAATATACATTTTTAAAGAACAGGAGAAAGCTATCCAATTGGCAAAAGAACGAGCTTAATGACTTAATCCAAGACTATCCCACTCTGGGCGAAGCATACCGATTAAAAGAAATATTTAATGACTTCTGGGAGTTTAAAGATCCCGAAGAGGCTATGGCATTTCTTGCTTATTGGTGCGACTTGGTCTATGAATCTAAAATAAAGCCTTTAATGAAATTTGCGAACACAATTAAGGGCCATTGGTCAGGCATTGTTAACTACACGAAAACACAAATGACAAACGGCGTTCTTGAAGGCATTAACAGTAAAATTCAACTTGCTAAAAGAAGAGCAAGAGGTTTCAGAAACATAGAAAACTTTATTAGAATGATTTATTTCATCGCCGGCAAACTGCCGCCGGTTAACCCACTCTATGCTGTATAGAGCCATCTTTAGTTACTAAAGATTGTCTTTGTTTTTCTCCCCTTATTTTCAGGGGATTTTACACATTTTTTTGGTGGACTCATTTGAATCAGATTCAACGTCTCATAGTCTGGATTTGTCGACGTTTTACTCGTGATCAAATACTCAATATTGTTGATGAGCTTGTTCAAGTATTGGACAACAAGAACCCAGAGCTTCATGCAAAGGATGACTTCAAAGAAAAGCATCCCAACTACCGCGACTTCAGCGTTGACCCACTGGCACCATTGGATGCCGCCAAGGTGATTCCGCCTAAAAAAAAGTGAATTTTGAAACACTTTTGGTGGAATATGAATCCAAACATGGCAAAGTGCTCAAACCTGTCACTATCAGAAATCCAGAGAATCGTGTTCCTGAAAGCACACGCTGCCCACATTGTGATGCACCGCATATCTATATTTATTTCAACGATGGCAAGAAGCGTTCTCAGTTGAAATGCAAGGTCTGCGGTGATGTTTTTCAATTGCACATTCGTTTTCGCAAGCATCCCAAGTACACCTGCCCATATTGTTTTAAAACGCTTTTCACCTGGAAAGTGCGCGAAGAAGTCACCATCTACAAATGCCAAAACCATCAATGCCCACATCGCCTAAAAAAGCTTTCAGAGCTTAATGCCGATGAGAAAAAACTGCGTCCGGACCGACTTTCTCAATTCAAAATCAATTATCAGTATCGCGACTATCATTTCCAAATCGGTGAACTTCAAGTAGCCGAGCCTGACAAGCCGACCGTCAGCCTGAATCGTATTCACAATGACATCAATATCTTTGCGCTCATTCTCACTTTGCATATTTCCTATGCCATCACCGCTCGTAAAACAGCCCACATGCTTAAAAACATTTGGGGTATAAGTGTCTCGTACCAGACCGTTTTGAACTATATGCAAACAGCTGCCTGGTATTGCCACAAATTCAATCTCAAGTATAAAGGCTCCATCGACGCTGTCAATGCAGGGGACGAAACATACATCAAAGTGAAAGGCGTCTGGCATTACGTCTGGTTCTTCATTTGTGCCACTTCCAAAAAAATCGCAGGCTATCACTTCAGCGATAACCGAGGCGCAAAACCGGCGATTACCACAATGGTCGAGACAATAAGAACTGCAGGCAAAGAACAAGACATTACCTTTGTCACCGATGGCAATCCTTCTTACCAAGCAGGCGTGCACTTTATCAACGCCAAAAACGAAAATCTCAAATTGAACCTGAAAAACGTTATTGGCTTACAAAATCTGGACAGTGAATCTGAAAAGTACAGGCCATACAAGCAAATGATCGAACGACTCAATAGAACCTACAAATACCATGTCCAGTCACAAGATGGCTTCGGCTCTACCAAAGGCGCTGTTGCGAAGTTAGTACTCTTTGTCACTTACTATAACTTTCTTAGACCGCACAAAAGCTTAGGCTACGGAACTCCTTGCACATTGCCTGAACTTGCAGGCCTTGATAGAATACAGAATAAATGGCTCAAGATTATCGCGCTTGCCGTTTAAATTTCTTCTCAAAGAACTGGGCTGTTTGATCTACATTTACTTTTTGATATATTGCTTTGGATCGGTGAAACGGAAACAGGCAATGCTGAGGAGCAACCTGTCAGGGATAGCCGATCCAACGAAGATAAACGGGATAGTCCAAATCCAGACTTTCCCGTTTTTTTATTCAAAAATATCTTTGTTGATATACCTAAAAAAACCTTTGTAAAACGATTGTAGAACGCTTTTCATTTTTTTCATTGAACTTTTGACACTACCCTTAAATTTTTGGAAATAAAAAAAGCCGTTTGGAAATTTTCCAGAACGGCTTTCAATTCATAGTGGAAATGATTATTTAAAATACCCCGTTAAGCCTTCTTTCGAAAGAAGAATCATATCCGCAACAATACGGCCACTTTCTACCAGAAGTTCATCTTTCTGTTCGTCTTCTTCCGGAATTTTATCGCCTTTGGCCAAAGGAGCAAGACCTTGAAGTTTTCTTCGTTCGTTAACTCGTTGCAGTTTTTTCTCTTCCTGTTGATCTCGCTCGTCACGGCGTTCTTTTTCATTCAGGCTCACTGATTTTTCTTGTCGTATTTTGCTGGCGGTAGCAATATCTTCCCGCAAATAGTTAAATTCTGGATTCTTTGCGGACCGAACTTTATACCGTAAGGATAATTTGGGAAGATACTCCTGAATGTTGCCTTGTTTGTTATAAAATGTGCTGTTTATTTGATCCCAGGGCAAAGCATGTTTTTGCGATGCTTCACCGAATTCGTGGATTCCGTATCGCTCGGGGAATAAAATATCCGGGACCACACCTTTATGCTGTGTACTTTCACCAGTAATTCTGTAAAATTTGGCTATGGTAAGTTTTAATTGGCCGAGCTTCGATTCATCAACCCGGGGTACAAATCGTGTTAATGGGATGAGATTTTGGACAGTCCCTTTCCCAAATGTTTGGTTACCAATGATAATTCCCCGCTCATAATCCTGGATGGCAGCAGCAAAAATCTCCGATGCTGATGCGCTAAATCCATTGACGAGTACAGCAAGCGGTCCATTGTAATATATTGCATTATCGTCGTCCATTTCCACATCAACATCACCCCCACTTTCACGGACCTGCACAACCGGTCCATCTTTTATAAACAAACCAGTCAATGAGATGGCCTCGGGAAGCGATCCTCCACCATTATTACGCAAGTCGATGATAATTCCGTCAACATTTTTTTGTTGTAAATCTTCGATTAGTTTCTTTACATCACGGGTTGTACTTTTGTAATTCGGATCACCACGATGTTGTGCTGCAAAATCAGAATAAAATGTAGGGATGTCGATTACTCCGAGCACATACTCTTGTCCATCGTATCGCAAATGCATTGTGTCAGCTTTTGCTGCACTATCTTCCAGCTTTACCTTTTCACGAACGATGCTGATCATAGTCGATTTCCCCGCTGCGACGTCGTCTTTTTGCATTATTTGCAAGCGAACTGTAGTGCCTTTTTTGCCGCGTATTTTTTGCACAACATCATTGATTTTCCAACCGATAACATCGACGATTTCGCCATCTTCACCTTGCCCAACACCGATTATTTTATCATTTGCATGCAGAAGACCGCTTTTGTCGGCAGGGCCACCAGGCACAATCGAAACGACGTTTGTGTATTCACCTTCGCGACTCAAACGGGCACCAATTCCTTCAAGCGACAGGCTCATGCGAATACGGAAATTTTCCGAATTAATCGGTGAAAAGTAATTTGTATGCGGATCAAAGGATTCCGTGAAGGCATTCATGAAGAGCTCAAAAACCTCTTCACTATCGAGTTCAAGAATAGAGCGCTCCAGGTTTTCGTAACGTTTTGTGAGTGTTTCACGAATACCGGCATCGTCCTTTCCTGCCAATCGCAAATTCAAGGCATCATATTTGACCTTTTTCCGCCATATTTCATCTAATTCGGCTCGATTTGCAGGCCAGGGATCCTCTTCACGGTCAAATTTAAATTCTTCCGAGGATGTAAAATCGAACGGTGCTTCCAATTGTTGTTTGGCAAAGCTTATCCGTTCCTGTACTCTTTCTTTGAATACATTAAATATGTGATAAACATATCCCAGTTGACCGTCGCGCAAGAAATCATCAAATTTGTCGCGGGCTTTTTCAAACTCCGCAATATCGCTTGCATAAAAATAGTATCTGTTCGGATCCCAGGTTTCCGATACATATTGATCAAAAATAATTGATGAAAGCGAGTCTGAAAGGCTTTGGTGATTGTAATGATACCGGGAAAGACTGTAAGCTATTTTACTTGCCACAGCAGAATGGTACGGCTCTGGCCTGACTTCTTCCGTAGTCCTGGAAGCAAGGAGCAGAGGAAGAAATAAAAAAAGCAAGATGATTGGATAAATAGTAGCATTGATTTTACGGTTGATTTGGCCCTTCAAAGTAGACTCCTGTTTACATAAAAAAATTCGTTTCAATCCAGGTTGATATAGCAACAACGAACCGAATTCCAATTATTCCTGTAGAAATAAGATAACTTCAATCTATTAGTCGCCACAAAGTGCGACCATCTGTAGCAAATTGCAATGCCCCATCGTTATCCGTTCTGGCAATTGCGACATTTAATTCTGTGTAATTATCGATACTTTCTTGCGCCGGGTGTCCAAATTTGTTAAAAGCACCGGCAGAAATTGTAACCCAATGTGGCTTGACCATTTGTAAAAAACTGGGCTCAGAGGAAGTCCTGCTCCCATGATGGCCAGCTTTAAGCAAATTCGATACCAAAAAGTCACCATATTTTTGTAACTCAAACTCGCCTGCTGATTCTGTATCACCAGTGAACAAAGCTGCAGAATTACCATATCGTAACCTTAAGACGAGCGAGGCATCGTTCCAGTTGCGATCTATTTTCGCCTTTTCAGGTGCCGGACCCATAACGTAAATAATCGCCGGATTAAATAATGTGAGAATATCACCTCTTTGAACAATTTGTATTTCGGTGCCATTGGCTTGAAGATCGTGCACAAGCTTCTGAAAATTTTTATCATGGTACGAAGTGTCAGCGAAAACTGCACGTTGAATCGGGATATTTTCTACGAGGGAAAGGAAACCACCAAAATGATCCAGGTGTGGATGTGTTATGACAATAATGTCCAGTTTGCGAATCCCCTGCCTTAACAGGTAGGGTAGTATGATTTCCTTTCCCGGGTCATATTCCGGAAAGAAGGGTCCGGCATCGATAAGCATGGCTTTATTTCCCGGAAATTGCAAGAGCGTTGCATCCCCCTGGCCAACATCTAACATTGTAATCTTCACGCACTGTCGTTTTTCATCCAGCACTTTAGTCCAAATATTCCAGTTAAGCAAGAAAAAAACAGACATGAAAGCAGCGAAACGGATTCTCTTCCGGGACCATTCAATAAATCCGATAAATGCAATAAATACTGATATGACTTGTACAGATTGGGGGTAGTAGTTTTCAATGTTTGCCCATGAAAATGAAGCAAGAAAAAATGAAGACTGCAAAAGAAGACCAACGATTTGATCAATCAGATTTCCAGCAAATGCAGCTGCAAACGGTGAAATCATAAAAAGAAGCAGTATTGGCACCGCAAGAAAAACGGTGATCATTACACCTGGAATTACAATAAGATTTGCCAAAAATCCGACAAAAGAAAACCTGCCAAAATGGAGCAACATAACCGGTGCCGTACCCAATTGTGCAGCTAAGGTTACCAGAAAAAGTGCAGGAAAAAATTTTAGTACTTTGAGAGAATATGTACGCGATATGAATAATTGATGTAATTTGGGATGCGATTTGTAGCGGTTTGCAATAGACTGGAGGATATCAAAATCCCAAATAAAACGCCCAAGGTGAGTTCGAAGGACGAGGCGTTCTAATTTCGGATAAAAATATAAAATACCGGCAACTGCTGAAAATGACAAATGGAATCCAACCATAAATATTTCCATTGGGTTCACAGCTAGAATAACAAGCCCGGCTAAGGCAAGCAGGGAAAAATTATGCATCGACCTATCCCGAATCCGTGCAATTGTGTAAAATGAAAACATAACCGCTGCGCGAAAAACGGGCGTTTGCAATCCTGTAAACAGACCAAAGCCCCAAACTATCATGAGGGCAAAAATATCTTTATAAAGCCGCTTCATTTGAAATAGTGCTCCAAGTGCATAAGCCAATAAAACGACAAACCCCACATGCAAACCGGAAATTGCCAGCACATGGATGATGCCAATCTGGGAAAAGGTATCGATTATTTCCATATCGATGAGATTGCGATCACCAATGAGTAAGCCACGCAGAATGGGGGCAGCCTGGGCATCGGTTATTATTTTAAGGCTTTGCCACACTTTTTCCCGAGCTTGAGCCATAAAAACAGGAATGACCCCAGCTTTGCTATCGCGTTGTTGCAAAGAAACAAGTGCTCCATCTTTTCTGACTTTTACCAATCCGCTAATACCCTTGGCTTGCAAATAAACTCGATAATCAAATCCTCCAGGAAAACGTGGTGCTTTTGGTCGTACCCAATTGCCTTGTAGAAATACCTTGCTTCCAAAGGATAAACTATCCGGAATTGATTTTGAAGTCACGCGCACAATACCACTTTCTGATGTCCATTCACCATCCAACTCAACGGCCTGAATCGAAAAATCAAATCTGTATTGGGAATTTTTTAGGTGAATATCACTTGCAACGAATCCGGTTAATCGGATTTGAGCAAAATTTGGGGTGGATTTCAGAAGTTTTATTTCTAATTGTTTGAATGCGCAGGTTTGAGCTGCGAAACCGCAGGCAACGACAGTAAAACCTATAATAAAAGTCGGGAGAAATTGCAGCCTGTGGAGAAGAATGGCAAGCAAAAGCAAGCCAGCAACAAGAGCAATCAAATGAAATAGATCAAACTCAAACTTGATTTCTGTCGCTAATAAAATGCCAATGATGTAGCAAAGAAACACAAAAATTACCGGGTATCGTTTCATGATGTGTTCTTTATTTTTTGGTTTAAAAAAGATGAAGTCTGGTAGGTTCTCCCTGAAATTGTAAAAAGATAGCTAATTCCCGTGAAGGATGCTAAATAAAAAACCCGATCGCAATAAAAGCAATCGGGTTTTCATTTGAGGATATTTACTACAGGTAATTAGATATCGAAATACAACTCAAATTCATGTGGATGCGGACGCAAACGCACTGGATCGACTTCGTGTTCACGCTTGTAAGCAATCCATGTTTCAATTACATCTTCTGTAAATACATCTCCTTGTAACAGGAAGCTGTGGTCTTTTTCCAGTTCGCTCAGCGCTTCATCAAGACTGCCAGGAGTCGAAGGTACGCCAGCCAATTCCTCAGGTGAAAGATCGTAGATATCCTTATCCAACGGCTCTCCGGGATGAATTTTGTTTTTGATACCGTCAATCCCGGCCATGAGCATAGCACTAAATGCCAGGTAAGCATTTGAGGATGGATCTGGGCAACGGAATTCTACGCGTTTTGCTTTCGGGCTGTTTGAATACATTGGAATTCGGCACGATGCTGAACGATTCCGCATGGAGTATGCGAGATTTACAGGAGCCTCGTAACCTGGAACCAATCGCTTGAATGAATTCGTTGTTGGATTCGTCAAGGCGATAAGTGCAGGTGCATGTTTCAATAGGCCACCGATATAATACAATGCTGTTTCACTCAATCCGGCATAACCCGAACCTGCGAACAAAGGCTCGTCACCTTTCCATAAGCTTTGGTGCACATGCATTCCGGATCCGTTATCGTTGAAAAGTGGCTTTGGCATGAAAGTAACTGTTTTGCCATGCTTATAAGCGACATTTTTAATGATATATTTATACATCTGCAAGTGATCGGCCATTTTTACAAGCGAACCGAATTTCAGATCGATTTCTGCCTGTCCGCCAGTAGCTACTTCATGGTGATGGGCCTCAACTTCGAGTCCACAGGCAATCATCGTCATGACCATTTCGCTACGCATATCATGAAATTTATCAAATGGTGGTAACGGGAAGTAACCTTCTTTATAACGGGGTTTGTAAGCGAGGTTTGGTCCTTCGTCTTTCCCTGAGTTCCAGCGTCCCTCAATTGAATCGATATAATAGAAACCGGAATGCTCATTGGTCTGAAAACGAACATCATCAAAAATGAAAAATTCTGCTTCCGGACCAAAATAAGCGGTATCTGCAATTCCCGATGACTTAACATATGCTTCTGCTTTTTGTGCGATATTGCGCGGGCATCGGCTGTATTTTTGCCTCGTAATCGGATCATGTACGTCGCAAATCATCATCAGCGTCTTGTGTTCCATGAACGGATCAATAACCGCTGTATTTGGATCCGGCACGATAATCATATCGCTTTCATTGATTGCCTGCCAACCACGAATACTTGAGCCGTCGAAACCGACGCCATCTTCGAAAAGACTTTCATCAAGTAAAGAAATTGGTGTGGAGAAATGCTGCCAAAGTCCTGGAAAATCCATAAAACGTAAATCCAAAATTTCGGCACTGCTATCTTTTGCCAATTTCAGAACATCCTTAATTGTTTTAGCCATTTTGTAATTCTCCTCAAATTGAAAATATTTTTACGAGTAAATTTGTTATCGACAATGGGTCTGGAACTTACAAGAGAAATTGACGATATTTTTCACGATTTGACAAGCTCTGTGCCAAAGACACAAAGATGACATGGAGTTTCTCTTCTGGGATTGAAAAAAATCAACTTACATCCAGTTTAAGTAGAGGATGATAACAGATGAATGCAAATTGTTTAGTGAAAAAGATGCCCTGTTTGCAGCAGGGTGCTTAAAATAGGGCAGCCTCCATAGAGTTTCCTGAATGACACAATTAACTTCATAATTTTGCTTGTTCCATAATTCCTTATTGGAGATATTATAAGCAGTCTTAGCAACAATATTTTATAAACTAACTTCCCATAAAAATATGTTTAATCCATTTATTGCATTGATAGTTGGGCTGACAATAGTCGCTCTTCTCACCCTCGTCTTTTTGCGTGGTAAGCCATTTTATAACCGTTTGGCACGCAGCAAAACTTTGTCGGAGCGCATCTTTATCGAAGATGCGCTTAAACATTTGTATGATCGCAACTCCCATAATACAACTGCTTCCATCGATAGTGTCAGCGGTTCATTAAATATCAGCAGAAATCATGCAGCACAATTGCTTGCGCAGCTTGAAAGATTGAAATTGATTCAAACGCAAAACCAGAATTTCCAGCTAACACCAGCGGGAACTGCCTATGCTTTGCGCATCATTCGAATTCACCGGTTGTGGGAACTCTATTTCGCCAACAAAACTGGATTTACAGAACACGAATGGCATACCCGGGCAGAGGAAATCGAGCATTTTACTTCAAAAGAGGAAGCTGAACTGCTTGCCTCACAAATGGGTAATCCAGCATACGATCCACATGGGGCGCCAATTCCGACTTCTGAAGGAAAATTGCCACCAAAGGCGGGAATATCCCTTGCCGATCTGGAAATGGATTCTGCAGCACGCATCACAAATATTGAAGATGAACCGGATTCGGTTTTCACTGAACTTATTCAGGCGGGATTGCACCCGGGGATGCAGGTTGCAGTCATAAATAGAACTCCTGAAACCGTGACCTTGTCTGCAAACAAGCAGAACATTCAAATCACGCCAATTGCTGCAGCAAATGTCAATGTCGTACCTCTTGTAACGGAAGAAGAGTGTCATGATTTTGAGAATAAACTCACCGATCTTAAAATTGGTGAAAGCGGCGTTGTCATCCATCTCTCTCCTGCCTGTCGCGGACTGCAAAGAAAGCGACTTATGGATTTGGGACTTATTCCAGGAACCGAAGTAGAAGCAGCTATGAACAGTGCTGCGGGAAATCCGGTCGCTTACAATATCCGCGGAGCACTAATCGCGTTGCGATCGGAACAGGCAGACTATATTCATATTCGCAAAATGGAGAAAAATGATGTTTCGTGAAGATAAATGCGAAGATTGTACGAATCAGTCGGATATACGGCTCAAGAAACTCGGTCTGGATATGGCTTCGTGGGATTATGTCGTCGCGTTGGCCGGGAATCCCAATACCGGTAAAAGTACGGTTTTCAACCATTTAACCGGTTTAAGGCAACATACGGGGAATTGGCCTGGCAAAACCGTTTCCCGTGCCGAGGGTGGATACAGTTACGGAGGCAAAAAGTATAAACTCGTCGATTTGCCCGGAACCTATAGTCTTCTTTCCGCGAGCACTGATGAAGAGATCGCGCGTAATTTTATACTTTTTGGCAAGCCGGACGTCACCCTCATCGTTGCAGACGCTTCCAGGCTGGAGAGGAACCTCAACCTCACTTTGCAAATTCTGGAAATAACGGATCGCGCTGTGCTTTGCCTCAATTTGATCGACGAAGCAAAACGGCATGGCATCCTCATCGATGACCGTCAACTCTCAAAAGAACTTGGCATTCCCGTTGTTCCCGCCACGGCGCGTTATGGTTTGGGTATGCAGAAATTGCTGCAAACGGTGCGGGAAGTAGCCACGGGTGAATTTCAGTGCAAACCGAGAAAAATAAAAACGATATCACCGTTTTTAAATCGTGCGCTGAAGAAATTAATCCCCGTTATTCAGGCGCAATTTCCCGGAATCTCCAACGCCCGCTGGATCGCCTTACGGCTTTTGGAAGGGGACAGAGAGGTCGTTGAAGCGGTTGAAAATGGCACTTTGGGGACTTTGGAAATATGAAAAAAGTCAAACATGAATCATTGCTGGATCTGGCGCAATCCCTGCGCTGGGAAGCCGGGGAAAATTTGCACGACCATCTTGTTAATGCCATTTACGAAGATGCGGCTCGAATTGCCAATAGCTCCGTGAGTAAAGATGGGAAAATTCGAAAATTTAACTGGGATCGATTTCTCGATAGAATGATAACCAGCCGCCTGACGGGCTATCCATTGATGATCCTTTTGCTCGGAGTTGTTTTCTGGATCACGATCTCCGGTGCAAATGTTCCTTCAGGCTTCATAGCATCCTTGTTAATTGAAAACTTGCATCCAGTATTAAAAAATTTCGGTACGCAGGTGGGACTGCCATGGTGGTTAAACGGATTGTTGTTCGATGGAATTTATCTCGCCTCGGCTTGGGTCATCTCAGTCATGCTGCCACCAATGGCGATTTTCTTCCCACTGTTCACACTTCTCGAAGATTTTGGGTATTTACCGCGAGTATCGTTTAATCTCGATAATCTATTTCGTAAAGCAGGAGCCCATGGCAAACAAGCACTTACAATGAGCATGGGTTTTGGTTGCAATGCGGCAGGCGTGGTTGCTGCACGCATCATCGATAGCCCGCGCGAACGGCTTATCGCTATTATTACCAACAATTTTGCCCTGTGCAATGGTCGCTGGCCAACACAAATTTTAATTGCAACACTGTTTATCGGGACATTGGTTGCGCCGCAGTTTGGTGGTCTGGCAGCTACAGCTGCAGTAGTTAGCATCGTAATGTTAGGTATCTTTTTTACTTTTTTATCATCCTGGCTTTTGTCACGAACGGTTTTACGTGGTGAGCCGTCAACATTTAGCCTGGAATTGCCTCCCTTTCGTCCGCCGCGTTTCTGGAAAACGCTGTATACATCGCTCATCGACAGGACAGTCTTTGTGCTCTGGCGCGCTATTGTTTTTGCTATGCCGGCAGGAGCTGTAATCTGGCTTGTTGCCAATATCCACATCGGTTCACTGAGCATTGCTTCTCATATAATCAATTTGTTTGATCCGTTCGGCCTTCTTATTGGATTGAATGGTGTTATTTTATTAGCCTACATTATCGCCATTCCGGCGAATGAAATTGTCGTGCCAACGATTCTCATGTTGACAGTCCTAAGCTTAAAAATTACTGGAGTGGGCGAAGGTGCTGGCGTCATGTTCGAATTAACCAATGATTCTGCCTATAAAACGCTTTTCAACGCCGCCGGTTGGACGACACTGACCGCTGTGAATCTGATGATTTTCAGCCTGGTTCATAATCCCTGTTCGACGACGATATACACGATTTACAAAGAAACAAGAAGTATGAAGTGGACAATTTTTGCCTCCGTTGCTCCTGTGCTTATGGGATTAACGCTCTGCTTTTTTATTGCGCAGATTTGGCGGATTGTAGCGGGGTATTAGTAGCCTTCTGACCTGTGAAACGAATAGGTGACATTTTGCAAAAAGCTAAAATTGAGAACTTACAATTTAAATTCAGGCAATTCTATCCTGTGGGTATCAACACTGGTGGCTTTAAAAGAAAAAATATGTGTTTTACCTATCTTCTGTTAAATTTTCCTCTATAAATTTTGAAATTCGATCCAACCGCCGATCATTACGGGAATCACCAAAACTACCCATCACCACACTTTGGAGATTCCTATGTCCCCACGTTACTATTCAATTGCAAAATTTTTCATTTATTTTACTGTTCTGGGTTGGGCATCCCCTATTTATGCCCAACTCATTTATCCTGGTGCCGTCGATATACTCGGTGCAGAAGAAATTGTCTTCGATTGGTCGGCGGATAGCTGTGAACAAATTGATATTCCGGACGCTCCAGCACGATTTTTCAGAGACGCCGATGGAAAAATTCAGCTGATCGCGCCACACTACACTAACTACCGCATGATCGGCGACGATTTTGATTCCTTTGTGCGTGACTGCGCCAACGGCCCCATTCTCACCTCCCATAAAAATCACGACCCAGCGCAGTGGAATGATCACGAATGGATCGTCGGCACATACACAACCGACGGCAAAACGATTCATGCCATAATCCACAATGAATTTCATGGCGCAGAAAACACGGACTTTGTTTCCTGTCCCTCCGGTGATTATTTAAAATGCTGGTATAACGGTTTAACATCTGCGGCCTCAAGCGACACCGGGCGGACATTCACCCACGTAACCGCTCCCAATCATTTTGTTGCCACGATTCCCTATCCTTACGAACCGGACATTGGCCCATCCGGAATTTTTGGTGGCAGCAACATCATAAGAAATCCAAATGACGGTTACTATTATGTGCTCATTCACCTCGAAGCTCGCGGCGCCTATGATTGGGGAACCGGAATTATGCGTACACAGGATCTGAGCGATCCCACAAGCTGGCGTGCCTGGGGCGGCAGTGAGTACAATATCCAGTTCGTCGATCCCCACAACGACACAGGATTTGATCCCAACGATCATGTAGCGAAACCAATTGCTGCGGATGGTGCCCTCGAGAAAATGAGTGCCAGCCTGACATGGAACACCTACTTTAACAAATGGATGATTGTTGGCTCTGCGCAAAAAGGTGGTGTCTGGGGATTTTATTATTCCCTTTCTGAAGATTTGATTCACTGGACGGTCCGCAAGAAAATTATGGATGCGAACCTGCTCATCAATCCAAAACACAGCGTTTATGAGGACGTTCTTGCTTATCCAACCATTATCGATCATGCCGATACGTCGCGCAATTTTGAAATTACCGGTCAGGATGTTTATCTCTATTTCACCCGTATGCACACCGGCAACACGTATGACCGTGATTTGGTTCGCGTCCCCATTCGTTTCAATAAATTACTCGTGGATACGCTGGTTGTTACCGGCGGCGGCAATTATGAAGACAATAATTTCGGGGATGGAATGTGCCAAACTTCAACAGGCAAATGCTCTTTTAAGGCAGCCATTGAAGAAGCCAACGCCAGACCGCCATGGTATGCAGATTCGACGATTTATATCACATTCAATATGGATTTTACCGAACTGAAGACTATTAACGTGGATGTTGGTATCCCGACGGTTATTTATCCAGTTCATATTGATGGTTTTACACAACCTGGAGCTAGCGCGAACACTGCCGTTTTTGGTGATTCGATCGATGCAAAATACATGGTTGAGCTTAAATTCGATGGGGAAAACAGCGTTCAGGGTTTAGCGTTTGAGTCTGACAAGAACACCATTCGTGGTTTGATACTCAACAGCCAGCAGGGCGCCTGTCTGCAATTTAATTTCTCCGACAGCAATGTGGTGCAAGGTGTCTTTGTCAACGTCGAAAATGATGGCGCGACAAAATCAAGTCCCGGAAATGATGGCATCATGCTTACGAGCTCATCGTATAATTTGATCGGGGACACAATTGCATCCGGTCGTAACCTGATTCTCGGTGGTATTCGCATCGTTGGGCCGGACAGTCGTGAAAATCGTATCGAGGGTAATTATATCGGGACGGACTTGACCGGAACGAAGAAACTCGATCAATGGGCTGCCGGGGTGACATTGCAGGATGACGCACAGAACAACATTATTGGTGGAATGAATGGGAAAGCACGCAATCTTATTTCTGGTAACAATTCGGCTGGCGTGCAAATCAATAACAGTGGCAGCAGTGGTAATGAAATTCTCAATAATTATATTGGGGTGAACGCGACCGGTACCGCCACAATTCCACAATCCAACGGCGTCACAATCAATGGTGGCGTCGAAGGCAATTACATCGGCAAGCCAGGCGCCGGAAATGTCATCGGCGGTTCGACGGATGCCGGAATCTGGATTGACGGCGCACCGCGCAATTTCATTCAGGGGAATTACATCGGCACGGATACATCAGGAACGCTGGAATTGAGCAATACTGGTCCAGGCATTTATCTGCAAAATAACTGCGAGCAAACCGTGGTCGGCGGGGCTGGTGCCGGTGAAGCGAACACCATTGCTTTCAACCAGGACGGTGGCATCATGCTGCAATCGGGTGCCGGGACTGGAATAAAAATGTGGAGCAATAACATCTACAGGAACCGCAACGGCCTTGGTATTGATCTCGGCTATGACGACTGGCCAAACGAAGGTGATGACAAAGATGCAGACACCGGCGTTAACAACTGGCAAAATGCTCCGGTTTTACTCTCTGCAACCAATGGCGAAACGCAAATCAATGGCACACTCAACAGCACACCGAATACGGCATTCCGCATCGAATTTTTCGTTAGTGATACCTCTGATCCTTCGGGATACGGCGAGGGCCAACGCTATCTCGATGCCATGGAAGTCGCTACAGATGCCGATGGGAATGCGACGATCAACACCACCTTAATGCATACTGTGGATCAGGGGAAATTTATTACTGCAACAGCATCCGATCCCAACTGGAATACCTCAGAATTTTCAAATGCTGTTGTTGCCAATCCCTTTGAGGGCATTCTGGCGGTTTCTCCTGAAATATTTGAAGAAACCTCGGAAGTCAATTCCAGCACAAGTAGCACGCTTACAATCAGCAATACCGGAAATCAGGCTGTGGATTGGTCGCTGAGTTGGTATGCCGCCTGGATTTCAGCGGCACAAACGACAGCAACCATTCAGCCACAGACATCGACAGAAGTGGAAATAACATTTGAGGCAACCGGCCTGACTGCCAGCACATATACAGACACGCTCATTATCCAAAACAGCAATGAAACGCAGGACCAACTTCTTGTCCTCGTTCAGTTTACTGTCACAGAAACACCGCATATTTCAGTGACACCGGATAGTATCAGTGAACAAGTGGCAGAAGGCGGTAATCTGACAAAAACTATATCGCTGCAAAATACCGGGAATGGCACATTGAGCTGGTTTGCTAATGCACCAATTGGCCAAAACTGGTTGCTGGTAAATAATCCGAGTGGCTCCCTCGCACCCGGTGAATCCACAACTTTTAATGCACAACTCAATGCCGGCTCCCTATCAACGGGTACCTATACGAGCGAGATCGCTATAAACAACAACGATCCAGATAATCACCTTGTTCTCATTCCCGTAACTTTCAGTGTTACTGGCATCGGCAGAATAATTAGTGTTTCCCCACAATCTATTTCTGCCACAGTAACCAGTGGAGACAGCATTGAAAAACGACTTCTCGTCCATAATCTCGGGACTGTAAACTTGAACTGGACTGCGACGAACAGTCAATCATGGAATACACTCTACTTGACCTCCGCATCGACGGTGCCGAACGTGGCTGACACCCTTGATTTTGTGCTCAATGCGCGGAATCTGTCAACAGGAACTTACGCAGATACGATTCGAATTAGTTCCGACGACCCGGACCATCCCCTGGTTGAAATTCCGATATCCCTGGAAGTTGAAGAATCGATTCCCGAGTTATGGATAAATTCTGATAACTTCAGCACGACTTTGGCTCAAGAGGACAGTTTGACGTTTCTTCTGGAAATAAAAAATACGGGTAGTGGTGGATTAAATTGGGCACTTTCCTGGAATGCAGGCTGGATCGACGTTTCGCCAACCCTGGGTCTCGGGCAGCCGGATAAAACGGACAGTGTTTTTATAATAGTAAAGTCGATTGGTTTATCTGTTGCCGCCTACTCAGATACATTACTGCTTACCACTTCTGATCCCAACATGCCGGAGAGAAAGATTGCCGTACTCATGCTGGTTACCAACGAATTGCCGCAGATCAGCGTGTCGCAGAGCAGTCTGGTCGCGACCTTGAACGAAGGCGAAAGCACAGTTCATCCAATTGCCATTTTAAACAATGGGACAGCAGATCTGCAATGGTCGATGACGTGGAAGGAGAATTGGGTCAAACCATCGCACAGCAACGGCATTGTGCAGCAAGGCAGTTCCGTCGATTTTTCCGTAACCGTCGATGCAACCGGACTCGCTGGTGGCGACTATGCAGACACCTTGTTTATAGCATCTAATGATCCCGGCACACCGCTGGTGAAGGTGGAAGTGTATCTCACGGTTATCGCACAAAATCCGAAAATGGTGGTTTCACAGGACAATCTCAGCAGCCGAATACCCCAGGGAACAACCCATGAACACGAGATAATAATTAGCAATCAGGGCAGCGGTGAATTGCAATGGTCCGCTGCAAAAAGTCAAAACTGGATTCAACTTTCGCACATAAATAGTACTTTGCAACCCGGCAAGGAAGACACCATGCGAGTTTTGTTATCAGCGGAGGGGCTGGATGTTGGAACTTACCGTGATACGCTGTTCATTTCCTCAAATGATGCAGAAAATGCTCAATGGCCTGTGCTTATTTCTCTGGTTGTCGAGACCGGCAACGGCAATTTACCTGATATTCTCGTCTCCTTCGATACGCTGCGTGCGCAAATACCACCAGGCGGCATCGCGGATAGAAAAGTTAAAATCTACAACATCGGGCTGGGAATACTCAATTTCACGACATCGTGGACTTACTTTTCTCCCTGGCTTTCTGTGCAGCCACAATCCGGGTCGCTCAATCCCGGTGACAGCACCGAAATACTGGTACACATGCAAACAGATACGCTGTCCCCGGGCACCCACAAGGGCGCCATCATGGTGCAATCAAACGATCCGGATTCACCAAATATCGTTATTGAGGTGCTCGTTGATGTTTTTGGTGCCCCTTTTATAACGCTGGTACCTGAATCACTGTTCGTAACCGTGAACAGTGGTGAGGCAGCGAAAATGGCATTTCACATCGGTAATATGGGTTTAGCGGATTTGCAATGGCAAATTTCTGCAAACGCATTACCGGAATGGCTGATCGCTGATAAATACACCGGAACAGTCGTACCCGGTGACAGCATGCTTGTGCAATTGGCCTTTAATGCAGCCAGCCTGAATGGCGGCACCATGGAAAAATTCGCGTTGGAAATCACCAGCAACGATCCTGACAAGCCTTCGGTTTTTCTGAACCTACAGCTCGTGGTCAATGCAACGGTGGGTGTTTTAACCTTTCGTGAAGTCCCGCAGGATTATGTGCTGTCACAGAATTTTCCCAATCCATTTAATCCGGGAACTGTCATTCATTATGCAGTGCCGGAGCAAGCCTGGGTCAGGTTGACGATTTATGATATTTCCGGCCGGCTGGTTTATGATGCCGTCGATGAATTGCAGAGTGCCTCCCATTATCAGGTCAAATGGGAAGGGAAAAACGCAGCAGGACAACCAGTTGCAGCGGGTGTGTACGTCTACAAAATGATCGCACACGGTGCCTCGGGGAAAGTGTTTGTGCAGACGAAAAAAATGATGTTTTTGAAGTAGAATGCAACAAAGATGGATTCGGGATATTCCCGGATCCGTCTCATGCGTTATAGTTCCCTCATAAAAACTCTTCCCACCTCTCCAACAATCCAACTCGATCCAATATCCAACGAAACTCCTGCCCCTCGATTTCGCTCATTTGTGGTTTAGCACGTGGTGCAATTACATCCGGATGATCAATAATACCTCGTAGGTGCAGCATTGATTTCAAAAGTTCCTCGCTATAGCTTTCATAAAACATAAAATAGGGCAGGATTTTTTCAAAATAAAGTTGAGCAGCTTCATCCTTTTCATTCGCCAGAAATGCTTTGACGACTGCGCCGTGCAATTCAAGTGCTTCCGTACCTGTCATAAAGGACGTCACACCAAGACGCAGCAAATGAATCATGTGTCGGCCACCAGCGCCACCAATAACCTCAAGTTTACCCTGGGAAAGCTGCATGATTTGTTCGATTTTGGGGACGAAATTACTCCCCTCGGCTTTGACATATTTCACATTTTCGATTTCCTGATACATCCGCCACACAAGCTCCGGAGACAGCACGTTGGCCGATTCAGGCACATCCTGGATGATAATTGGCAGGTTCACGGCTTGTGAGAGTTTTTGGTAAAAAGAAAAAGCAGCCTCTGAATCAGGCAAATTTATCAGCGGTAATGCCGCCATAATAATGTCGGCACCGAGCTGCTCGGCTTCCTTCGCGTAATTTATAGAAATGCCAAAACCCTGCGCCGTCACACCGATGAAAACCGGAACTCTGCCAGCCGTTTCATCGACAATTATTTTGATCAGCTGCCTGCGGTCAGTGTCGGAAATTTTGTGGAATTCCGAGGCAAAGCCAAAGTGACCGATGGCCACCGCACCACTTTGCAAACCGTAGCGTACAAGGCGCCGCTGACTTTTTTCATCAAGAGTTCCATCCGGTAAAATTGCTGTTGGAAGAATTGGCATCATACCCAGAAATTGTTTTTGCTGCATATACTTGCTCCATTGGACAATTATTAATAAAGAACTTAACTCAACTGCTTAAAATAGGGCAGGTGAATTAAAAAATCAGGAATCGAACGAAGGAATAATTTACGATATAACATACTATTCTTATAAAACCTTATCAGAAAATAGTCAATCCGAATTTTTTCTGGCATAATGCTTGTCTTTATATTTATTTTTCGTTTAGGAATCAACCGCGATCGCAAAAGAATTCGGTTGGTTGTTGCATGCAAATTTTTTTAAGATAGGCACGTTTCTTAAAGAATCACGCTGAATGTTCTGTTGCGAAACCACTCTGAAAGCTGTAACTTAAATCTCGTTTAATACAAGTTAAAGGTCAAGTTCATTCTTGTTTTTCATAAACCCCAAAACATGGAATTGCACTTTCGCCCGGAAAAAAAACAGGCCACAATTTGCCACTGACAGATAAAAACGGATACACGGAAAATCGTTATTTCCTTCTCTATGAGTTGTTTCAGGAAATCTCGGCCTCCCTCGATCCACAAAAATCACTTAACTCAATAATTGATGCCGCTGTCAAAATCACAGATGCCACAAGCGGTTCGCTGGTTATGGTTGATTGGGAAAATAATATCCTTGAGATCAAAGTTTCCCGGGGTTTTGTGAAGCATATCGGTGATGTCCGTTTGCGTGTCGGCGAGGGTGTTACAGGTTGGGTTGCGCTTTCGGGTGAGCCAATTCTTGTGAGTGATGTCACAAATGAACCACGCTATATTCCGGTAAAAGAAGACATTCAAACAGAGCTGGCCGTGCCAATGAAACTGGAGCATGAGCTCATAGGCGTACTGAATGTGGATAGCACCCGAAAGCATGCCTTTACGCAGGAAGATGTCGCTTTGCTCACCCTCCTGGCAAATCAATCAGCACAGGTGATTCATAACGGCAATTTGTTCGATACTGTGAACCGGCAGGTCAAAGAATTGTCGACGCTCATCGAAATTAATAAAATGATTGCCAGCTCCCTCTCGGTGGAAAAAATATTGAATCAGATTGTGGAACGAACAGCAGAGTTGATGCATTCCAATATTTGTTCGATAATGCTTGTTTCAGAGGATGGAAAATCGTTGGAACTTAAAGCCTACTATGGTGGGGATTTCAATTTACAGCGAAAGAGCATCCCGATTTCAGGCACTCTTTATGGTAAGGTGCTGCGCGACAAGAAATCCCGTCGAATAAAAAATTTGCGCGATGTTAAGCACGAAAAACTGGAAGAAATTACGGACAATGAAGGCATTCATGCGCTTTTAACCGTACCGTTGGTTGCCCGGGATGTGGCCATTGGGCTACTCAATATATACAAAAGTTATAGTTATGAGTTCAGCGATGAAGAAAAACGCCTGCTGCGTACTTTTGCCGATCTCTGTGCAGTGGCTATCGACAATGCCCACTTGCATGAACAGACGGTGCTCCTTGAAGACCAGGCCCGGCGAGCCGGACGTGTGGCGGCTGTCGGGGAACTGGCAGTCGGCATTGCACACGAAATCCGCAATCCTCTTACGATTATTAAAATGATTTTTGAAGCAGGCGAAACGCTTAACGAAGAAGATAGACACGTCATCAGTACCGAACTGCAACGCATGAATAAGATAATTACGCAGTTGCTGGATTACACGCGCTTAAAGGAACCCGAACGCGAATGGTGTCAACTTGGTAAAATACTGGAAAACTCCTTTTTGCTTTTGAACTACGATTTAAGCAAAAAAAACATCCAGTTAACCAAATGTGTCCCGGATAAACTGCCACTTGTGTGGGCAGATCCAGTTCAATTGCAGCAAATATTTTTAAATATATTGCTCAATGCCAGTGACGCAGTGCCTGAAGGTGGAAAAATAAAAGTACAATGTGGCACCACTGACGATAAATTTATCGAAGTAAAAATTCATGACAATGGCAGTGGCTTGCCAGATGCGGTAAAAAAGAATTTATTCGTACCGTTCACTTCCACCAAGGAGAAGGGATTAGGGCTTGGGCTTTCCATTGTAAAAAGCCTCATTGAAGCTCATTTGGGTTCAGTGCATATTGAATCCACACCTGGTGTCGGCACGATTGTAACAGTTCGCCTGCCGGAAACACATTAGACGCGTGTGTCGCTATAAAAAACGAGGAACAAAGTGGTATCAGCAAATAAAACCATTCTCATCGTCGATGATGAGCCTAATATACATTATTCATTCAAAAAAATTTTTCCACAGGATTACACAATTCTCTCGGCTCACGATGGGCAAACCGGCATTGAAAAAATGCAACAGGAGAAGCCGGATGTCATTGTGATGGATGTGAAAATGCCGGGCATGGGTGGTTTGGAAGCTTTAACAAAGATGAAGGAGATCGATGCCCGCATTCCGGTTATAATGATGACCGCCTTTGGCACGTTGAATACAGCAATCACCGCCATGAAAAACGGCGCCTTCGATTACATGCTTAAACCATTCGATGTGGAGAAAATGCGCAGTGTCATCAGGAAAGCACTGCATAACAGCGAACAGATGCGACGCAATGTTTCTCTCTCCACAAAAAAGGAAAGCGAGGAATCAGGTGACCTGATCGTGGGCAGCTCCGAAGCCATGCAAGAGGTTTATAAACTCATTGGACAGGTGGCAAGCCAGGATGTAACTATTCTCATTCGGGGCGAAAGTGGTACGGGAAAAGAATTAGTCGCGCGTGCAATCTACCAACACAGTCGTCGCGCGGATCAACCATTTCTGGAAATCAACTGTGCGGCTATTCCCCAGAGTCTGCTGGAATCCGAACTTTTCGGCCACGAAAAAGGGGCTTTCACCGGCGCAGTGAACCGGCATATCGGAAAATTCGAGCAAGTGGATGGTGGGACTTTGTTTCTGGATGAAATCGGGGAAATGCCCGTATCGACACAAGCAAAAATTTTGCGTGTCATTCAACAGGGGGAATTCAGTCGTGTGGGTGGCAAAGAGACGATTAAAACCAACGTCCGCCTTATTGCGGCAACAAATGTGAATATTGAGGATGCTATAAAAACCGGAAATTTTCGTGAGGATTTGTATTACCGGTTGAACGTAATCACCATTCAATTACCACCTCTGCGCGATCGAAAGCATGATTTGATCCAACTGGTGAACTATTTCATCAGAAAATACAACGAAGAAACCGGAAAAAATATTCAGGGTTTGACTCAGGAAGCCCATAAAAAAATCAAAGAGTACAACTGGCCCGGTAATGTTCGTGAGCTGGAAAATTGTATTCGTCGTTCAATCGTGCTTGCCAAAGGTGGGTATATCGCAATCGAAGAAATCGAACTCGATTCTTCGGTGGAAGATCGTAACGTGCCCTCAGTGGAAGAAGATGAAATAGCCCTGGATAGGATCATTTCAAAAATAATGACCGGGAAATCAAACCTGAAGCTCTGGCCAACTGTGGAGAAAATTTTGATTGCAAAAGCCTTACAGAAAACTGGAAACAACCAGGTGCAGGCTGCGAAATTGTTGGGAATTCATCGCAATACGCTGCGCAATCGAATTGATCGCTATGATTTGGATGTGTAATCGTTGAATGAAGTCAGAATTTTGGAGAATCGGAAACTTTACGCCTGTTGATCCCATGGATTTAGGATGTTTGCACCACTCGCTCGCATATCATTTACATTGCGTGTCACCAGCACAATTGCCATAATCCATCCATCAATTAATGAGAGTGACTCTCCAGTTAGTTCCGCCTTCCCCTGTAGTTCGCCCCATTTTTCTGAGGCGTGCAAATCAAAATCAAGAATCCTGTTCGAAAACCTGGTTTTTAAATCTTTATTTATCCAACGATGCAGTCCGTTTTTCTTCTTTCCATCCGGTAGTTTTTCAATTCCTTTATGGATTTCTCCCATAGTAAACACACTCAAATACAACGAATTTTCAAATACATGAGAAATCCAGTTTGTCACATTTTTACTCGGATTCTTTTTTATCAATCCCGAGACAACACAGGCATCAAGTAATAAGTATTCTCAAAAATCCAATTTATTTTTGGCAAAATAGCCGACACCTTTAAAACGATTCCACAAAATATTTAAATTTGCATATTTATTCTATTTCTTGTATTTTTCTGCCCCAAAATTCTAACATAAGGAGATGCTCGATGAAATTGGGGAGTACCAAAAGAGTGGTCGTTAAGGTCGGCACCAATACACTCACCGACAAGGAAGGTTTGATCGATATAAATTACCTCAACGATTTCACAAAACAACTGGCAAAACTTGCGCATAGCGGACATGAAGTCGTATTGGTTAGCTCAGGTGCAGTTCGGGTTGGCATGGCACGGCTTGGGATCAGCAAAGTAAAAAGTCTGCGGGAATCCCAGGCAGCAGCTGCTGTCGGTCAAGGCTTGCTGATCGATATTTATAACCATTTGTTTCAGCAAGAGCAAATTACCATAGCCCAAATATTACTGATCGCCGATGATTTTCGTGTTCGCAGCCGTTATTTGAATGCCCGCAACACATTGTATACATTATTTGAAAAAAAAGTCATCCCAATCATTAATGAGAATGATACAATTTCAGCAGAAGAAATAAAATTTGGTGACAACGATAACCTCGCAGCGCAGGTGACCGGCCTCGTCAATGCGGGTACACTCATTTTTTTGTCTGATGTGGGTGGCTTGCATGAAAGAGAAGGAAGCCAGCTTGGCAAGCGCCTCAGCCGTATCGAAAAAATTACGCCAGAAATTCTCACCCTCGCAGGGAAATCGACATCGGCGCATAGTCGAGGTGGGATGATAACGAAAATTGAGGGTGCACGCAAAGCAACAGAAGGTGGCGCGCATGTATTCATCGCCAATGGCCGGGAAAAAAATGTACTCGAACGTATTCTGGCTGAGGAAGATATTGGCACGCATTTCATCCCCCAAACAACCTGGCGTGACAGCCGAAAACGCTGGATTGGTATGAGCAGTGCGGTTAATGGCACCCTCGTCGTGGATGACGGCGCACACGCTGCTCTTCTGGGTCGTAAAAAAAGTTTACTGGCTGCAGGAATCGTTGGTGTGATTGGACAATTTCAGGCTGGAGATATCGTGGCAGTATCCAATTTAAAAGGAGAAGAAATTGCTCGCGGCCTGGTTAATTACAGTGCAGTTGAGATTGAAAAATTGAAGGGAATCCACAGCCGGCTCTTCCCCCAGATTCTGGGTTATCAGGGCAATCCCGAAATCATTCACCGCGACAATTTATTTATTTTCCGTCACCAAAAGGAGACCGACCATGACGAAGAGTGAAATTCAAGTGAAAGGTGAACAGGCACGTCGGGCCGCGACTGTATTGGCCACTGCGACTACTTCACAAAAAAACGGAGCATTGGCCAAAATGGCCGCGGCATTACGAATGCGGTGCAATGAAATTATTGCGGCAAATAAACTCGATATGGACAATGGCCGCAGAGATGGATTGAAAGAATCGTTGTTCGACAGATTGCTCCTGACAGCCGAACGAATCGAAGGTATCGCTGCAGCGGTGGAACAGATTATTGCCCTTCCTGATCCTGTTGGAACCTGTATCAGCGGGCAAATACGTCCCAACGGATTGCAGGTAAACAAAATTCGTGTACCGCTTGGTGTAGTTGGCATTATATACGAAGCACGACCCAATGTGACGGTCGACGCCGCCGCTCTTTGCCTGAAATCAGGAAATGCAGTCATTTTGCGAGGCGGAAAATCAGCATTCCATTCCAATATGAAACTCGTCGAGGTCCTTTCCGCTGCGGTTGCAGAAGCTGGTTTGCCTGCACAAAGTATCCAGTTAGTAGAGAACACAGACCGCGCCGTGGCAGCTGACATGATGAAAGCGAATGGCCTTATTGACGTGCTCATTCCCCGTGGCGGTGCTGGTTTGATTCAAAGCGTTGTGCAAAATGCGACAATTCCGGTTATCGAAACCGGTGTTGGTAATTGCCATGTTTACATCGATGCCAGCGCTGAGGAGAAGATGGCGCATAATATTGCCGTAAATGCGAAAACACAACGCCCCGGCGTTTGCAACGCGATGGAGACTTTACTCGTGCATGAAAACCACGCTGTGAAATTATTACCGGCAATTCTGCAGGCAATGGTTGACAAAGGTGTTGAAATCCGTGGTTGTGAGAAAACGTGTGCGGTATTTCCAGCGGCAAAACAGGCTGTTGAAAGTGATTGGGGAGAGGAATTCCTCAGTTTAATTTTGGCGGTAAAAGTTGTGCCATCTCTGGATGCAGCAATCGAACACATCCGCACCTACACTTCACTGCACACGGAAGCAATTGTTACGCAGAATGTCACAGCGGCAGAACGTTTTCTCAATGAAATCGACGCTGCAGCTGTGTATGTTAATGCCAGCACCCGGTTCACCGATGGATTCGAATTTGGATTTGGTGCAGAGATCGGTATTTCTACACAAAAATTACACGCAAGGGGCCCAATGGGATTGGAGGCTTTGACGAGCAGCAAGTTTATTGTGCGGGGAAACGGACAGATTCGTGGATAAAAAAAATGGAGCATGCCGCCCTGCGCTGTTGTGCATGTTGTATTTCAATACAGGGTGGAATGCTCCATAATAAATCGGCAAGCAATCAGATGTTTTCAAAAGGTGCAGTGCAGTACTTGCCTTTTTTTTACAAAAATGAAGTGTACAGCAAAGCATTTGGTTGATCACCAAATTTTGTTGAAAAAGTACAAACAGCGACACAAAATGCGCAATTTCAGAAAGAAAAAATTGTTAGTTTTTTGTGGGCCTGATTATATCTCGGCATTTCAGGGGAAAAATTTCAGTACTCTTGAGATTTGTTCCAAAAGTTTCATACTCGCAAACGCCAGGAAACCATTCGTCTGCAATTCACCCTCAGTTGCAGTTCGGGAATTTGCTATATCTGGCGCAATTACTTTTTCCTTAAATTGCTGTACCAGGTCTGCATCGTGTATGATGGCGATATTTTCGATGTGCGCCCGATAACTGAGAAAATCATAATTCGTTGAGCCGACAACCAGCGTTTTTTCGTCCACGAGCATGCCTTTGAGGTGCGACATTTTCCCCTGATAGAGCTGCAAATCGAATCCCGATCGGTTGGCTTCCCAAAGCATGTATTTTCGCATCAACCCCCAATTATTCGCATCCGGACTGCAAATCGTCACTTTAACACCCCGTTTGACAGCTGAACGTAAATTATCGATGAATGGAAAAGTGAGGTAGGGGCTTTCAACGAAAATGTGACTTTGGGCTGCGTCAATTACATGAAAAACCGGTTGAAAAAGATTCTCATTGTTGCGTTTGTCCAGGGTGATCAGTGTGAAATCATCGAACTTTTTTATTGCTCCGACATTCTTCCCAGCCCAGGTCATCTCAAAATCGTGCTTCAAATAAGCGACGATTTCCGGCTCTTCGATACGCAGCATCATATCATGCCAGTAAAAATTGTGGTCGCAAAAATTAATGCCACCGATATAGGCGATGCGATCATCAATAATCACCAGTTTTTTATGGTTGCGCATGGAGATTTTATAGAAAAAAAGGCCAAGCGGTTCTGTGAATTTGCTCTGAATGCCTGCTTGCCTGTTTTCTTCAATCAACTCGCTCGTTGCACGGACTTCCGCCATGAGAGCCGCATCGTTGCGGCTTTTGAATGAATACAGAAACTGGTCGTTAATAATTGCGCGGATGTAAGAGTCAAGCAAAAGCCGTTTATCTTTCGCCAAGGATTGGCGAATAGTCTCGGAAAACATTCGCCCGACCGCATCTCCTTCAAAAGACATTGTTTGCCCCAGTACGCATTCTTTTGCGGCTAAAATCTCTTTCTGTAAATCTGCCCAAAAATTCTCCGAGTCTACCAATATCTGTATTTTCATATTCTCATCTTTATTTGAAATTGCACAAATTTGCTTCGTTTTATGGGTGAAAGTCAGGTTCTATTCGAAAGATGGGATTATATAAAATTCATTGTGGAAATGCAATGCTTCAACGGTAGAAATACAATTTTATTCTCCTGTTGTGAATCGCCTATTTTCTCAGTATTTTGTACGCTTTATGAATTTTGCTGCTTGCGAATATTTCGTTTGCCGATAGAAAGACAAACATAATTCGTGAAATCCGTGGTTCATTTTAACAAAACATACCCTTATAAAAATCTATGACCCTCCAATCACACAACCCGCTTGTATACTGCGTTGTTCTGAATCTCAATGGCCTTAGTGTTATCGAAGATGCACTTGAATCGATTCTGCAGATGACATATGCGAATTTCCGGATACTCGTCGTCGATAATGGTTCAAGCGACGGTTCGCCCATTTTTATTCGCGAACGCTTTCCGAATATCGAATTAATGGAAAACGAACAGAACCTTGGCTTTGGCGGTGGCAATAACGTCGGGATGGAATATGCGCTCAGCAAAGGAGCTGAATGGATTTTTCTGCTGAACAACGATATCGTCGTTGACAAGAATTTATTGAGTGAACTGATCGATGTGGGTATAAAGGAGGAAACTACTGGAGCGCTTGGAGCCAAAATTTACTATTTCGATGAACCAGATAAAATCTGGTTTGCCGGTGGCAATGTTAATTTTTTTACCGGATTGACAACACACAGGCAGATACGAAAAGTCGACACCAACACGAATGATGCGGTACAGGACTCCGATTATATAACCGGCTGCGCATTGCTTTTAAGAGTGAGTGTGTTAAAAGAAGTCGGCCTTTTTGATGAAGTCTTTTTTCCAAGCTACGTCGAAGATGCGGATCTCTCAATGCGAATTCGTCAAGCAGGTTACAAATTACGCTATGTCCCAAAAGCAAAGCTGTGGCACAAAGTGTCCTCGTTTAGTGGGGGTGGGTTGACACCTTTAAAAACCGAGCTGAGAACCGCGCACAGCCTGATATTTTTTCGTCGTTATGCACGCTGGTACCATTGGTTGAGCATGCCACTTTTTATTTTTCTGGGATCCATGGTTTTTATATTTCGGGAAGTGCTGAAAGGCAATTGGGGGCTCATTCAGGCACTTTTCCAGGGATTCGCTCTGGGAATTCGAAAAACCAGCTCGTCGCAGGGAACTGCTGCATGAAGAGACAACTCGTGCTGGCTTCGACATCGCCTTTCCGAGCGGAATTGCTAAGAAGACTGCATATTCCGTTTATCACCGCAGCACCCGAAATTGTGGAAAAAGAACACAAAGGCGAAACACCTTCAAAGATGGCAGAACGCCTCGCCCGGCAAAAAGCCGAAGCTGTTGCGACGCATTTTAAAAATGCCCTAATCATCGGTTCAGATCAGGTTGCCGCCCTTGGTGACGAAATTCTGCGCAAACCGGGAACGTATGAAAATGCACTGAACCAATTGCAATACATGCGCGGAAAAGAGCATCAATTGCACACAGCTGTCCATGTAATCGATACACAAAACGGAAAAAGTGAATCGACGCTCAACTCAGCTCGCTTATGCCTTCGGTCCGATTTAACCGATAAAGAAATTATGCAGTATATCAAACTGGAAAATCCCTTGAACTGTGCGGGTGCTTATAAAATTGAAGGTGCTGGAATTAAGCTTTTTGAATCCATATTTTGCGATGACTGGACGGCAATCATCGGCCTGCCCCTCATCACGCTCACGAAAATATTAAGAGAAATGAACTTCACCGAATACGATGAATCATGAATTTTGAACAATACATAACTCCCGAAAATATCTATATTTCAACATTTATTCTCTGCTTTATCAGCGGTTTTATTCCCATTGTCAATGCAGAAGCTATCGTGATCGGCGTTGCTGCGATGTCTGAAGACAACATTGTCTGGCAGGTTGGTTTCGTTGCAGCTTTGGGACAAATGCTTGCTAAGGGCATGCTGTTCTATGCAGGGCGTGGTGTGATTAAAATTCCAATGGGAAAATATGAAGCAAAACTGGCTGAGGTGGAAGAAAAATTTCAAAAGTGGCAAGGACGTTCTGACGCTTTTATCTTTCTAAGCGCTTCCGTTGGATTTCCTCCTTTTTACGTCGTTAGTATTCTTGCAGGCATGCTCAAACTCAATTTTGCCCGCTTCTTTGCTTCCGGATTGGCAGGCCGGTTTATCCGGTTCGGTTTACTGGCACTTTTCCCGCAGTTGTTGCGTGGAAGTTTATGATAAACCAAAAGTTTGTTCGAAAGTATTGCTCTCGAAAATTAAATATTCGGACTGTAGGTTCCGGAACAGTCATCCTTACAACGAAAATTAGAAAATGAACAATGTTTGACAAAACACAATTTGAAAAATATACTCACTTGATTTGGGATTGGAACGGTACACTCATCGATGATGTGCCGATGAATATTCAAATAATGAACGAACAATTGCAGCGGGAAAATTTACCTGAGCTGACTCTGGAACGGCATCAGGCAATTTTTGGTTTTCCCTTGCTGGCCTTCTACCAGGAGTTGGGATTCGAATGGTCGGAAAGTTCCTTTGATGAAGTGAGTTTGGAGTTCATGCAGGAATATGAAGCTCGTAAATCTGCCTGCGATTTGCATCCGGCTTGCCGGAATTTTCTTTACCACTGGTACAATGAAGGCAAACGCCAATCGATTTTGTCAGCTTACAAACAGTCTTATTTGGAGGATTCTCTTCAACGTTTTCGCATTCAGCACTTGTTCGAATACGTCGTTGGCGCTGAAAATCACCGTGGTGACGGGAAAATTGCTGAAGGCAAGCGATTGCTGCAGGATATAGGTCGTCCTGCTGAAGAAATTGCACTCATAGGCGATACGATTCATGATTTTGAAGTCGCAGAAGCGATTGGTATCGATTGCTTTCTGGTGACAAGCGGCAACCAATCAATGCAACGTTTGCGGGAAACCACAGCGACAATAATCGCTTTGGAAAACGTGCACTTATGACTTTCGCTGCCCACAAACCCGAATTCATACCGGATGCTATTTTTTGGGCCAAAGCCATACACGCATCCACTTTATTACTGGCTGATGATGTGCAGTTTGTAACAAAATCGAAGATCAATCGCTGCCTGATCAAGACAGTCCACGGTGCGCAATGGTTGACGATTCCTGTTTTAACACGCGGCCGTGGACAACAACGGATTCAGGATATACATATAAACAATGCGAATTCATGGCGACAAAAGCAGTGGAAGAGCTTGATTGTCAATTATAAAAATGCGGCTTATTTTGAAAAATATGATCTGGCTATTCATAAAATTTATCAAAAGAAGTATGATTTTCTTATCGATTTTAACATGAGCTGGATTGAGTTTTTGCAGAAGGAATTATCCATCGATTGCAAATTTTTGCGGACATCTGAATTGGGTGCACACAGCGATGGTGCAGCCATAATATCCGAGTGGGGGGAGAAGATTGGTTGCAGCGAGTATTTAGTGGAAGTGCAATTGCGGGATTATCTTGAACAAAAACGAAGCGAGGTACAGCCAATAAACATTCACTACATGAAAATGCAGCCCATTCCCCATTATCAACAATTTGAGGAGTTTATTCCTGGGCTGTCCATAATTGACATGCTATTGAACGAAGGGGATGCAACGAAAAATGTTCTCTCCGAGATGTCTATTACTGTCTGAAATATCCTTCCTTTTCTCCCGCCAGAATTCTATGCCTGTGAAATTTTGCGCAAATAGCGTTGTGCGGTAATCTGTACAGATTGTTTTTCGTTGTCAGCGAGCAGCCCCTCCAGCTCACGCTCAGCCAGAGAATTTTCTCCAACGCGAAAAAGCGCAATCCCGATCATCAGTCTGGCATCTGAGGATTTTGGCGAATGAGGAAACAAGGCGACTTTCTCATATTCGACCACGGCGGCATAATACGCGCCCATGGCAAAGTATGCTTCACCAATCCAGTATTGACACTGGTTGGCAAGTGGGTGCGCAGCATTGAATTCCAATAATGCCCGGAACTGCTCGATTGCCTCCACATAATGTTGTTTGTAATAGAGATCAACGGCTTTGTCAAACAGTGGTGCAAACTGTAAAACCGGTGGGCGCTTAAAGTGTTTTTTTGACATCGCCGGTTGTTTTCTTACAGCAACTGTACGAGGGGACTCCGTTCGCAAATCGGCTAAATTTACATGCTGCGCTTCAACGAGCGCGTTGGAAACGCGAACTGGCTCTGGAACGTTTTCTTCTTTTTGTACCCGGTTCGCTGCGGGAATCTTCTGCCTTTCGATCTGCATAATTTCCTGAAGTCGAAGCATGCTTGGATCCTGTGCAACCTGCATCGAATCTAAGTCGCCGAAATCCGACAGCAGTTCATATCCGTCTTCATCGATATCGCGAATGTGTGGATCGCTCTCCAGATAAGCAGTTCGTGTTATGTGAATACCACACATAGGAAATGCTGTTAATGCCACAAGCGTCAAGCTCAGGATGAGGCTACTGTATATTTTATGTTGTTTCTGCATGTTGTCAATCCAAATAAATGCTTTTGAGAAATAGAATTGCTATCCAGGGAAATTTGTTTTTTGCAAATTCTTAGCCTGCTTTGTTCATATGTTGATACAACCACAATCTTCTTGTCATGAATTCAACACGTTAGAGCAATTAAAATGCCATAGCATTCCGGTAAATACGATATACTTGAGTGGACTTATTTCTGCTGTGGAAATGATTTTGGAATGGAGTAAAATTACACTCTTGTATTTCACTGTTTCAGGTTGTTGCGACCGGCCTCTTTTGCAAAATTATCATTTTTACCGGCATTATTCCTAAACCCAGGGAGTGGGTAGGAATAAGCCCTGCTCAAAATGGGCTCAGATTTTTGCAGGAATACAGCCGGTAAAATTTTTCAAAGACCTAATTGATCGCAAACCCAAATACAAAAGGTGAGAGCACGTAAACCAGTGCGGTAATCAGGAAAATAAACAGGATATTAAGCCAAATTCCGGCCTGCATCATATTATTAATCGACACTTTGCCACTGCCATAAACGATGGCATTTGGCGGTGTTGCAACGGGGAGCATGAAAGCACAACTGGCGGACATTGCAGCCGGCAGCACCAACAACAGCGGCGATTGTGAAATGGCAACCGCAACCGATGCCATAATGGGTAAAAAGGCCGCAGCCGTAGCGGTATTACTGGTCAATTCTGTCAGGAAAACGATTACAGTTGTAATTAAAAAAATGAAAAACACTACGGGAAGGAATTGCAGGAATTGCAACTGATTCCCAATCCACTCTGCCAGACCCGTATGTGCGATGGCATTGGCGAGGGACAAACCACCGCCAAATAAAATGAGCACACCCCAGGGAAGGTCCCGCATGGCATGCCATTGCAGAAGAAAACGCCCTTTACGCAAATCTACAGGGATGATAAACAGCAAAACAGCACCTGCCATTCCGATTCCGGTATCCGATACACCCGGTAACCATTTGTTGATGACAGGACGAAAAATCCAGGATATCGCAACCAGAGCGAAGACAAATGCAACGATTTTTTCCTGACGTGAAACAGGACCAAGGTGACGCAATTCCTCATCGATGACTTTTTTGCCCATACCGAGTTCCATCAAATCGATCTTAAAAAGAAATCTGGTCATAATAAAATAAACGAGGGGCAATCCCAAAATGACAACTGGCATACCGATGAGCATCCATTGCCCAAATCCGATTTGAATGTGGTACGTTTGATCCAGAAAACTGGCGAGAAAAGCATTTGGTGGTGTGCCAATGAGCGTACCGATCCCGCCGATACTGCACGCATAGGCAATTCCCAAAAGCAAAGCAATGGCGAAATTTTCCAGCTGTTTTTCCTGGCCCTTTTCACTGCTCTGCGCCAGCTCAATGATCGGCAATGCAATCGGCAACATCATCATGGTTGTGGCGGTGTTGCTGACCCACATACTCAGAAAAGCAGCGGCAATCATAAATCCTGCGATAATCTGTTTCGGGCCGGTTCCAATTTTTTTAATCACCAGTAATGCGATACGCTTGTGCAGGTTCCATTCCCGCATGCCAAGCGCCAGGATGAACCCGCCCATAAACAAATAAACCAGCGGATGTGCGTAGGGTTGCGCCGCTTCTTGCATTTTGCTAATACCGAAAAAAGGCAATAAAACCATCGGGAGTAAGGCTGTCGCAGGAATGGGAATCGGTTCGGTCATCCACCAGACAGCCATGAAAAGGGCTATAGCGGCTGTACGCCAGGCTTCTGGGCTCATCGATTGTGGCACAGGGAGAGCAAGGAGAAACAAAAAAAGAAATGGGCCGAGAAACAAGCCAGTTTTTTGCCTGCGGCTGTAGGAATTTTCAGAAATTTCCATTGCAACTCCCTTACTTGGGTCCACGAACTTTCTCCACAAGCGGGTAGGCTACATACGGTTTTATGCGCGTCGCCCAGACCCTTGTGAGCTTATTGCATGACGATTCGATTCATACTTCCATGCAATTTCTAAAAAAATAATAACGCTTAAATCCCAACATCGCAAGTGTTAACCCGATCCGATGAAAAATTTCCGGCATCGCGTTTGCGTAGGAAGCTGTTCATTTGCGGCAATGACGTCGATAATTGCATTAAGCATGGTCCACGAAAGAAAGCGTCATTCCACAGGTTTTGTGGCGGAATCTATCGTTTTCCACCTTACCGCAAGCTGATTCCGGCTAAAAGCTTGCACGAATGACGAACGTGGGTAGGCGTTTAAAAATAAAGATATTAATATGAATTCTTCTGTATCCGATTACACATCCGAAAGCAAAAATTGTAAGATGAAGAAAAAACGAACACCAATAAAATTCACGAGTTACAAACAATTCATGAAATTCATTCACCTGCTTCCATGCACTCTATTTTTTATTTCTGCAGCAAGCGCAGGCACGCAAAGTACATCCTTCAAAGCCGATTTGCAGCGCAGCGGCTTTAGCGATGCCTGGATTCCAACTATAAACGTGCATGAAAAATGGCATGCAAAAATTGTCGAGCCGGGCGAAGAAAACCAGGGCGAGACCCTTGGCTCTTCGCAGGTTGTTGTGGCTAACGGTGTTGTGTATGTGCGCTGGATCAATCGTGTCTATGCCTTCAAGCAAGGTGATGGCAGCGCCTATTGGGCTTCATCCTACGAAAGTGCTGCTCTCACTGGCGGTGATTACGGTTTAACCTATAGTGATGGACTTCTTTTCCTGCCCGGTGGCAATGGCAAATTAATCGCTATCAACGCAACCGACAAATTCGAAAAATGGCAGTACACCAGCCCTACCGGCGGCAAATCCTGGAGTGCAATCGTCGAGGGCAGCAAAATTTATTATGTCGGCGGTAAAACACTCCTCTGTCTCGAAAAATCCAGCGGGCAGAAGCAATGGGAATACTCCAACAACCAAATCGGTGTTTTAGCACACGTTGCGAAAAGCGGGAATACCCTCGTCTACACAACTGGCGCATCCTACAATGAAAAAGAACCTGTGGCAACCAGCCTTGTTGCGGTGAATGCCGAATCCGGGCAAAAGTTATGGGAAAAAAACGGTCTTGATATTCGCATGACGATTGCGCTGACCAGTCAGTACGCCATCACTGGCACACTGGAACAAACCCGTGCCTACAACCTTGACGATGGTGGCGAAGTCTGGCAGAATTTCGGTTCCAAAGACATCGAACCCAACCAGGGTGGAGGCGGTATTGCCGTCTCAGAAAAAGATGGAATTTACGTGGCGCTCAGTGATGGTGTTAAGGAAGAACGCGGTGGTGGTTATGGCTTTTCTGCTAATTCCGAAATCTGGTTTGCAACCTTCACCCGCGAATTTATGACCAAATACGGCAACCGCAGTGATCCCTGGGCCTGCGCACCGGTTATCGGCAAAACCGCTGGTGTGTGTCTGGTCGGTGGCATCGATAAATACGGCACCATGCTCTTCAATAATCTGCAAACTGGCAACACGGTGCTGGAATACCACTTTTATCGCGGAGATCAGGACGGCATTTCGCGATACGGTTACAAAACCTATTGTTCGCCTGCTCTGGTCGACGGTGAAATTTACATTGCCCTCGGGGATGGCAAAGTCTATTGTCTGAGCGGTGATGTGCAAAAAAGTGAGCCTTCCGCGGCACCTTTATGGAAAGAACAGCCCATTCCGGATGGCATTGAAACACTTTTTGATATCAGTTTTTCCGATGCTAAAAACGGGATCGCAACCTCAAAGGGAAAAGTTGTGCGCACGACCGACGGCGGTACTTCATGGAACGAAGTCGCTACCAGCGGGATGAAAGACTGGATTCATGCGGTCGATCACAAACCGTCGGGTAGCTCGGCCATTGTCGGGCAATATGGCGTATTTTTGAACAGCAGCAACGGCTCTTCGTGGAGCAACGGTGCTACCAATGCCGAAAAACACAGTGGCCGGGCCATCTTTTTTCTTGATGATAACACCGGTTGGTTCGTCGGGCACGCAGGATTCATTTTTAAATCGACAAACGGTGGCTCGGGATGGCAGAAAATTCAGGGCACCGGCGATGACAGTGATCCCATCAATGGATTTGATTATGAAGATATTGCTTTTGCCAACGGCCAGGTAGGACTTGCTGTCGGGATGCGCGGACTTATTTCCCGTTCGGAAAATGGTGGTGAGTCGTGGACGACGATCGATGCGAACTGGGCGGTCAATGAAACCAACGATGACTTATTTGCTGTGGACTTTCTCGACCAGAATACCGCGATTGCCGTGGGTGCACTGGGCTTGATTCGCAAGAGCAGCGATGCCGGGAAGACCTGGCGCACTGTGCAATCACCCGTTTCATTCACACTATATGATGTCGATTTTATTGATGCGAAAACAGGCTACATTTGCGGCACCAATGGCACGATTCTCTACACAACAAACGGTGGTGAAAACTGGACTATACAGCCGAGCGGCACAATAAATCCACTTTTTCGTTTATATTTCCATGATGCCAGCACCGGGTGGGCTGCGGGTTCGGTTGGCGCGGAAGGGTTTATTGTAAACACAACTCAATCGGGACAAACAGCGGTGCAGGATGAAGCGGTGCAAAGGGATTTGACCTACACGCTTTCCAATGTTTATCCCAATCCATTTTCTTTAGGTCAGGCAAATAACGTAAGCCGACGTGTACAAATCGATTTGAATTTGCTGCGAACCGAGTCGGTGAACATCGCTGTTTATAATATTTTAGGTCAGCGGGTGCGAACACTTTTAACCTCTCAAAAAGGCGCCGGACTTCACAAATTCGCCTGGGATGGCCGCGATGACAAAGGGCAACTCGTAAGCCCGGGTATTTATTTCTTTCAAATAAGCACCGGAGTGCAAACACAGGTAAGGCGGGCTTTGATACTGGAATAAACCAGCGCATCATGTCTGCTGAGGCGACAAGCGGGACGGGCGAAATGCCTGTCCCGCTTTTTTTTGTTACTTTGCATTCTGTTATAGAAGATTGGCAATGGATTTTCGAAATCTCAGTAAAAAAGTCAGTTGGATCTTTCAGGATTCTGAGCCTTTTTGAAGCTGTCTGGAAGAGATAAACCGGTCGTTGCGCTTGTCGAAACACCTTGTGCCAAGTTCAAATTCGGGCCTTTCGGCAGGCTCAGGGTTTGAAACCTTCGCAAGAGTCGGGCTTTTCTTAACGCTTTTGTGGTGAGTGAGCTGTGTGGTCACAGGTTAACCAAAGAGAGCAAGGAATAGAGTCCGAATGTGCCCAAAACTAAATAAACAATTCCAATACCAACAGCGACATGCCCCCTGTAATTTTCATTTCTCCAGTGGAAAGGTTTTCGCACTTCTTGTGTTTTGATGATGATAATTCCATTCCAGAGAAAATAGATTGTGATGGCGAATAGAAAAAATACGGGAAAAAATCGAATATTATAGGTCATGAGTCTACGTTAAGAATTGTATTTTCAGGATTTTTATTCTGTTGAATCGAGCGGAAACAACGCCATCCTCAATGCAACAATCGCTTGAATGCCTCACGAACAAAACCCGTGTGGGAAAGAATATCCTGCTGCAATTGTTCGCTGGTACTGTATCCCATTCGGCGGGCGAGAAATGCAAATTGTTCCGAATCGACAGCGGGTACATTCAGGTCTTTGGCATTGCCGCGTACCATGCGCAATGCTTCGATGATTCTTCTCATGAAAATATGCGCAGCGGCCAAATGCTCATAGTCGTTTCGTTGCAAAATATCATATTCGTGAAGCGCATGCATCGCATCCTCGGTATTGGAGATGCGCAAAGCCGGATTGTTTGCACCGTGGGTAATTTGCAATCCCTGAACGAGAAATTCAATATCGACCAGCGCACCGGAACTGAATTTTGCATTTAAGGTACCACCCGCCACCAGTTGCCGAATCTGGCGCTCGCGCATAGCGCGCATGTTCGGTGTGTCGAAGGGCTCACTGGTATAAACACAGGCATCCCGGGTCGTAATAACCTGTTCACCAAAGGTTGCATCGCCGATGATGTGGCGCATTTTTACCAGCGCCTGGCGTTCGTAATTCCACGCTGCACCTTCAGGGGAAAAATAATTCTGGAAAACCGACAGGGGAACGGCATGGCTGCCCGCTTTACCGTAAGGCCGCAATCGCAGATCAATTTCAAAAATGCCTTCCCTTTTAGTGACGATGGCGTGGGACATTTCAATGACCAGCTTATCGTAAAATTCAGCGTTGGTAATGGCACGTTCCCCGTTGGTTTTGCCTTCCTCAGAGTAAACAAATATCAATTCGATGTCGGAACCAAATCCGATTTCACCGCCACCAAATTTACCCAGGGCACAAATACTCAATTTGCACGGTTTGCCGTCGGCGTGCAATGGCAGGCCAAACTGCTGGAACAGTTGATCATAGCATATGTGGTAAGCCGCATTCAGAACCACTTCACCCAATTCTACCAGCTCCTGCGAGAACTGCCGGAATTCCGGTATGAGATTTTGAATATAGCGCATATCAATGCGGAACATTTCCCGGTCTTTGAATTCGTTGAGTCCTTTCTTCTTGTCCTCAAAATCCTGCCGGGTCAGGAGGGCGAATTGCAGATCTTTTTCCAGTTTTTCCCGTGGGATGCGTTTTCCCAATCCTTCGACGTCGGTTAAAACCGGAAACAGGTTCTGGTGCTGCATACGCAGAAAATCTTCCCACAAAAATTCGCTGACACCAAGTAAATTCGCGAGAGCATGCAAAACCTCAGGTCGTTCCAGAGTTGCCAGCTCGAATGGCCAGTCATCCATGGTGAAAAGTTGGCTGAGAAATTCCCGGAAGTGCAGCATCGCTGATTCCGGATTGGGCGATTGCGGCAGCAAATGGGTGAAATGTTTCACGAGAACCGTCGCTGCCCGCAGCTGGTTTTGTTTGCGTTTATCGACAATTTTATTTCCTTCGGCATCGCAGATAAAAACGGTATCGTGGGCACGTCCGCGAAGGGAAGTGACATTGACCCGGGAAATATAGACGCCATTCAGGGCCAGGGCATTGGTGAATTCATATAAAAATCCCAGGGTATCCGGCGCATCGATGCGGAGGACGGTGTAATTTTCAGCGGAGCTGTTATCGATGGCTATTTCCACCGGGAGCAGTGTTGTCGATGTCGAGGTGATGTTTTTGAGAACACGGGCAACCTGTTTCGCTAATTCACCTTGCATGCGCGATTGCATCCCTCGCTGCAATTCTCTGAGAAAATTATTCAAATCGCGATGATAATTCGGCCACGTTGCCTCACTCACATCGCCGTTTATACAGCGTACAGTGAACACATCGAGAATTTTACGGCGACTGCTTGTGCTGGTCGTTTTATGAGGGTGAAAACGGCGCCGGCGCCATGCTTTTCGGGTCGAATTATTTGTGTCATTTTCCTGTACCGGTTCGTAAGTGAAAATCGCACCGTCTTCGATATCAAGACCATAGACGAAAAGTAACCCGCAAATGAGGGAAAGTTCACCGGGAAAATCGTAGCCGGCAACCGTGATGCGCCATCGTTTCTGATCCAAACGCTCAGCGCTGATTTCGCAGGGATTGTCATGGTGCACTTTTTCCAGCAATCGGGCATGCTCGGTGATTTCCTCGGAGGAAAAGGTTTTTTTATAGGCATCAGAAAGGCGTTTTACATGCTGCAATACGGTTTCGTCCTCTGTACCTGAACTTTGCTTTTCCTGTTCGGTTTTTCCCTCGGACTTTTGCGCGCTGAAAATATTTTTGTAAAGAGCATGTATGGCTTTGCTGTGTTCGTGGTAGCGGTCGACGAACGCTTTACCGGCATTTTTCCCTTCAAATCCCAGTCGGATCGCGAGAAAATGCAGCTCACGCTCGTCCTCGGGAAGTTTGTGAACCTGCTGATTGTGCATAATCTGCAGATAGTGTTCGGCCGAGCGCAAAAAGCGGTAGCCTTCGGTTAGCGTGTGGTAATCCGCGACGGTGATAAATTTCCCGAGAGCCAGGCGGGCGAGACCGTCGAGGGTGTTACGGCTCCAAATCTCAGGGTGGGCGCTGCCATTGGTTATTTGCAGGTACTGCGTCAGAAATTCGACGTCACGTATGGAACCTTTGCCGCCTTTCACTTCTCCCCATTTCTGGCCTTTGGCGGTCAGATTGGACTCGATTTCTTTTTTCATTTTCTGGATTTCGTTGCTGACATCCGACGCTGGCAACTGAAAAATTTGCGGCCGTACATGTTTAAAAAAAGTTGATCCAACGGATTCATCCCCGGCGATGCGCCGGCCTTTGAGCCAGGCTTGTTTTTCCCAGATACGGGCAGATTTGTCGAAATAATCCAGCGCTTCTTCCACACCAGGAACGAGAGCGCCTACACGCCCCCAGGGCCGCAAGCGCATATCAACACGGTACAGAAATCCTTCGTTTGTTGCCTGGGTGAGAATTTCGATAAGTTTTTGCCCGAGGCGCTGAAAGGCTTTCGTGTTTTTCTGGCTGAGAAAGATCAGATCGATATCCGAACTGTAATTCAATTCCCGTCCGCCAAGTTTCCCAAGAGCGAGCACACAGAATCCCTCCGCAGAAATCTGCAATTCCTGGCTGGCCAATGTCAGCGAGGCGCTGGTGATGCGGTTGGCCAGAAGGGATAATTGTGATAAAATGGTCTCCAGTTCCAATAAACCAAACAAATCGCAGGCACCGATACGCAAAAGTTCGAGTTTTTTAAAGCGCCTGAGCGCATCGAGACATGCCGTGTAGTTGGTACAGTTGTCCAGCATTGTCCAGATTTCTTCGTCCAGTTGCGCGTGGCTTTTGGGTTGTACGAGTTTCTGTGGATTTTTAAAGTTATTAAAAAAATCAGGAGAACTCATGAGAACTTCTGAGAGAAACTGGGAGCCTGCAAAAAGCTGGAGGAGCATTTCCAGGCTGCGCGGTTCCTGTGCGAATGTTGCGTAAAGATCTACGGGGCGTTTCTGTTTTTCGACGAAATGCTCCAGATTCAGTAGAGCCTGGTCCGGATGAGCGGAGTTCTGCAAATCGATCAATACAGCGGGCAGTATTTCCAGTAAAGCGCTTTGGGTTTCTGCAGTTGTCCCAAGGCGCTGGAAAATTTGCCGGGCTTTTTTCCAGTCTGCAAAACCGATTGTGGCTAAAAGCGTTTGTGCTTCCAGCAGTGATTGTTCATTATTTGAAAACAGGATATGGGCGTTTTTAAAATGAGATACAGGCATGGTCGCAACGTGGTTAAATCAATTCATGTTCAGATAAAAAAGTTTCTACAAGGTCGTGTAGATGGTCTAGGGAACTGTCATTGAGAAAGACGATATCCGCACGTTCGACTTTTTCGCTGTCCGGCAGTTGATGCAGGAGCCGTGCTTTTATTTGTTCCTCCTGTAAACCGCTGCGTTTTTGAATGCGTTTGATGCGGACAATCTGAGGCGCACTTACGGTGATCATGAGATCCATTTGTTTGTCCCAACCGGTTTCAAAAAACAACGCCGCCTCGATAAACGCCAGGGTTTCACCATCTTTCTGCAGAACGGCGATCTGCTCATCAACTTTTTCAAAAACCCGGGGATGGACAATTTCATTCAATTTATTGACTTTTGCTATGTCACCAAAAGCTTTTTCAGCGAGAATGGTTGGCATGAGTTCACCGTGGTTATCGTAGACATCCGGACCAAATTCAGCGCGAATTTTTTCAATCGTCTGCGGATCGATCTTTATTATTTCTTTGGCGAGGGAGTCGGCGTCAATCGTTGCGAAACCCTTTTGGGCCAAAATTTCACGCACGGTGGATTTCCCGCTGCCCATACTTCCGGTTAGTCCAATTTTGTACACTTTTTAGTCTCCCTAATTCAAAACGGCGATTTTTTTCACCTTCTTTTTTCCCGAACCGGTTGTAATTTGTACAAAATAAACCCCACTTGAAAGCCTTTTTTTCGAATTGGAAAGCACATCCCAGGAATAGGCAGTAGCATTGGTTGGAAGCATAGTTTTGAATACGAGTTGACCGCGGACATTGTAGACGTGTACAGTTGAATTTGCCTTTAAGTTGGCCATTTTCAAATGAGTATGCACACTGCGGATAAATGGATTTGGATACACAGCGGCATTTTCTTCCTGAGCAAAGGAATACGGTATTTGCAAGCGGTCACCTACACCGCGCCGAAGTTTTTCGCCATTTTTTCCAGTGATGTTTTCAGCAATTATTTGTATCAGCGTAGAATCCGCATTTGCTGTGGTGCCTTCAAGATTGAACATTACCTGCTGATCACCATTCATGGAAATGTTTTCGATTTTTAAAGCAGGGGAAATACGGTAATTCGTTTGACTTATTGCTGCCTGCTCGTCAACGGGAACATTGAATTGAACTACTATTGATTTATTTAATTGTTGGTAGCCAGAGCTTAAATACAATGTTTTCGGTTGTGTTGTTACGTCGACTGAATAGCCGGCCTCAGCTTCGATGAGTGGCATGCCGTTCTGTGCCTGCAAATGCGCTGTATGCAATTTATAAGCGCCTGGTGATAACGCTGGAAATGCCAGAATTGCTTCACGATTTTCGCTCGCCAGAGTTACGCTTTGTGGTGGACCGATTGCCTCCAAATTATAATTGTTCACCTGGTTCGCTGCTTCATTCATTTTATGCGAAAAGAAAACGCTGATAAATCCGGGATGAAAAAAGTTCACCGCAAGAATACCTGGTTGTTCCCCTCGTATTACCCTGGTCGCGGAGGTTGGATGGCTTATAACGGAATCCCTTTGCACGCTCCCGCTCGCTATACGATAGTAAACAGTGTCTGCGCTCGCCGTGCTGTCGATGAAAGGCGGCAATAGCACATCGATGAATTGTGTGAGGCTGTCCGTTGAGGTGCTGCGGTAAATTCTGTAAAACTCAGCGTTCGCCGCTTCCGGCCAGTCCAGTTTTATCAACCCGTTTTGCTGCATGGCAACTTGCAGATAGCGTGGTGGTACCAGTGTGGATTGCGCTTGAAGCGGTTTAAATTCCAGCAGGTGTTCTGAATCGTTCAAAAACAGGGAAATGGTTCCGTCACCCTTGTCACCTGTAAAAATACGGTTGCTTTTTGCACCGTTTGTGTGCCAGAGAATGTGGAAATCATCATCCTCCGGGACATATTTTACAACATAAGCATTTGGGAAAAAGCTCAGGAGCAGTTCATCGCCACCATCTGCATCGAGGTCTCCGGAACCTATTCCGGAATCAAAATCCTTCACCGGATAGAAACCAAAAAAGTGCTCTTCCCACAATACAGAAAAGTCGTTATCACCCTTTGCGCTATAGATGCGTGTTATCCAATGGCGGCTGTCGAATTGCGACTCGTTTGATGCGCCGGGATCGGAGTGCGTGGCTACGGCGAAATCCTGGCGCCCATCGTTGTTGAAGTCACCTGTCGTGATAAAATCACCGGAATCCAGCAAAGGCTGTTTGGCGGACCAGGACGAGGTAAATTGATTATCACCGCTATTTTCGTAAATAAAAACATCACCATCGTAATCCCCAAAGAGTATTTCCTGGCGGCCATCCCCATCGAAATCGGCAATTTCTGCATGGGGAACACCGCTGGCATTGCCCCCATCGGTTGGATTCGGTAGTGAGGCAACGAATACGAATTTTCTGCTGTCGGTATATTCCCAAACCTGCCATTCGTCATCAACGCGAGCAACGATTTCCTGCCGGCCATCGCCATCGAGATCGCTGAAGCAGGCTGCCCAAAAAGAGTCCTCATTTTCCCAAACGGATTGTAGTTCCCACGCATCTGTGCTTGTCATTTCATAAATCGAGCTCTTCGGTCCGGCGCCAAGCAATAATTCTTGTAAGCCGTCCTTGTCCGTATCCCCAGCATCGCGTGGTATTGCCAGCCCGTTGGTCGAGAACTGTGACACAAATTCCATTTCAGGCTGCCATTCGTAAACAATCGTCGCGCCAATATTTCCACGCTCATCGTATTCGGAGGTGATGACTTCGGCATTACCATCACCATCGAGATCAGTGAGCCGAGGTAACAGAAGTCCGGCACCAACTTTTGTTTGGTTTTTTTCAAACTGCCAGGTGTTTACAGGTACGGGTTCAAAGGATATAGGGTAATAAAGACTATTGTTGTCCACAGTTGTTCTCAGACCAGCTTTATTTTTTAGCTGGAAAAAGACCTCTACCGGTTCACCATTGGAAAAGAATTCGGAAAAATTGAACTGATGAAATCGGGTTTCATAGTTGAGTTGAACTTGCTCAAATTCCGTGGCTGTGGAACTCCTGCGCCAATAGAGTGTCGCCGTACAAACATCGTCCGTTGCCAGGGTGAGAAGCACGCACCGGTGATTGCCGTCGACCATTGGCTGGGCAGAAATTTGGCTGACAACAGGAGGAGTATGGTCAATAAAAACACGACTTTTATCTTCAACCACAGTGCCGGTTTTGTCTGTTACCAGCAGGCGCAGCATATAAGTTGTATCCGCCAGTGTGGTACTATCCCAGGTGAAAAGTGTATCTTCGATGATAATTTTATTGGCCCTGTTTGTGATTTCAGTCCAGGAAGATGGATTATCCCCCACACCGTAGCTCAAAACGAAATTGTCGATACGCTGTGCGGAGGCAGTACCAATAATCGGCAGTGAGCGCATTGCACTACCGGAATCCATATGTGGTTGCAGCAGTTCCGCGATTGGGGCATCCTTTATGGTAAGGGCAGCGGCGCAATTGATTTGTCCCGCAGCAAAATACGGATCCCAGCCTTCTTCGCCGAGATCTTCAGCCGAACTGATAATGAGATGACGAACCATTTCGTTGTCCAGGTTGGTGTCGTGTGAGAGAAGGAGTCCGGCGAGGGCAGTCACAAAAGGGGCAGCAGCGGAGGTACCGTTAAACAAAGTGTATGCGCTGTTTTTGTTTGTTGTCCAAACATTGAGTCCGGGTGCCACGATATCGAGGGTGGCGCCAAAATTGGAAAAACCGGCAATAGAGCCACTTTCCTGCGTTGCACCCACAGCGATGGTTTCTGCAAAGCCGGAAGGATAGTGGGGAAGATCGGTGGCGCTGTTGCCAGAGGATGCGACGAGAATCACGTCGTTTTCATAGGCATAGCGAATGACGTCACGCAGCATTGGTGAGACTATTGAATCGCCAAAACTCATGTTGATGACGCGCGCTCCATTTTTAACGGCGTAGACGATGGCTGCAGCGACGTCATCTTCTTCAAGGTAGCCCAGGCTGGTTCCGGCCCGCAGATTCATTACCTGACAGCCGTGTGCGAGTCCGGCGACGCCGATGCGGTTATTTGTTTTTGCGGCAATGATACCGCTGACCATGGTGCCGTGGCCATGCTCGTCTGCGGGATCGTTGTCCGGTTCTGCATAATCGCCGCTGTCAATGAAACGCGGTGCATCGGTAAAATCCCAGCCTCGGATGTCATCAATAAATCCATTACCATCGTCGTCGATGCCGTTAAAATCGATGCTGTCTATTAGGCCATTTTTGTTGATATCTTCCCCTTTATTCAGCCAGAGCTGGCCAGTCAAATCCGGGTGCCGGTAATCGATTCCCGTATCGATGACGGCTAAGAGAATATCTTCCCGCCCTGTTTCAATTTCCCAGGCTTCCACCGCATGCACCGCGGACAATGCCCATTGCTGATCAAAAAGCGAGTCGTTTACTGTGTTTTGCTCAATATGAAAAACATGGTTGAGTTGAATGTATTCGACGAATTGATTTTTATGCAGTTTTTTTAAAAAGCTGCTTTGATCCGATAATCCCTGAATTTGAACCGCATAAACATGCTGTAGAGGCGTGCCTTCGGCATTGTTGGCCACGGCTTCAATGCTTTCGATTTTCAGGCTCGAAGAGTTTTCTTGAATGAGTGCACGGATGGATTGGTGTGCAGACTGCTTATTTAAAAACGCAGCCGGGGATACTTTGAGAATGAAATCTTGCGCAGAAAGTGTAGCGGTGCATAGTAAAAATGATGCAAGAATATTTTTGATCATGGTAATTGTAGAGTTTGTTTCTAACCTGGTTTTCATTCCTGTTTTGTAGTAAATTCTTTTTCTTGCATTTTTGCAGGCTCAACAAAGGCAAAAAGGTTGTCAAAATGGGCTTCACCGGTGGAGGCTATTCCCGCAAGAAAACAGACACGAATGGTGTTTTGTGGCAGGATGAGTTTGTCCTGCAATAATGTAAAATGTTCGTCCTTCGCTTCGATTTCAATGGCTTTTGAAAAAAGTGTTTGTCCATTTTCGGGTGTGGCGAGTTCATATTCGATTGCGATTCGAACCACCGTTCCTTGCCAGGCGGAAACCCAACCACCGAATAAAATGGGGATACCCTTTGGTGGATCAACGATTGTCTGCATCCAGGCATGGATCACCATTTCATTGGCTTTACCAGGCATGCGTTCAAGGTAAACGAGTCCGCTTTTTTTCCCGGCATGAGCCATCTGGTCATCAATTTGAATCTGAGCATATTTATTGTAGCCCATTGGGGCAGAAATTTGCCAGCTTCCTTCCTCTTCAAAATCGCTATTTTCAACGAGCAGATGAACCAATGGTTTTCTGTTGATGCGTAGACTTTTTTTACTGCAATTTGTGAAGAGAACAAAGAAGGAGATAATGCAAATAAAACCTATTTTAATTCGCATTTGGAGCGCTTCCTTTTTTGGTGAACGTCAGAATTTGGGCTCCAAGAAAACGCAGCAACCCTGTTATTATCAATAAAAGAGTAGTAAAAATATTAGGGATTATCCACTTTATTCCACGGTTATATTTATAAAAGTAGGCAATAAACGACCTGTGCGAAGACAAAATCATATGTGCTCTTCGTGAATGTACCGATTTCCCCCGGTGGTGCAGAACAGCGACTTCAGGTGAAAAACGAATTGCGTATCCAGCGAGAAGAACACGGTGGCACCAATCGACATCGCTGAAAAACATGGGAAAATTTTCATCCAGCAAACCCACTTTTTGCAGTACTGCTTTTTTCATCAGCAAAAATGCCCCTTGCGGCTGGTCGACGAAACGTGCTGTTTTATGATCAAAATCACCCATTTTCCATCCATTAAATAGTGCACTCTCCGGAAAGAGTAAATGCAATCCCAGAAAATGAAAAAAGACATCGCGGTGCCATGGCAAGCGCCGGCATGAGGGCTGGATACTCCCGTCGTTGTTGCGCAACTGCGGGGCAATTACCCCGGTTTTTTCTTCGGTTTGAAAGAAACCCGTCAGAGTTTGCAAGGCTGATTCCGGTAAAATTGTGTCCGGATTGAGCAGGAGAACAAATGGCGCCTGGCTCTGCTGCAAACCTTGATTTACAGCTTTGGTAAAGCCTGTATTTCTACTATTTGCCATGAATGTAAGTTGGACGTTGTCGGGCTTTGATTCGTTCCACAATTTTACGATTGTTTCCGTCGGGTCAGTGGAATTGTTATCAATGACGAAAATGTGCAGAGGTTGATCAGGAAAGGCGGCTGGCAGCGATTGCAAACAGGGAAGAATAACACCGCTGCTGTTATAGGTCACAATTATGATATCGAGTTGCGACATCGTTTATTCCAAAATGAGAAGATCTCGATCAAGGGGTGTGAGAAGTTCTGTGTGGTCCTTGCCTATGTACAAATCATCTTCTATTCGAACACCACCCAGTTCGGATTTGTATACGCCGGGTTCAATGGTTATGATGCTGCCGATAGCAATTTTATCATTGGATTTTGGTCCAATGCGCGGCAAGCTGTGCACATCAATTCCAAGTCCGTGCCCTAGGCTGTGATTGAATTCTTTTTCATAGCCCAGTTCCCGAAAAAAATCTCTGGCGACGGCATCGAGTTCTACCGCGCTCATTTCCGGTTGGACCGCTGCGCGTGCTAATTCATTGGCGCGTTTTACCGCATTGTACATTTTTTTTAGCTCCGGATTCGGCTCTCCCAGAGCGACTGTCCGAGTGATATCTGAGTTGAACCCCTGGTAGGTACAGCCAAAATCCAATACGATGAATTCACCATACTGCATTTTTTTATCGGAGGCAATGCCGTGAGGCAGGGCGCTACGCCAACCACTGGCCACGATTATGTCAAAGGCCTCTTTTTCAGCGCCGGCCATTCGAAAACGATAAGAAATTTCTGCTGCAATTTCATTTTCACCAACACCCGGTTTGATGAAGGGCAGAATTTCGGGAAAGATGTTGCAGGCAATACGGCAGGCTTGTCGCGTTTTTTCGAGCTCATCGGGCTGTTTGCTCATGACAATAGATTCAAGCACATTTTCCGTGTCGATGAGTTGCGTTGCTGGAAATGTTTTGTGGAGATGTGCGAATCGTTCGAAGGTCAGGTGTGCTGCTTCAAATCCAATGTGCATTTTATCGGAGATAATATTTTCTTTTTTCAGAGGTGTGAAAAGACTGCGTATGGCGATGAGAATTTTTGCATTTTTTACTTCTGTTTTTACCTGCTCAAGGTAGCGGTTATCCGTAACCAGATAGCAATCGTCTTTTGTGACCAAAGCAATTCCGGACGAACCAGAAAACGAAAACAGATAGCGGAGATGAGATAAGGATGAAATGAGAAGCGCATCGAGATTCATTTTTTGCAGATGCGCTCTGAGTAAATCCAGCCGATCAGGCATTTGTACTCTCATTTATTCTCTGTTTTAATTGTTCAACTTTATCGCGGTACATCTTGTTGTCGGGATTTTTCTTTAACAGCACTTCGAAAACATTCACGGCTTTTGCATATTGGCCTTGTGCAGCGTAAATTTCGCCCAACGTTGGAGTCACAATTCTGTCGCGTTCTATCTCAAAGGAGGATGTGTCCAGTGCAAGTGTCCTGGGTTCCTGTGGATCATTCTCACTCGTCACTGAAGGTGTCGGTGCAGATTTTGTGCTTTTATCACTGGCCTCATCAACAGCGGCGATCATCGCATCGAGCTCCTCATGGTTTTTCTCTTCGCCGGCATCATCCGCAGGTATTTCGAAATCGTCCAGATCATTCTCGGATTTTGCGGTTTCTTGTTCGTCTTCCAGGCCGGGGATACTTGCCGTGTGAAAAATTTCGCCCTTTTTCTCGTTATCCTCAGCTCCAGGCTGCTTGGTTTTGGACGATTTTTCGTGTTCAACAGGTTTCTGTTCTTCTATTGTTTCTGTAGATGCCTGTATCTTGTGTCCGAAAATCTGATCGATAATTTGTTCGGGAGTTTCCTTGTCAGAACTTTCGCTTTTCTTATTCAGATTGTCAACTTCATGTTCCGTAGCCGGCTTATGCTTTTGCTCGGCTTTTACTGGGGATTCACTCTGTGTGGTTTTTGATTTTTGCGAATCCTCTGCACTATGCTGTGTTTTGAATTCCTTGTCTAGGGCATCGAAGAAATCTTCGCCTTCTTCATTTGCCCCTTCTTCCTGCTGAATAAAATCGAGATCGCTATCGGCGATAGGTTTTAAATTTTCCAATGCCTTTCGTTCCATCGAATCGATCTTATTAAATTCGATGGTCTCATCGCCGGAGAGAGAGTCCAATGGTTCCGGTTGTTTTGTATCTTTGGATTTGAGTTTACTTTCTGCAATCTCTTCGACAGGCTCCTGAGGAACGTTGGGATCATAGGGTCTGACTTTAATCCCCTGTAAAATATCATCATCCGGAATTTCCATATGGAGGCGGGTTGCCTCTTGATCTGCTACTTCGTCTATTTCAGCTTTTTTTACATCCGCAGCTTCGGAATCATCACTAACTTCAAATTGTCCCTGTTCGTCTATTTCATTTGGTAACTCATCAGAATGGGATAAAATTTCGAAATGGTTTTTAGAGGATTCCGTACTTCGGTCATCGAAAATATCGTCAAGAATTGAGGTTACATTTTCTGAAACCGGTGATTCGATCGATTCAAATTCGATGGTTTTTGCTGATTTATCGTCTTCAACAAAGAGATCGTCCTCAATATTAATGGAGGATGTTTCCATTTGCTGGTAGTCTGTTTTGTGTTCGATTCTCCGGGCTTGCTGGTCGGATTTGCCGAATTGTGTAATTTTAAGGTCGCTTTTTGTCGATGAAATAGCCAACGCTTCTTCCGAGGGTGTAACCACTCGTTGTTCACTGGCAACCTCTTGTTTCAGGCGCTCATACTCTCTTGTCAATTCCGCGTTTAGGGGATCGATTTTTAAGATTTCACCATAACTTTTCAGGCATGCTTCTACCCAACCAGCTTCTTTCATCAAGTCCCCGGTATATTTGTGGGCAGCGATATGCTTTGGTTCGAAAAGGAGAACGCGTTTGAATTCTTTTTCGGCCAGATCAAACATCTTTTTTTCCAGGTAGCATTTGCCCAGAACCATATGACCGGTAACATAGTAAGGATGTTTTCGAATGCCTTCCTCGCAGATTCGAATGGCTTCATCTGTTTTGCCTCGCATCAACAGTGCCTCGGCAACTCGGGCAAAAATGACGGAATCTGGATTTTGTTGCAGTATACTTTTAAGGTTGTCGAATTTCATGTCTGATTCATTGTACATTGTTGCGCCTCCTGCGGCCTGTTTTTATGACCATTGCGTATTTTATAGCTCACTATTTGGCAAAGCTAATCCCTAAGCATATGCAAGGTGATATAATTTTATCCTTGAACACGCTCAGCCTGCCCAAACTCAATAGCCATTTGATTTTGAAATGAAAACAGCAGCAAAAAATTGAATAAATGCTGTTAAATCACCATCCCGAAATGGATCGGTTCAGAACTTCTTCTGTGATCTTCGAGATCGCTTCTGTGATGGCTTCTTCACGTGTGGTGTTGCTGGTACTGCCTCCGTTGGGAGCATAGGTTCCTACCTGGCTCAAATTATCTTCCCACACGATCTTGCGTTTTTGCAAATCTTCAAATTTAACTTGTACTGAAACGGTGACCCGAATTTCATTGACTGTTTCGGAACGGTTAAACGCACCGGCACCGTCGCGAACTGCAAGTAACCGTCCGGTGATGATTGAATCGGCATTGCGCTGGTCCGCGATTTTCAGAGTATTATCTTTAGAAAATGCATCGATAAGTGCGTTCGTTAGATCATCTTTGACACCAAATTCAGCGGTGTCGTCCTGAAAAGTGGGTATCGCGATCGTCTTTAAATGCGGTAAGGTTGAACCGGAAAAACTGTAGTATCCACATCCAGTAAAGACTATGAGCACAACTCCGGAAAGAAATGAACGAAATTTAAAATGGTAAATCATATTCTTTTATTTTTCTGTATAAAGTACGTTCACTTATTTCCAGTAATATGGCGGCTTTGCGTTTGTTGCCACCTGTTTTTTCCAGTGCACGGTAGATCAGTTCTTGTTCCATTTGCTGCATCGTCGGGAAAACATCCTCTGTCTCATCTTCGATTTTTTCGATATTGGCCGGATATTGTTCAATATTGTTTTTGTCCACCGAAAAACCGGGCATCAGCCTGCGGTTGGGCATGAGATATTTGCCAAGCACAGCTTCGCGCAATTGTGCAATTTCATGTTTGATTTCGAAAAGGGCACGGTAGAGAAATTCTCTCTCCAATTCTTCGCTTGAACGCTGCACATGGATTGGCAATTGCGGATCGAAGCGGAAGTGTGAAGGCGCTGGCAGACGGTTTTGTACGGCACTGCTGCCAATATGCATGCCTCTTTCCATGACGATAATGCTTTCAACGAAATTTTTCAGCTCACGTATATTTCCCGGCCAATCATAATGGACCATGAGATCGATGGCATCTTCACTAAATCCCGCGTATTCGATGCGGTTCTGTTCACAAAAGGACTCCGCAAAATGGTTGATCAGCAGAGGAATATCCTGCTTGCGTTCCCGAAGCGAGGGCACATGTATATTGACTGCGTTCAGGCGATAATACAAGTCTTCCCGGAAACGTCCTTCACGAACTTCACCTAACAAATCACGATTGGTGGCTGCGATGATCCGCACATCGATGCTTTTCGAGGTGCTGCCGCCAACGCGTAAAATTTCCCGGTTTTCCAGAACACGAAGCAATCTTACCTGGGTTTCCAGGGGCATTTCGCCAATTTCGTCTAAAAAAATTGTTCCACCTTCGGCTAACTCAAAATAGCCCTTTCGCTGCCCGACCGCGCCTGTAAAAGAACCTTTTTCATGACCAAAAAGCTCGGAATCCATAATGCCTTCGGGAATAGCACCGGCATTGACAACGACAAAAGGACCATTATTGCGGGAGCTTAATGCATGGATCGCGTTGGCCACAAGCTCCTTGCCTGTACCGCTCTCTCCATTGATGAGTACGATGATATTCGTTGCCGCAACCTGTTCAATGGTACGCAGTATTTGTTCCAAAGCGGGTGAATTGCCGATGAAGCCAAGGTTTTTGCGAATTTTTAAAAGTTGTCGATCATCCATTTTCTAGTACGTTTCATTGACAGATATTATACCTGCACTGATTGTTTTTCCATGAAGAACTTGATAGTTTCCAGCAAACCGGATCGCAAATCTATTTGTGGCTCCCATCCCAATTCTTTTTGTATTTTCGCGTAGGATAAAACACTTCGCACTTGTTCGCCTTGTTTGGCGGGTACATGTTTTTCCGGTTTGTTCATTCCAGTACCGTTATTGAGCTCACGGAAGATTTTGTTTATATCAGTTTCTATTCCGGTTCCAACATTGTAAATGGCATTTTCGCCATGTTCCAGAGCGAGCAGATTAGCTCGCACAACATCGTTTACATGAACAAAGTCACGTGTCTGTTTCCCATCGCCGTTGATAACAGGCTGCTGCCCGGATAAAAGAAGCTTGCAGAAAATCGCCACCACACCTGCTTCACCGTGCGGATTTTGACGCGGGCCATATACATTGGCGTAACGCAAAAGCGCGTAAGACGTTCCCGAACTTTGTGCGAAATAATGGATATAGCGCTCACCCGCCAGCTTGGCAATACCGTAAGGTGAATCCGGCCATTGCCGGTGATTTTCGGTTGCTGGAAATTCAATTTGTTCACCATAGCTGGCACCACCTGAACTTGCAAATAAAATTCGCTTAACACCCGAACCGGCACAAGCCCGCAGCAGATTGATGGTTCCCATAATATTCGTATCCGCATCGAAACGTGGGTCCTCGACAGATTTTCGAACGTCCATTTGTGCGGCTTGGTGCAAAACCGCATCGAAACGCTCCTGTTTGAGTACGGACATCAGTTCGTCACTGCGAATATCAAGTTCAAAAAAGTGTGCTGCTGCGTTTATGTTTTCTTCTTGACCTGTGATCATGTTATCAACAATTGCGACCTCATGACCATTGTCGATAAGTGCATCGACGATGTGTGATCCAATAAATCCGGCTCCGCCGGTAACTAAGATTTTCATTGTAAACAAGACTCCTTCTACGTTTCTCGTGTTGCAGTATCTACAGGGTGATTTGTTGTCGTGAACCTGTCTCCTTTGCATTTTTTCGCCAGACTTCCTCTGAAGAACGAAAAAAGAGCAGTGAATATTTCCTGCTAACGGTATACGCATGATTTATGCGAGAGAGTAAATTCACTCAGAAATATTTCAGGGCTTTTGCTCCAATATCTTTGCGATAATAAACGCCTTCAAAATCTATTTTATCGACCGCTTTATAGACGAATTCCCGGCTCGTGTTAAAATTATCACTTTGTGCAACAACAGAGAGTACACGTCCGCCTGCCGTTACCAATTCACCGTTCGCACTTAGACTTGTGCCACTATGAAATACCAGAAACTGCTCCTCGTCGATGTTTTTCAAGCCGGTGATCACTTTTCCACTTTCATAGGGTCCCGGATATCCCCCGGATGCCAGAACGACGCACACTGCAGATTGGCGTGAATGACCTATTTTGCACTCTGCTATTTTTCCATGAGCGGCTTTAAAAAGAAGCTCTGCCAGATCGGTTTTGAGAAGCGGTAAAATAACCTGCGCCTCCGGATCACCAAAACGGCAGTTGTATTCCAAAACTTTTGCCTGATCATTTTCAATCATTAAACCAATAAAGAGAACACCTTTGTACGCTGTGCCTTCTTGCTGCATACCAGATATCGTCGGCTGGATGATTTCTTTTTCGACTTTCTCGAGCAAATCATTTGTGACAATCGGTGCAGGAGCGTAAGTGCCCATGCCGCCGGTGTTCGGCCCTTTGTCGCCATCGAATATTGCTTTGTGATCCTGAGCCGGGGCAAGGACGATGTAATTTTTTCCATCACATAAAGCAAAAACAGAGGCTTCTTCACCAGAGAGAAATTCTTCAATAAGAACCTTTGATCCGGCACTGCCAAATTCTTTTTTCAACATACAGCGTTGCAGAGCTAGTTGTGCTTCCTTAAAATCGTGTACGATGATCGCGCCTTTACCTGCTGCCAATCCATCAGCTTTCACAACACATGGATAGGAAGTTGTTTCTGCGTATGCCACAGCGGCTTCATAGTCAGTGAATGACTCACTCGCAGCTGCCGGGATATGGTAATTTTTCATGAAGTTTTTTGAAAAGACCTTGGAGCCTTCCAGTGACGCAGCTTTTTTTGAAGGGCCAAATATTGTTAAACCTTTTGCTTCAAAGGCGTCTACTATGCCAGCAACCAGAGGTGCTTCCGGGCCTGGAATTGTTAGATCAATCTGGTGCTTTTCGGCAAAATCCAGCAGCCCTTCGATGTTATTTACAGCAATGGGCACACACGAGGCTACTTCGGCAATACCTGGGTTGCCAGGTGCACAAAAGAGTTCTGTTACCTGACGGCTTTGATGCAGCTTCCAGGCAAGGGCATGCTCTCTCGCTCCGCTACCTATAATTAAAATCTTCATTTTACTTTTGGGTTAAAGGTTTTCTGAATCCTGTCTAGAATATTGATTATAACCGGATTGGCCACCTCGTTTTTTGTTTGCCCGCAAGCGTTTTATTTCATCACGTAAAAGCGCGGCTTTCTCAAAATCCATAATCTCAGCTGCGGCCAGCATCTGGCGTTCGAGCAGATCCAATTTTTCTTCTCGTTCGAAGGGTGTCATTTTTTGCCACTGTGAATCAGACACTGCACTGTCGTTGCGTTGTGCATTTGCAGCATATTTTTCAGCACGCACATCGGCAACGCGCGTGGCCTGTAAAACTTCTTCTGCAGATTTATAGATCGTTTTCGGTGTCAGGCCTTTTTCCGTGTTGTAATCTTGCTGAATTTTGCGTCGCCGGTTTGTTTCATCGATTACAACCTGCATGGATTGGGTTACCTTATCCGCGTAAAATAAAACTGTACCTTCTACGTTTCGTGCTGCCCGTCCGGCAATCTGCAGTAAGCTGCGTTCACTGCGCAGAAATCCTTCCTTGTCTGCGTCTAAAATTGCGACCAAACCGACTTCGGGCAAATCCAATCCTTCCCGCAAAAGATTGATGCCAACCAGAACGTCGAATGCGGAAAGACGTAAATCACGCAGAATTTCAACACGGTCGAGAGCGTCAATTTCCGAGTGCAGATAACGCACACGAATATCCATTTCGGCTAAATAATCTGTGAGGTCTTCCGCCATGCGTTTGGTTAGGGTGGTGACCAGAACACGTTGGTTTTTTATAACACGTTTTTTGATTTCGCCAATCAGATTGTCGATTTGATTTTTAACAGGTCGTATTTCGATTTGTGGATCCAGCAAGCCGGTTGGGCGGATAACCTGTTCGACGACTGCGCCTTTGCAATTTTCCAGTTCGGTGTCAGCAGGAGTGGCAGAAATATAAATTGTCTGCGGAATTAATTCATCGAATTCTTCATAGCGCAGAGGTCGGTTGTCCAGGGCACAAGGTAGACGAAAACCATGTTCAACCAGTGATTCTTTACGAGCACGATCGCCACGGTACATACCACGAATTTGCGGCAAGGTTGCATGGGATTCATCGATGATACAAAGAAAATCCTCGGGAAAATAATCGAGCAAAGTCAGTGGCCGTTCGCCAGGTTGTCTGCTGGTTAGCATTCGCGAATAGTTTTCCACACCACTACAATAGCCCAGCTCTTCCAGCATTTCTATATCGTACCGTGTGCGCATTTCAAGTCGTTGAGCTTCCAGCAATTTTCCTTTTGATTTAAAAAAATCCAGTCGCTCATCCAGCTCAATTTTTATTTGATTAATCGCACCCTTCAATTTCTCTTCCGAGGTAACGAAATGCTTGGCCGGAAAAATGGCAATTAAAGGCAAGTTTTCCAGAACTTCGGCTGTTAGAGGATCGACACGGGAAATGTTTTCGATCTCATTGCCAAACATTTCGATCCGTATCGCTTCGCGCTCATAAGCGGGCATAACTTCGATGACATCGCCTCGCACGCGGAAGGTGCCACGGTCAAATTCGTAATCATTACGCGTGTAATGGATATTTACCAATTGTTCAAGGATGACATTCCGATCGATAAATTGCCCTTTTTCGAGCGTGTAGAGCTGATCTTTGTATTCTTTGGGATCACCGAGACCGTAGATACAGGAGACGGATGCAACGATAATCACATCTTTGCGTGTCAGCAAGGCGCTGGTGGCTTTCAGGCGTAAACGGTCGATTTCATCATTTATCGAAGTATCTTTTTCGATATAAGTGTCTGTCGTTGCGATATAGGCTTCTGGCTGGTAATAATCGTAATAGCTGATAAAGTATTCGACTGCGTTGTGTGGGAAAAAGCTTTTAAATTCGCTGTAGAGTTGCGCTGCCAGAGTCTTGTTGTGGGAAAATACCAGAGTTGGCTTGTTGATGTTTTGCAGCACATTGGCAATGGTGAAAGTCTTGCCGCTGCCTGTTACACCCAGAAGTGTTTGGTATTTATCTCCTCGTTTAAGCCCTTCTGTCAGTTCTTCAATCGCCCTGGGTTGATCACCCGTCGGCATGTACTCGGAAACGAGTTTAAATTTATGCATAATTCTTTATTTCTCTATCTATTAAGATGAACAATAAATATAGAATTCAGCTATACCAATGTCAAGCAGCAAATTCGTAAAAACCGCTTGCATTTAAGGTTCTTCGACGGTATATTTCCCAGCTATTGTAACAAGTAATGTAACCATGAAATTATCACTTTTTTTTAAACATCTGTGAGTTGGGAGTTTGGCCCATGGCTTTAATGGAAAGAATGCGCGGTTTTACAAAAGTTGTGCTTTATGTGCTCGTTTTTGCATTTGTCGGCACAATTATTTTTGACTGGGGTATGAATATCACAGGATTGCGTCAAAATCCGCGCGTTATAGGAAGCGTCAATGGTGAAGAAATTGACACTGCGTATTTTAATAACATTTTGCAGCAGGAATTGAATAGATATTCCCAGCAAACCGGCGGTTCAGTTCCGGAATCACAACAGGACTATATTATTGATCAGGTTTGGGATCAAATCGTACGTGAAATTTTACTGAACCAGGAAATTCAAAAACGCAATCTGGTGCCTTCTGCAAAAGAAATTGCATACAGTATGCGAAACAATCCCCCGCAATTTATCCTGAATGATACCAGTTTTGCAACGAATGGTCGTTTTGATCAGGCAAAATATGATCTTGCCTTGCAGCGCGATAACTACCAGGCGAACATAAATTACTGGACTCAGGTAGAAGAATATGTGCGATACATGATTCCTCGTCAAAAATTACAAGACAATTTGATGGCTGGAATTTTTGTAACAGACAGCGATATCAAAAGCGAGTATTTGCGCAACAATCAGGAAGTGACCGTTGAGTACTTAAGTGTTCCTCCTGCCAAATTTAACGATGCTGAAATCGAACTCTCGGACGATGCAATCTCAAAGTACTACCAGGAGCATGAAAAAGAATACAGTGAGAAATTGAAGCGAAAGATAGAGTTTGTCATGTATTCCTCACAACCGACGAAACGCGATTCCGCGATTGTTGAAGAAGAAGCGGAAAACCTTTTTCAGCAGGCAAAAAGTGGAGCTGATTTCGCTGAATTGGCTATTTCCAATAGTGACGACAATTCCGCTGAGCAAGGTGGCGATTTGGGGTACTTTAAGCGTGATGCAATGGTCAAACCTTTTTCCGATGCCGCATTCTCTGCAAAGATTGGTGAGATCGTCGGGCCGGTACGCAGCCAGTTTGGTTTACATATTATCAAAGTTGTCGACAAGAGAACAGTCGATGGTGCTGAAGAAGTACGTGCGAGTCACATCTTGCGTAAATTCAAAGCATCAAATGCAACTGTTGAAGCCGCACGCGACAGTGCCGCATTTTTAGCAAGCGTTGCACAGGAAGATGGCTGGGAACAAGCGCTTAAAGAGGAGAAAGCCTCAGCACAGACCAGTACTTTTTTTAGCGAAGGCAGTGGTTTCATCCCCGGTCTTGGTATTGAGCGTGCAATTTCAAAATTTGTGTTCCGCAACAAAGTTGGTGCAGTCAGCGACTTCTATGAAACCAAGCAGGGATTTGCTGTAGTAAAAATCGTTGATGAACAGCCTCCGCGTACCAAAAAAATGGAAGAAGTTCGCGGGCTGATAGAAAATGCATTAAAATCAGAAAAACGTTGGGATCTTGCAAAAGAATTTGCTGAAAATTTGAAAAAAGAGCTTGATAGCGGTGTTACTTTCGAAGCATTGGCAAGTACAGAAAATGTTACCCTTGAAAAGCCGGAAAAATTTAATCGAAATGCATTCATCGAAAAGGTCGGCAAAGATCCGGTGTTTATCGGGACTGCATTTAAATTGGAACCGGCAACTTACAGCGAACCGGTTCGCGGCAGCAGAGGATACTACATAATTAAACTTTTGCAACGCTCTGAATTTAATCAGGCTGATTTTGATTCGAAGAAAGCAGCGATCCGAAACGAACTCATGACTCGTAAACAACAAAATTCTTTTAATCAATGGTATGCTGCCTTAGAAGAAGATGCGGATATTGTCGATAATCGGAAAGAATTTTTAAGATAAAATTTTTTGCGTGAAATGTAAAAGCTCCTTGCGGTTTCCGTGGGAGCTTTTTTTATGGGGAGAACAGGAACGGAGGTTTTAATTTTTCTTCCGTATCCCTGAGGAGACTGTTGAAAAACATGCAAATTCGGACCCCGAGCCTGCCGAATATCCCGAATTTGAGCGTGGAACCGGGCGTTTCGACGCTTCGACTTTACTCAGTGCAGGCAAGCTCAACCTCCGGTTTTTCCCTTTTTTGACAGTCTCGGCACAAATTTTTCAACTGAAAAAGCAGCTTTCGCCAGAACATTATTCAGTTGCTTTTACATCGAGAAGCTTTAATGGGCTTTCTAATGCAGCTTGCACTACCTCCGGATGAAATTGCTTGCCATTGCAGGAGTGGATTATTTCATATGCTTCTCTTACTGATCGCCCTTTTCTGTAGGGTCTGTCCGAAGTGATGGAATCCAGCGCATCCGCAACGCAGATAATTGCTGCCAGAATTGGGATTTCATCCCCGGCGAGTCCCTGAGGATAACCCCGCCCATCATAGGATTCATGATGTGACCTCACCGCATCGATCACGTTTTTCAAACGATTAATTGGTGCCAGTATTTTGGCTCCCTTATCCGGATGTGTCCTTAAAATCGCCATTTCTTCCGCGGTTAATTTTCCTGGCTTCTGCAAAAGATTATCCGGAATTCCAATCTTTCCAATGTCATGCAGACTACCGGCTATTCCTAATTGATCCATTTGCTTTGCGTCCAGATGCATTCGTTGACCTATTTCCACCGCTAATTGGGATACACGTTGCGAGTGACCGTGGGTGTAAGCGTCTTTTTCATCAAGGGTGAAGGCGAGGGTTTTGATCGTGTTTAAAAAGAGCTCTTCAATTTCATTGATCAATGTGGAGTTGTCCAGGGCGATTGCAAATTGGGATGCAAGAATCGATGTCATATCGATATCAGCCTTTGTAAAACCATTTGTTGAATCTGAGACGAGCTCTAAAATCCACTTTTCTTCATCTGTTGATCTCAGAGGCACAGATAATCGCGATGATGTGCCAAAATGGTCAAGAATATCGGAGAATGTTGAAGATTCGTTTAGTATAAGTTCTTGTGAATATTGGCCTGTTTCTTTGTTCCCAAAATCAAAGATGGATTTGGTCATTTGCGTCGCAGGATCGATTTGAATGATTTTACCAGTTAAAGCTCCGGTTTCGTGAATTGCGGCCTGCAGAACGATTTCGTGCAACTTCTCCGGATCGTGAATTGTTGCAATTTTTTCTGAGGCTTGCAACAAATTCACAATGGACTGGAGACGTAAATTATCTCTTTTCAACCGTTCTTTTTCAAGGAGATTTTGTACCGTTTGCTTTAGTTCTTGAATATGAAATGGTTTGTGGATGAAATTACTTGCGCCTTCCTGTACCGCTTGCACTGCAGTTTTTACCGTGGCATAGGCTGTCATGATAATAATAGGAATATCGGGAGTGATTTCTTTTGCTTTGTGGATGAGATCGAGTCCGGACATGCCCGGCATTTTAATGTCGGTTATGAGAATGCTGAAATTTTCTTTCTTCAACATCTCCAGCGATTCAAAAGGGTTTGTCGTCCATTTTACAGTTTCATAATCTGCCTCTAAGCTCGAGTGGCAGAGACGACAAATCGTTTCTTCATCATCGACGATTAAAATTGAATTCCGGTTCTGCACGTTTTGTATCCGGCCTTTTAAGTTAATTCAACTATTCCCCCTCCTGCTTCAACGGCAATGTCACAATCATCACCGTACCTACACCGAGTTGGCTTTCTACTTTTATTTCACCCTGATGGGCTTTTACAATCTCTTTTGCCTGAGTTAACCCAATGCCCAGGCCACCCGCCATGAAAGTTGTGTCACCCGTATGATGATAATCCGAAGGTTGAACTTCGTAAAAGGGCTCAAATATTTTTCCTTGCTTGGAATCAGCAATACCGATTCCGTTGTCTTTTATAAAGATGTGGCAAAATGGTTCGTCAAGTTCAGTTTTAACATTGATCTCACCACCATCTTTCGTGAACTTAATGGCATTTTTAATAAGTTCAGTTAACATTACTTTTACTTTTAATCTATCGGCTGCAATTGAAAGGCCGTTAGTGCTATTGTCCAATTCGAGTTTAATCTGCCGTTTTTCGAGGTCTAAACGAAACTCAGATTGAATTTGCCGAAGTGTTTTAATCAGATCGACTTCTTCAAATCGTAATTGCATGCGGTTTTGTTTAAAACGAATCACATCGAACATGCTGGTGAGCAATTCCTCCATGTGCTGAATTGCATTATTGATGATATTCTTGCATTCAGTAACTTCTGTGTCATCCATCTGATCAACGAAGTCATCGCTCAATATGCCAAAATAACCTTTAATGTGGCTGACGGGGGTTCGCAATTCGTGGGAGGTGATAGCAAGAAATTTTTCTTCCATTTCCTTCACTTCTTGCAATTTCTCATAAGCTAAGCGGAGTTCCTTATTTTCGCGGCTTAATCGAATTTTCTCAATGCATTTGTCCACGGCAATGCGGATTTGTTCTCCGGAGAGTGGTTTGAGTATAAAATCAGCTGCACCGGCTTTCATGGCGTCAATGGCATGTTCAATTGTTGCAAAGCCAGTCATAATTATAACTTCAACGTGCGGCCAATCCCTCTTAACGGCTTGCAATACTTTATGTCCATTCATATTGGGCATCTTCAAATCTGTGAGTACGATGTCGATTTTCGGCACAGCCTGCAGGATTTCGAGGCCAAGGAATCCACTTGTTGCGGTTCTTACTTCATAGCCTGCTTTTTCGAGCACATATTTACAAATTTTGAGAATGGATTCTTCATCGTCAATGACGAGAATGGAATATTCGGATTTTTCGTTGTTTTTCAATGTGTTCATTTTAAGTTGTTTTATCGGAAGAAGATTACTTAAGAAATTGCTATACTAATAATATCCACTTCAAAGTAAAAAAACTTTTGCCATATTTTATATTAAATAATACTAATTTTGTATCAAGAAAAGTATGACAGAAATAAATTTAAATTGAATTTTTTGCAATTCAGAGGAGAAAAAGGTGGAAAAAATATTACGGTCACTTGTATTTCTGTTTCTGGTCTCAATGACTGCATATGCCAGTGACAAACCGGGAAATTTGACAATAGAATTTTTGCGAGGTGAGGAAATCCATAATATTCACGACGGAAAGCCTGAGTTTGGCTGGGAATTAGCATCAATTCCCGCAAATGCGCAACAAGCAGGTTACCGCATCCTTGTGGCAAGCAATTCGAAAAATTTAGATGAAAATCTGGGCGATATGTGGGATAGTGAAAAAGTGGAGTCGAATAAGTCGATCAATGTTGAATATGACGGCAAGATGCTTGTGCCGAAGGAAAGATACTTTTGGAAGGTAAAAATCTGGACAAAGCAGGGCGGTGAAAGTGAGTGGTCAAATGTTCAAAGCTTTTCCATGAGTGGAGAAAATATTACCTATGCAACGACTCGATATCCACTTGTTCAAACGGAGGTAAAACCAGTAAGCGTTGTCAATTTGAATCCCGGACACTTCGTTGTCGATTTTGGTAAGGATGCATTTGGTTACTTAAAACTTAAAAATCTAAATTTGAATCTGCAGAATTCAATTGAGGTGCATTTTGGTGAAAGTGGTTCAGAAAATGCCGTGAACCGGAATCCAGTCGGAAAAGTGCGCTACTATAAAGTTGATTTTGCCCCCATGAGTATATCGAAGGAATACCAAATTCATCCACCATTGGATACAAGAAATACCGGCGAGCATGCAATCAAACTTCCTTCCGAGTTCGGTGTTGTCGCTCCGTTTCGTTATGTTGAATTCGTTGGATTGAATGTGAATCTGGATGAAAACAATATTTCGCAGGTTGCTGTTCACTATCCGTTTGACTACGAAAAATCCTCCTTTCATAGCGATAGTGAAGTACTCAATCAGGTGTGGGAGCTCTGTAAATACAGCATGAAAGCGACCAGCTTTGCAGGTGTTTATGTTGATGGCGACAGGGAACGGATTCCTTATGAAGCAGATGCTTACATAAATCAGCTATCGCATTATGCCGTTGATCAGGAATACAGTCTTGCACGTTACAGTCATGAGTACTTGCTGGAAAACCCGACCTGGCCGACGGAATGGAAACAGCATTCCGTGTTGATGGCATGGGCAGATTATATGTACACCGGTGACAGCGAATCAGTACGTGCAAATTATGCTGTACTGAAATCACAAAAAACACTGGAACAGTACGCCCGCGAAGATGGCTTGTTAAACACCAAAGGGCTCAGGGATATCGTTGATTGGCCAAACGGTGAGCGCGATGAATACGATTTCCGTGACGTGAATACCGTCGTAAACGCCTTTTATTTTAAAACCCTGCTTCTGATGCAGGATTTAGCTGAAGCTGTTGGTGACGCGAATGAAAGCCTGTTTTACCGTCAAAAGGCTGCGGAAGTAAAAGCGATTTTCAACCGGGTACTTTTTGACAAACAACAAGGACTTTATATCGATGGCGAAGGCTCCACTCATGCCTCTTTGCATGCGAATATGTTTGCGTTGGCGTTTGGACTCGTACCAGAAAAAAGTTTGCGCCAAGTGGCAGAGTACGTTGTGGGGAAAGGGATGGCATGCAGCGTATACGGTGCACAGTACCTGCTGGAGGCGCTTTACCAAAGTGGACAGCCGGAGGTTGCCCTTGAACGAATGACGTCCTCAGATGTGCGCAGCTGGTACAACATGATACGCGTCGGTTCAACGATTACGCTCGAGGCATGGGATCATCTTTATAAAAACAATCTTGACTGGAATCATGCCTGGGGGGCCGCTCCGGGAAATATAATCTCCCGCTATGTTCTCGGTGTGCAACCACTGGAGCCGGGTTTCAAAAAGATGCTCATCTGTCCTGAACCTGGTTCGCTAAAAAAGGTCAAAGGGAAAATTCCAACAATTCGTGGGCCTGTTGATATCGCTTATGAAAACGATGCACAAACCGGTTTTAAAATGGAATTTTCCGTTCCCGGGAATACGGTTGTACGTGTGGGAGCTCCCTGTGTAAAATGCAATACAAATACATTGATTTTCGATGGTAAGGAAGTTACTGGGACGCTTGAAAAAAATCACCTGTTTTTAGACAATATCAATTCCGGTGTCCATACCGTCCAGCATCGATGCAAAGCGAAAATGTAAACAGAACATTGAACGCGCTCCGTCGAACGAAGTCATTTTGGGGGAGTTCATTGGGTGTTGTCAGAACGGGAATCTGAGGTAAAAATTAGAACTTTGGAATCGCCATTTCTATTGCTATATTCTGCAACATTTTATTAATCATCTAATTGCATGATTTTAAAAGCTTCATGGAGGTGTAAATGTTCAAAGAGCATCCTTACGGACTGCAGGTTCTTTTCTTCACAGAAATGTGGGAACGTTTCAGTTACTATGGTATGAGAGCCATTTTAGTCCTTTTTATGACGGCAGCAGTTGCCACTGGCGGGTTGGGAATTGATAATGCGAATGCAACGGCAATTTATGGGCTTTATACATTTGGCGTCTATGCAATGGCATTGCCGGGTGGTTGGGTCGCCGATAGACTCACAGGACAAAAACAATCCGTTTTAATTGGTGGCATTCTCATCGCCCTGGGCAATTATTCCCTTGCCGTACCGGGCATGACAACATTTTATATCGGATTGGTGCTTGTAATATTTGGTACGGGTCTGCTGAAACCAAACGTGAGTGCCATTGTTGGTGAGCTCTATCCGGAGGGTGGCGCCCGCCGGGATGCTGGTTTTTCCATATTTTATATGGGAATAAACGTTGGTGCTGTTCTCGGTCAATTTATCTGTGCATGGGTTGGCGAAAAAATCGATTGGCATCTGGGATTTTTAGCTGCCGGTATTGGTATGACGCTTGGTGTTATTCAATTTGTGAGTCGTGGTAAACATTTGGGTGATGCAGGGCTATTGCGTGGCGAGTCTGCGAGTGCGGAAATGAAACTCAAGGCACGCCGTCAATTCCTGATGGGCATTGGCGTTACTTTGCTGATCGTGGTTGGAATCATTTTGTATTATCAATATTTTGCCGACTTTGATATCGTGAGTTTTGCAAGTGGAACCGGATTTGTACTGCTGGCCGTTGCAATACTTTATTTCATCTCCATAATCATCTTTGCCTGTAAAGATAGCGTTGAACGCAAAAGAGTGGGACTCATTACCATCCTGTTTCTCGGAGCCATTGCCTTTTTTGGTGGTTTTGAGCAAGCTGGATCCTCAATGAATCTTTTCGCGCGTGATTTTACGGATCGTTTGGTTTTCGGGTGGGAAGTACCGACGGGTTGGTTGCAAAATATTAATCCGCTTTTCATAGTCACTCTGGCTCCAGTCGTTGGTGCACTCTGGGTAAAGCTCGGCGACAAAAATCCCTCCATTCCCGTTAAATTCGGTCTTGGATTACTTTTGCTGGGCGCAGGATTTCTTGTCCTTGCATGGGGTTCGCTCTACATCGAAGAAGGAAAAGTCAGCCCTATGTGGCTTATTGTGACTTATTTCTTTCATACAGTTGGTGAACTTTGCCTGAGTCCGGTCGGCCTCAGCAGCATCACCAAACTTTCACCCCAGCGTCTCGTTGGCCAAATGATGGGTACGTGGTTTATGGGTGCCGCGCTTGGTAATCTCATCGCGGGTCTTGTTGCAGGCTATGTTGAGAGTTTCTCCCACGATGTGCTTTTTGCGGTTGTGGGCGGATTTGTCGCCATTTTCGGATTACTCTTTGTGATCCTTTCAAAACCGATAAAATCATTGGCTGGTGGCATCAATTAGGCTGGTCAATTAAGGTGTCGTCACTGCAGATTTGACACTTTGCGATTTTTAAAATTGAAGGTGAAATGAGAATTTATTAACCCATCAGGTTGCTGTAGCCTGGTGGGTTTTATTTAGCAAGCTTCGGGATTTTCAAAATGCAAAAAATATTCACGTTTATTCTGCTACTCCTTTTCATTTCCTGTTCTTCTACTGAACGAAACAAACCGGTTTTTTATGATCCCCCAGGTTCAACGGACACGCGGGATAAAGAAATTCGCTATCAGATACGGAAAACATACACTTTTTCCGAAGAAGGAATTGCATTTTCCAACGAGTTTTCTGGCGCACGTTTAAATGACGTCACTAAGCTCAGTCAAAATCATTTTCTCCTTACTTTTGAACCGGAGAATGCACCTGTTAACAACAGTGCCTGGTTTAGTTTTCAAGTCTGGTCGGAAAAAGCTACAGAAATTGAACTAACCTTGCAGTACAGGGATGGAAAGCATCGCTATGTTCCCAAGCTAAGTTCCGATGGAAAAAACTGGCAACCGATATCCACACAATTTTTTCGTAAAGACAGCAGCAACGGAACCGCAAAACTTAAACTGTACATCGGCCCACAAAAACTCTGGGTAAGTGCTCAGGAATTAATCCCATCCCAGGATATGGTCAAGTGGATCGAAAATTTGAGCCAGTTCGAATATGTCACGAATCGGAAAATTGGTGAATCGGTGAACGGACGCGGAATCATTGCGTTGAAAATTATGGAAAATCCGAATACAGACCGGCACATTCTCATTGTTGGCCGGCAGCACCCACCGGAGATTACAGGTGCAATTGCCCTTATGGCATTTGTTGAGAGACTTACAGAAAGCGATTCGCTGTGCGAAAATTTTCGCAGAAAATATAGCGTTTCCGCCATCCCGTTACTCAATCCCGATGGTGTTGATGAAGGCCATTGGCGCCACAATGCCCATGGTATCGACCTGAATCGTGATTGGATGAATTTTCATCAAAAGGAGACGCAAATAGCGCGGGATTACTTTCTTGAGCAGACAAAAAGTGGCATAGAAAAGGTTTATTTTTCTCTCGATTTTCATTCGACGCAGCACGATGTGTTTTACACCCTCGATGCAGAACACCCCACACAACCGCCTTTACTCACAGAAAAATGGCTTGAGGAATTGCAGAGGAGATTAGCTGAGGGAGAATATGACATCCAGCCATTTGCGCTGGAATCACCCGTATCGAAAACATGGTTTTATAACACCTTCCAATGTCCCAGTGTCACCTATGAGTTCGGTGATGAAAATGATCGCGAGTTTATTCGAAGAAAAGCGCGCATCAGCGCAGAAGTTCTCATGGAACTTCTGCTTGATTATTGAGGTTGATTGCTCATTTTTTTGCCATAGTCCAGCCGATTATCGGATGTTAAGGCAGGAAAATTCGGCACAACAATTGGGAAGGGTACGTTGCGCTGGACCGCCATTAAATCAATGTGTGAGAGCTTGAGTTGTTCGAAAGCGTCGGTGTTTATTTCAATGCGATCGTTGTATTTTACCTGCAAGCTGTCGACGTAAGGATTCAGGGTTGTTTGAATCACTTCTAATGTATTTTTGTTGTATGCTTCCCTTTTACCGAGGGACCGCAAGTATTTGTTTTGCATATATTGTGCGTATAAATTGTCCCGCCACATGTTGTAATTCCGCCGAACGACCGGAACTTTGTCGTAACCTTTTTTATAAGCATCCTCTGTCACGTACTTATCACGAATCATATCCACAATCGCCAGCTTGAACTGTTCAGCGAATTCTTTTTTGGGAAATTTACGCTCACGGAAAACCAGAGGATGGCGCCGCATTTCCATTTCAAAATCGTGTACAGTCCAGACTTCACCAGCAATGCGAAAAAGTGGCATGGCTTGAAGTTTATCGATTTCGCTACCAAGACTTTCAAAATCTATTTCTGAGTTGTTATTCTTCCAAAAACTTTGATTAAATGCCGCTTTTTTGTCCTCTTCAGATCGCATATAATATGGTCCGACAAGATTGACAAGTTGTCGAAAAGTTTGTTCCATAAATTCAATTCTTTTGCCATGCATCAGGTCGCTAATATAGGTGCTGTATAGTTCGACTGCTTTTTTTTGCTTTAACCAGGATTTTATTTCCTGCCAGCGACTATTGATATCCTGTTCCGATAGCAAAACACGATCATTCCATCCCAGAATTTTAATAAAAGTGTGTTGATTGTTTTCGCTTAAAACCGGACCAATAATTTGATTTTTTTCCATATTTTGTGAATACAAAACGTCGAGTATATCGTCGTTTTGAAGCGTATTGAACCCGACCTCGCGCTGTGGTGGAGTGAGTGTGCCGCTGATTTTGCGGCTGACTTCTTCAAAAGTCACTCCCGGTTTGGCAAGCTCCTGCCGTGTTTGTTCGACAAGCGCGCTATCCTGCAATGTAAAGTAGGCAATTTGGTATGTACGCCCCGCAAAGCTGTAAAATTTTTTTATTTCGTTTGTATCGACGATCGCTTTTTCGAAGGCTTCTTCGTTTTGCAGCCATTGCCGCATGGCCTGTTCTTTTCTCCCGATCAAATAATCCTGAAATTCTTCATTCTGCTCGAGATACGGCTCTCCTTCGGCTTCGTTGGCCAGCAGTTTTTCTGCTATGAGAGAATTGAGAACAATTTTTCGATGGATATAGTTATCGCCCCGACAATAGGCGGGACAAATGGTATATTCCGCCCGGCGCAGGAATTCATTTACAGAAATCGTTTTATCGCCAACACGGGCAAGTATGGTTTCCGGTTTCTCGTTCGAACTTTTGTCGGTACATGCAAAAAAGAGCAGTGGAAGAAGTAAGAGAAGTTTTTTCATAGTCTATATCAGCTAACGTAGTTCAATATTACAATTTATGTTTCACGGAATTTGTTTGATACAGTCATCAAAATGAATCCACCAGATTTTTTGTATTCTGAAATCTGGTGGATTCCTGTTTTTATACGGATTTGAAAAGTGGTTACCGATAAATGTCATTCCTGCAGAAATCAACTATTTGTGGTTTCCGGATAAAAGTATTCGGGAATGACTTCCTGTGGGACGGATTCTATTTAGCTGGTAGTGAAATTCCGTACTTTTCACTGATATCCAGCGGTGGCATTGGACCATCAAGTGGATTCGCATCTTTCACAAACCAGTCGTACCAATCAATAATTCTGTAGAGAACGTCGATCTGTCCGGTTTGCATGCGATTGCCATGCTGTTCTCCGGGATATTGCACGAGACGCACTGCCGGATGATCGTTCATTTTCAAGCGCCGGTAAAATTCCAGACTTTGGGAAGGATGGACGCGCGGATCAACCGTGCCACCGTAGATTAAGGTCGCTGTTTTGCTCTGATGTGCGTAATAGATCGGGCTTCTTTCCAGGCTCTGCTGCCACATGTCTTCGAGTTTTTTGCTGCTGTGCACGTACAATTCTTCATAGGGGATATCTGTTGTACCGCGTTTGCTTATCAGATCGCTGATACCGACAAACATGCAAACGGCTTTGACATATTTTGTGTAATAACTGGAGAACCAGGCTGAGGCATAGCCCCCATAGGAGCCGCCACCCAGGCCAACCCGGTCGCCATCGGCGATGCCCTGTTCTATGAGATAATCAATGCCGTCCGCAATGTCATCAAATTCTTTGCCGGCAGCATCGCCAAAACCTACAGCAGCGTATTTCAGTCCGTATCCGGTGCTGGAACGGTAATTGGGAAAAAATACGGCATAACCTTTACCAGCAAGGATTTGTGTAGGACGGCTGTAGTTTGTCAGCCAACCGTTTGGATTACGTGACTCCGGTCCGCCATGCACGATAACGACGAGGGGATAGCGTTTTCCATTTTCATAATTCACGGGATAAATCAACAAACCTTCAACGTCCCAGCCATCACGCGATTGATAACGTATATTTTCTTGTTTACCCAGATTGATGTTTTGCAATTGCGGATTATGATTGGTCAACTGGACAGGCTTTTTACCCTTTTCCCATAAGTAAAGTTCATTGGGAAAAGTTGATGATTCGGCTGTGAATGCCCATTTTTTCTCATCGTTTGTCATGCTTGGTGTGGAAAAAACTGCTCCAAGATCATGGGAGTGGAGTACGAGTTTTGGTGTTTTGCCATCAATTGTCTGCGTTGAAAGTGTAACTTCGGGGCCTTCTTCAGATTGCACGTAAAGTGTTTTGTTGTCTTTCCACTTCACCCAGTGGACATGTCCGCGAAAATTTGGATCGGTTAAATTTTTCTTGCTTGCATCCGCCAACGAAATGACAAATGCCTGGCTGATGGCATGGTCATTTTTGTTGAGCGCTGCAGCTATTGCCAGATTTTTTTCATCCGCACTGAAGCAGTAATTGCCGAACTTACGGGAATCGGTATCGAGGGTTGAAATCTCTTTGGATGGCAAATTCATCGCGTAAATTTTTTGAAATGCATAACGTTGATCGATGAGATTTTTTTCGGAGGCTGCAAAAGCGATTTTATCGCCGCTTGGCGAGAATTCGAAGGACCAGACGGTGCGGTCATTGGTCAGTTGTTCAACTTCTTTGGTTTTGCAATCGAAAAGATAAAGATTGCGGTGTTTCAGATTTTCTTCATAGAAGACAAAGTCGTATCCTTTTTTATCCAAAACCTGCTCACGTTTGGTTTTTGGTTCCGTCGCGATAAATCCCAGCTTTTTGCCGTTAGGATGCCATTGATAATCAAGTACAGAATAATCAAAATCGGTAACGGCGCGGGCTTCGCCTCCAAATAGTGAAATGAGGTAAACCTGACTAAAACGGTTGTCATCGCGGCGGGTAATAAAACTGATGCTGGTGCCATCGGGTTTCCAGGCAATATTGCGGATGGATACGTCTCCGGTGATAAATGGCGTCGATTTTTCTCCTTTTATATCGTATACCCATAGCTCGCCAAACCTGGAGCCTGGTTTGTCCTCTGCTGAACGCGGTACTGCAACAGTGTAGGCGATATAGTTGCCATCGGGGCTTATATTTGCGCTGGCGACTTGTTTGAGCATGAGCATTTGTGATGGCGTCAGTACATTTTGCGCAACGGTGCTTTGTGAGATGAAAAATAGCCCCGAAAGGAGCAGCAGGATATTTCCAATGTACAGCTTTGTGTAATTTGACCGAGTATTGTGAATCATACATTCCTCCACATGTGTTTAATAAACGAGTTCTTTTTTAAGCACTCCAACCATTTTTTAAAAAATTTAGTCTATGTCTAAGTTCACTTTGCCTAATTGTCCTTCTGTCGCGGCAATGGAAACGGCAACGGAAGAATCGCCAGTGATGTTGGTGACCGTGCGCAGCATATCAAGAATGCGATCCACACCCAGAATGAGTGCAATACCTGCACTGGGCACATTGATCGCTTCGAGAATAATCACAAGCATGATGATGCCTGCACCTGGAACTGCTGCTGTTCCAATCGAGGCGAGAACAGCCGTTAAAATGATCGTCAGCTGATCACCAAGGCTGAGACTCATGCCTAAGGCTTGGGAAATAAACACAGCTGCCACGGCTTGATAAAGGGCGGTGCCGTCCATATTTATCGTGGCGCCAAGAGGAAGCACAAAGGACGAAATTTCTTCAGAAACGCCCAAATTTTGTTCGCAGCGCTCCATGGTCACGGGCAGGGTCGCACCGCTTGAGCTTGTACTGAAAGCAACCAATTGGGCAGGGGCAATACCTTTGAAGAAATCTAGTATGGACATTTTGGAGAAAATTTTTAATAAAATTGGATAGGTTACCAGGGTCTGAATCAGCAAACCGATAATGACAACCAGACAGTAAAAACCGAGGGCGCTTAAAAGTTCGACAACCTGATTTAAATTATCCTTGGCGATCACATTGATGGTGTCTGCAATCAGGGCAAAGACACCATATGGCGCCATGAGCATGATATTGTCGACCATCTTGATTATTGTGTCGTTTAAGCCTTCAAAAAATCCCAAAAACACTTTCGTATTTTTTGCCGGTAGTTGAACGATGGCAATCCCGAGAAAAATTGCAAAAAATACGACTTGCAGCATGTTGCGGTTTGTGGACGCTGAACCGAAAAAATTATCGGGGATCATGTCAACAAGCGGTTGCAGGGGACCTTGTTCTCTTACTTGTGAGGCCGATGATTCGCTGACTGCTACGTCCTGCTGATAAGTTTCCTGTAATTTTAGCCGCATGTCCTCAGGAACACTTTTACCAGGCTTGGCAAAATTCACAACGATAAGTCCAATAGTTACAGAGATTGCTGTTGTAGCGATGTAAATGGAGATTGTTTTGCCGCCAATGCGGGAGAGTTTTTTCAAATCGGAAAGAGAAGCTACACCGGTAACAAGGGAGCCTAAAACGAGGGGAATCGCAATTAATTTTAGCAGATTGATAAAAATTGTACCGAATGGGGCAATCCAAAAGGTGGTGAAGTGTCCCCAGCCATTAAGTGCTGCGATTATTCCATAAATCAACCCCAAGACCATTCCAATAATGATTTTCCAGTGCAGCTTTAATTTCATAAAAACTCCTGGCTATTTTGAGGGATCATTCCACGTGCTGTCGCGGAATGATCATTATACTATCCCTTTGCTTAAATTAAATGTGAATTGTAAAATGAATAAAATAGGAAGATTAGGTAGAATCGCAACTAATTTCCTGAGACAGGAAAGCGCTTTTCATTCCTCTTTTGGTTTGGGGAAGTAATTATGCAGGAAGTTGAGATGTTCCTCAAGGTGATCCTTCCAGAATTGGGATGTATGGCCGCCGCTGTCTTCCCGGTAGGTGATTTTGACGTGATGTACAGCGGCGGAATCACGGTAAGCCCGGTTTACTCCAAGAGCAAAATCCTCCTTACCACATTCTACAAGAATCCCTTTATTTTTTCCTTGAAGTTGGGCAACTAAATTGACGCAACTGTTCATTTTCCACCGCTGAGGAAAATCCTTCATGGGACCAAGTCGTTTGGCGATGTTCCAACTTAAGGGGAAAACCCGCAAATCCAGAATTCCACTCATGCTGCCAGCAGCAACAAAACTGTCCGGATAGAGAGAAACAAATCGCAATGCTCCGTGACCACCCATGCTAAGTCCTGTGATAGCCCGGCCTTTGGCCCCCAAAGTGCGGTAATTTGTATCGATGTGTGTAATGACTTCTTTGATAATGTGCCGTTCATAGTAGAAATTAGCGGTGTCACTGAATGTGTTAAAATACCAGGAGTCCTTGCCGCCATCAGGGCAAACCAGAATCGTTTTCGTCTTATTGGCCATTTGTTTCAAGTCAGCGATGCGCGACCACTGCGCATGATCGCCGCCATAACCATGCAGTAAGATCACAACCGGATATCGTGTTTCTTTTTTTTTATCAGAATTATAGTATTCCTCGGGTAAAAAAACGGAAGCGGGAATCAGAAGCTTCATTTTGGGAGCATGAATATACTCAAGCCGTTTTTGCCCCTTTGCCAGATTATTGAGTTTCTGGCAGTGCGTGAAGTTGACACCTAGAAGAGCAGCGAGCAGGAGAATTTGCAATCGGTGGATATGATTAAAGGATATTTTTATTCGAAAGGGACGAACACGAACCGGAAACGTGCCGTTTGTTGAGTTGAGTCGTTTTTTAAACATAAATGAGATAGTGGAGAATCGGTAAGCGAAGAGTTTTTATGGGCTTGTGATATCTACCCTTACTAAATCGAATGAATCGATGACTGTTTTAATGCATAGAAGCATAATACCTTTGGCTTCATCACTAATAGAAGCTTCATCACCGTTTTCTTCTATTATTGCTTCGACAACGTAGCGTAAAATTTCCGATTGATTATAATTATCGATTAACATGCTTACGGTATTGATAAAATCTTCATCGGGTTCGCCTTCCAAATATTCAAGCATTTGGATGTTTTTGTCTTCAGCGACTTCAAGAACTTCATTGGTGATTTGTGGCAAAGGGCCATAAAATTTTGTCATGATTTTCCAAACGACCATGCCCAGATAAATGAGTAGTTCACGCTCATCTTTCGAAAGCATTTCTTCTCCCGCAGTCATCAAATAAGCAATGATAAGTGGATGCTCTTTAGTCATTTGATTGACGAGCGTCATGCTTTCATCTAAGGTAAGATAATTCATGGATTCCCAGGTGCGTTCGATTATTTCGTTATCAATACGTTGCATTTAATCCTCAAATGATCGTGTGGACTTACTTAGCCGGGTTTGTTTTTTTTTGTTGAAATAGCGATGGATAGGAGATTTCCTCCACCCAATCTAAGTTTATGAATTAAACAGCCTACAATGAATTCAAATTTTTGCTATTTCTATAAAAGATTTTTATTTGATTGTTCTAATTATCGATCGGTATATTATTTAAACTCGTGCAGTTACACAATTTTTAAACATGTTGACGATTTTTTTTGCAGTGCAGAGAAGAGAAGGAAATCCTCAATAGGAACAAATTGAACGCGAAGAGCAATAACATCATTTTTATTACAAAGGTCAAGAAAAGAAAAATCAAATATCTCCTGAATTAGAAAGCATTTATGTTTGTTAAAAATGGAATTTATTCCCCACGGCATTAGTCCCTTTTAACCTGCTCTCTTCATGCACTGCCCAAAGCGAGTGGTGGTCAGGAGATATCCCGTACCCAATTGCAATGTAAAAGAATAAGGCCGGTTTTTAAAAAAATAGCCGCTCAAGTTGAATACACGAGCGGCTATTAAATTTTTCTGTGAGCGAAAGCGATAAATTTGCAATTATCGCAACACGATTATTTTAGATCGTCGATAGAGTTGATGATTTTTCCGACAATGCCATATTCAATTGCTTCATTGGCAGACATCCAGTAATTCCTGTCGGTGTCTTTGCTGACTTTTTCTAAGGGCTGTCCCGTTTCCCGGGAGATAATTTCATTTAATCGCTGGCGCATTTTCACGATTTCTTTGGCTTCGATATCGATGTCGGTTGCCTGACCACCGACGCCGCCCATGGGCTGGTGGATAAGAAAACGCGTATTTGGCAGACTCAGCCGGTCTTCTTGCGGTACCGACAAATAAATATGTGTACCTGCACTTGCGACCCAACCGGTGCCGATAATACGAACACGCGGTTTCACAAAACGGATCATGTCATGAATGGTATCGCCGGATTCAACATGGCCACCCTGCGAATTGAGATAAATAGTGATATCATCGTCTGAGTCCGTTGCAAGAGCCGTGAGCATCATCATTGTCTCTTTGGCAACCTTCTGGTTTATTTCGCCGCATAGAAATACAGCACGCGCCTCGAATAGCTTGTCCGCAATCGATTTATTTTTCGCTGCATTTTCTTTTTCGTTGTTATTATTTTCCTCTGCATCGAAGAAATACATGGTTACTCCTTAATTATTTATCCTGTTCGAGATGCACTTTGTATTGAAATGACCTGTTGGATCACGTTAGGTTAAAACAAAACATTGTACTGTCAAATTTCGACGAGATACAAAAAAGAATGAGGAATGAATATACATATTTGCTCGCCGGTTAACGAAAGCAAATTTTTGTAATATTCATTTTCCCCGTCGCCGTACTGAGATTGCACAGAGGAACGCGTTTTATTTTTCCTCAACGTAATCGGGTGGCAGCATCGAACCCTCGCCAAAAAAATATTTTTCCATTTCCTGATCGAGAAATTGCTGCGCTTTGGGATCTGCTAAATTCAGCCTGTATTCGTTGATAATCATCACCTGGTGATCGAGCCACATTTTCCAGGCTGCTTTAGAAACATTTTCAAAAATTCGCTGACCCAATTCTCCGGGTTGCGGTACTTTCTCCAATGCTTCACTTTCTTTTCCTAATTTTACACAAAAAACTGTGCGAGACATAATACCCTCTTTCTTCATTTTTCCAAAAAAATTCAGCCAATGTATTTAATTCATTCTCCAGTTTCAAGCCTTAATTCCCCGATTTCACATTTAATTAAGGTGGTTTTGAAGGGATGAATAAACAGTAATTCCTTCTAATTTTAAACTGGATACGAATCCAAAGCAATTTCTTCCCCGATCATGCAGCGGTTTTTATTTGTTTTGTTCTGTTTAGCGAGAAAACTGTAACAAATTTGTGTTTTCAGCCGAAAATCTGAGAAGAGCCAAATGCAGAATTTCATGATTGTTATGGCAAAAAGTGCATTGGTCGTATTTGATGGAGATCTCGATGATAAACACAAGTAAATATATTTTGGCTGCTTTTTTTTGTTGTTTTGGCCTCCAACTGAGTCCGGTTCTAGGAAAAGAAAACACCGACAAACGCAAAATTGATCCCGCGGATTCATTATTGGTTCAGCGGTACACCAAAGTCACGCAAGCAGCATTGAGTTGTTCGCTGAATGTTGTGTCTCCGAAAAACCGGGAAGTGACATGTCGGGATAGCATTCTCGTGGTTGCAGAAGCAAAAACATACGGTGGGGTTGAACCGATATCAGCTTACTGCACAGTAAACGGGAAAGTTGTTCCCCTTGTTCAGGATACGCTTCGACTCATGGTGCCATTACCAGACGAAGAAAATCGAATCGGTCTACACTGTATTTTTACAGATGCCCAGGGCGATGTGAAACAATGCGCCGATACAGTGGTTGTTGAAAAATGCACATCCCTCACGAGCAGCGCGGTTATAATTTCTCCACAGTACAATGCCTCTATCTGCGCGGACAGTGTGGATGTGGTTGTCGTCGCAATGGCGCAAGGGGGTGTTCAACCATTAAACGCAGAGTGTTACATAAACGGATTTCCAGCGTATGTGGATGGTGACACCATGCGTGCGCGCATTGAGATGAATGGGGCAAAACCAATCATTGGAGCGACATGCATTTTTACCGATGCTGAGGGCAACCGCAGTGATGCGACGGATATTATTCTCATTAATAAATGTGATCCGCTGCGAAGTTCAGTGAGCATTGTTTCTCCTATATCGGGTACCATGGCGTGCGGAGAAAATATCGATGTTGTTGCTGTTGTGAACGTCGAAGGTGGCGTACAACCAATAACGGGACAGTGCACAATAAATAATGTCGATGTTGCACTGGAGGGGGACACTTTGCGTGCAACCGTGCCTTTGATCGCAAACAGTGATTTTATTGGTGTGCATTGCATTTTTACCGATGCGTATGGGAATATTCACCAAAGTGCGGACACTGTTTCCGTAGAGCTCTGTTCACCGCTGGAGGCTGAATTAATAATTCTGAGTCCACAAAACAGGGCTGTGGTATGCGAGGACAGTGTTCTGGTGACAGCAATCCATACTATTCAAGGCGGTTTACAGCCTTATGCCCTATCGAGTTTGGTTAATGCAATCCCCGCGACAATTCATGGCGATACGGTGCAAGCAATGCTGCCATTGCAGCACGGCACGACGTTTATCGGCATACACAGTATAATTACCGATGCAGCTGGAAATGTCACGCAGGTGGCGGATACACTGTACATTGAAAAATGTGCACCAATGCAAAGCACAATGGAGATAGTCTGGCCGACGAATGAATCTTCCATTTGCGATGATAGCATTGAAGTTGTTGCGTTGTTTCATGTCAGCGGAGGGATCGAACCAATCAACGCAGAGGGAGCGGTCAATGGTGTGCCTGCAATTATTTCCAACGATACACTGCGTGCAAAAATAGCACTTAACGCTCCGTCGAATCTCATTGCAGCTTATGCGGTTTTTTCTGATGCCAATGGCCGGCAATCTTTCAGCTCGGATGTATCCACTCTGTTCAAATGTGATAATTTTCATGCAAGCCTTGCGATTGTTTCACCTGCATCAGGGGAAACGATTTGCTCGGACAGCGTAACTGTCACAGCGCTCGCAACATTTACAGGCGGCGAACATCCAATATCGGCAAATTGCACGATTAATGGCGTGCCCGCGAACTTTTCGAAGGATACCTTAAGCGCTACGATACCACTTTTACCACAATCAACGTTCATTGGTGTACATGCAATTTTTACGGAAGCATCTGGCAGTATAAGCCAGGCCGCGGACACGCTCACCGTTTTCTCATGTGTTCAAGATGATTTTACAGGTGAGGTGGTTATTCTGGTACCAAACAGCGGTGAGAAAATATGCGACGATAGTGTGCGTGTTGTTGCGCTGGCAACGAGCACCGGTGGCGATGGTGCGATTGCACGCCAATGCACTATCAATGGAATCCCTGCTGTCGTTTTAGGTGACACCATCAGTGCCACTATTGCCATGCTTCCGGATAGCGCTACATTTATTGGTGTCCACTGCTTGTTTATCGATGCTGGCGGGCGAATTACGCAGAGTGCGGATACGGCTACCGTATGGAGCTGTGGCGATACCTTTCGTGGCCAGGTGACCTTGCTGTCGCCGCGAAGCGGGCAAGTATTCAGTACGGATAGCATCCTTGTTTCTGCTCATGTTACATGGAATGGTGGTGCAATCCCCGTGGATGTACAGACACGAATTAACGGCCGAATGGCAACGACCGTAAAGGATACTGTCCGGATTTGGGTGCCGCTCTACCAGGGAAACAATTTCATCGGTGTGCACAGCATTTTTACGGATGCGGAGGGCAATGTCACTCAGGCGGCGGATACCGCGACGGTATTTCGCAACGGATTTTCGAGCCAAATCGTCATTGTTTCGCCTAGAGACAGCAGCATGATTTGTCACTACGATTCAATCGATGTCAGTGGATTTATCAGCGTTGCCGGTGCTGCTGGTCCGGTTCGTGTGCAATATGCAGTCAATGGGCAATGGTTTGAGGGAGCACGGGGAGACTTCGTTGCCAGAATAGCAATGCATCGTGGGTGGATGCCAATAATTGCTACTTGTACGGTGACCGATAGTGCTGGACTTGCCTTCACAAGCTATGATTCGATTAAAGTCTTTTTCGATAAAACGCCACCGCGGGCAGAGATCAACTTTGAAAACCTGCCCGAGATTAGCGGATATGTCTGGGATGATGAAAGTGGTATCGAATGGATCAGAATGGTAAGTCAGAAAAATGTTAATGTCGTTTTTGACGATTTTGATCCGGGTACGAAAAAAGTCAATTTTCACAGCATACCTATTGATGTAAATGAGCCGAGCAGTTTTACTTTTAAAGTGAAGAATCAGGCAGGCTGCTACACTGAAGTTGACCCCATATATTTGCAGTTATCTCCCGATGGCGGCATGCGAACGCACAAATTCAAGCTGCCACCACAAGACCGCTATATGCGAATTGAGAACAAAGGAATTGAGCGCATTACTTTGCAGATAAATGAGCAGCCCATTCACCTGTTGACTGATGTAAGCAGAAATTATGGATCCGGAGCGGTTTACCAGATGCCGCAGTACGGCCGGTTGGCTATTGATATCCATCGCTTTTTGGGGCGTGATTCCAGCGCATTTGTACTGGTTTGTGAAGGCCCTGTGGGATCGATGGCGGATTTTCTCATTGCGGATGTGCCCACTGATCAGGTCGTTACTGAAATTAAGGAAGACCATTTTCCGGAATTAACGCTCCCGCGAAATTTTGCTTTAGCACAGAACTACCCAAACCCATTTAATGCAGAGACGGTTATCGAATACAGTCTGCCGGAAATGGCTGAAGTCTCAGTGACGATTTATAATCTTCGTGGACAAGAAATCAACACCCTCGTTGATAAACTACAGCAATCAGGTTCGCATCGAATTCATTGGGATGGCCGTGATAAGACCGGGCGAATTGCCGCCAGTGGAATCTATATTTATGCAATTCGAGCAAAATCGATAACACACAAGCGCTGGTACGCAACCAAAAAGTTGAATCTCCTGCGTTGACAAGTTTATATTTGAACTTGTATTCAAACCGATATCCCAAAACTCCTCCGGGGTTTTCCATAATTCCGGAGGAAAATTCGACGACTCTGGCTTCCGCAAAGCCAAAATATATTTCCAATCACCAAACATTATATTTCTTGCTTTAATCCTCGATTCTCCTAATTTGGCATAAATCCATACTTAAACTCCTGGCGTCAGCAAGCAACCTGTGCGCGAGTTTTCAGAAAATGTGAATCCGCCGAACGAGATAAATGTCATTTAAAAATGATTAACGAAGGCCTATGTTTCCTCCATTTCTTGTAAAGAGCTTCGTTGCCGGTATCATTGCGAGTTTTGCTTGCGGCTTAGGTGCCCTGCTGTTGCTGATTCGTGGCGTTGATCCGGAAAAACATACAGGAATCGCTTATGCAGCTGCTGGTGGTCTCATGTTCGCTGCCTCTGTCTACAATCTGATTCTCCCCGGTCTCTCCCTTGCATCCACGGAAATTACCCTCGATCAGGCCATTCCTGTAATTACAGGTATTTTGCTGGGGGCTCTCTTTTTATCACAGGTTAATCGTTATTTATCCCCGGAAAGAATGGAGAATTCCAGCTGGAAAAGATTTGGCAACAAGGCACAAATTCTCATTTTTGTTGCAATGTTTATTCACAGCATTCCAGAAGGTGTTGCTGTCGGCGTCGGTTATTCCTCGGAAACTGTTTATTCGAATAATCTCGGCGATTACATCGCATTGGCCATTGCATTGCATAACATTCCTGAGGGACTTGCCGTTGCCGTGCCTTTGCGTGCCACCGGCTCCTCCATCAATCGTTGTTATTGGATGGCCTTCCTGACAAGCCTGCCACAACCCATCGCTGCGATTCCTGCAGCTTATATTTCCTGGCTGTTCAAACCGCTTATGCCGTTGTTAATGGGATTTGCTGCTGGAGCAATGATTTTCCTCATCATTCTCGAACTCATTCCGGAATCTCTCAATGTTACATCACCACTAAAGGCGGCCTGGTCCTTCACTATCGGTTTTTGTGGAATGATCCTTATTCAATTGGTTCTCTAATCCTGACTTTCAGGATTGCTGCAATTTCACAAATTTCACGCCTGTTTCCCTTCATAAAATCCTGTCTCAGACGAGTTATTTCTAATAATCCGGCATATACTTTTTGCCAATTTGGAGAAAGATTTGTATCATTAATGATTGTGGAAAAAATTGTATCATCCTATGCAATTTAAATCAAATTATGGTTGGTTGATTGTGTCTGCGTCCATCGAAAATGGCTAAAATTCGAAAGGACGACATGCACGATCGGGAAAATTTACAGGAGCAGGTATTATGAAATCGAGTATTGAAATTGCCCAAAATGCGGAACTCCTCAACATTCATGCGATTACGGAAAAATTGGGGCTCACAGATGATGATTTCGATTCGTATGGAAAATATACGGGAAAGATTCGACTCAATACCCTGGACAAGCTCAGAGGCAAAAAGAACGGTAAGCTCATTCTCGTAACAGCAATGACACCGACACGTTTTGGTGAAGGCAAAACCTTAACGACTGTTGGACTGGGACAGGCTCTGGAAAAAATCGGCAAAAAAGGCGTCATCGCACTACGCGAACCGTCCCTTGGCCCGGTTTTCGGAATAAAAGGCGGTGCAGCTGGGGGTGGCTACTCACAGGTCCTGCCCATGGCCGATATCAATTTGCATTTCACGGGTGATATCCACGCAATAACCGCGGCGCACAACTTGCTTTCCGCTATGCTTGATGCCCATTTGCTGCACGGTAATGAGTTGGGCATCAATCCAACGGATGTACAGTGGAAACGGGCCATGGACATGAATGACCGGGCATTGCGCAATATCGTTATCGGATTGGGAGGACCGGTGCACGGTGTACCGCGCGAATCGGGCTTCGTCATTACCGCGGCTTCGGAAGTCATGGCGATTCTTGCATTGGCAACGTCCCGCAAAGATTTCAAGGAACGGCTCGGAAATATCGTGCTCGGATACAAACACAACGGTGAAGTCGTGCGTGCAAGCGAATTAAAAGCGGACAATGCCATGGCACTGCTGCTGGATAAAGCACTAATGCCAAACGTCGTTCAAACAATTGAACACACTCCGGCACTCATTCATGCGGGTCCATTTGCCAACATTGCCCATGGTACAAATAGCGTAATCGCGGACAAACTTGCGTTGAAATTGGCAGATTACGTGGTTACGGAAGCTGGATTTGGTGCTGATCTCGGTGCGGAGAAATTTTTCGATATCGTTTGTCGGCAATCGGGTATGTTTCCGTCTGCGGTGGTTGTCGTGTCGACATGCCGGGCGATTCGCTGGCATGGTGGACTGGAGCCTGAAATGGCGTTCGATAAAGCGAAATTCAAACTTGGCTTAAACAATATTCAGGCACATGTGCGCAACATGAAAAAATACGGTATTCCGGTCATCGTTGCTATAAACCGTTTCCCCGACGACACCGAGTGGGAAATCGAACAAGTGAAAAACATGGCTGCTGAGAACGGTGTCGAATGCGAACCGCACGACGCTTTTTATCGCGGTGGTGAAGGTGCAATGGCGCTGGCGGAGAAAGTCGTCGCCAAGGCTGATGAAAATCCAAATCCTGCAGCGAAATTTCTCTACGAATTGAATCAGCCAATCGAAGAGAAGGTGGAAAAAATCGCTACAGAAATTTATGGCGCGGACGGCGTCACCTTCAGTCCTGCTGCGAAGAAAAAACTGGCGCAGTACAAGTCCCTCGGATTTGGTGATCTGCCGGTGTGCATCGCAAAAACGCAGGCCAGTCTCTCCGATAAAACACCATTGCGCAACACCCCCAAAGGCTGGACACTCGATGTCACCGATGCCTCGCTTTCGGCGGGTGCCGGTTTTATCGTCATCATCTGCGGTAGCATGATGCTCATGCCAGGGCTTGGCAAAGTCCCCGCTGCGGTGAACATGAATATTGATGAGGATGGGGTGATAACGGGATTGTTTTAAGATGTTTGGAAGATGGTTCAGGGGATATCTTGAACCATCTTCTAAACAAAATGCAATCGTAATCTAAAGTTTCCGGCGTTGCAAAATCGCTTCGTAGACAATGAGCGCTAATGAGACAGACACATTTAATGAATTCACTTTGCCAGCCATTGGAATGACGATACGCTCCTCCGCATTTGACAGCCAGAAATCCGAAAGCCCCTCACTTTCCGTTCCCACAGCTACAGCAATCGGCTTGCAAAGATCCACATCCGCATAAATCGTTGAAGCGGAGGGAGTTGCGGCCAAAACAGAAATGTTGTGATTTCGCAGCCAACGCAACGCCTCTTCATTCTCCATTTCAAAAAGTGGCACACTGAAAATGGTGCCGCGACTGGCGCGCACCACATTCGGACTCCAGACATCCACTCGACGATCGCAGATAAACACCGCATTGGCGCCGACTGCGTCGGCGGTTCGCAGAATAACGCCAAGATTGCCTGGCTTTTCCACCGATTCGGCAATGATGAATAGCGGTGCGGCGGGTAGATTGAGTGCGTCTGGCGACGATTGAGGGATTGGAAAGAGTGCCAGCCAACCATCCGGATGCTGGCGGTAAGCCATCTTTTCAAAAACCGCTTTGCTCACGGTAATAGCATGACTGTTAAGTCCCGGCAGTTCGCGACTGGTTAAATCCGGTGCGCAAAAAACCGATTCGGGCAAATGGCCGGCTTGCATTGCCAGGGTAATTTCATCAAAACCTTCCACAACCATGAGCTGATCATTTTGGCGTTGGCGCTTATTATTGTGGAGCTTGATCACCCGTTTAACGGTCGGGTTTTGTGTGCTTGTTATGTGCATATATTCAATTGTTTGTGCTGATTTCAGATGGACATGGATAAATCTTTAAGCCATGGAGACCGCAGCCCCAAGTGATGTATAGACTCAGCGAATTCATCGATCAAAATTCAAAGCTAAATCTCGCCACGGCACAAACTTTACCTCCCGGTAATTCTGCTCACTTTCCCCGGCGTATATAACGAACGACTTCTCAACTTCATCGCCAAACAGTTTTTTAAAATGAAAGATGGCGTGTGCAAAATCCGTGTTTGGCGTCTGCGAAGATTTGATTTCTATCGGCATCAGAGATAAAGCGTTTTCGGCGACGAGATCAATTTCATTGCCTGTGCGATCTCGGTAGAAATAAAGATTCGAGGATTTGGCGTCATTAAATCGTCCTTTTAACAATTCCAAAACCACAAAGTTTTCAAACAAATTGCCGCGCAACGGGTGCGCCTGCATCTGTTTGCCATTTTCGATGCCCAACAAATAAGCGGCAAGACCGACATCGTAAAAATAAATCTTGGGCGTTTTGATAAGCCTTTTGCCGATGTTGCGGAAAAATGGTGGCAATAGAAAGACGATATAACTGGCTTCCAGTAAAGAAATCCACTTGCGCACCGTGGGTCCGGAAATGCCGACATCGTTGCCCAGGCTTTCATAATTTAACAATTGCCCCACCCGCGCCGCTGTCAACCGGACGAATTTTTCAAACCGATGCAAATTTTCGATTTGGCTGAGTTGGCGCAAATCGCGCTGCACATAGGTTTCAAAATAATTCATAAAAAAGAAATGTGGGTCCAATCTCTCCTTGTGCAGACGGGGATAAAAACCACTCATCAGCAGTTCGTCCAGCGACGTGAGTTTTTTCCATTTTTCCAGTTCACTTAAACTAAACGGAAGGAGTTTTACAAGTGCGGTTCTTCCAGCGAGAGATTGACGGATAGATTGAGAAATTTCAAATTTTTGGCTGCCAGTTAAAATGAACACACCGTTTCGTGACTGTGCATCCACTATAGATTGAATATAGGACGGCAATTCCGGCGTCCTTTGAATTTCATCCAAAATTGCACCATCAGGGAATTTGCTTAGAAATCCCCGCGGATCTTCAATGGCCAGCAGCCGCTGGTCCGGCTCTTCCAAATTGGCATAATCCATTTTTGGAAAACACATTTTTGCCAGTGTAGTTTTTCCGGATTGCCTCGGCCCGGTGATGGTGATAATCGGGTAGCGACGCGAAAATTCGATGCATTTTTTTTGTAATTCACGGGTGATCATAGTGACAAGATAATGTTTGCTAATTCAAAGTCAAGGTTTAGATTAGCAGATAAACAACTTTAAACCAAAGAGAAAAAATAGTAGTTTTTCTAAGTTTCCACTCACAGCTACAGAGACCGTCGCTGCGAGTATTTTCGTCATTTCTTGCAAATTAGGAATTGGATTCCTAATTTATCAGCCAATTTTTATAACCCCGATTTTATGCAATAGGTTTATTAATGAAAACGACCAGAAGACAATTCCTGCAACAAAGTTCTCTTGCTCTCTTTGCTGCGACGTTACCGGTATTTCCCCGGGGAAATCAATCGAAAACAAACACACTCCTTAAGCCACCTGCGCTGAATTCCGGCGATACGGTTGGTCTTGTTGCACCCGCCTCGGTTCTTTTTGAAACCAATCGTATGCTCATGGAAGCTGAGGAAAAGATGCACGAATTAGGCTTTAAAACCAAACGAGCGAAAAACATTGGTAAGCGCTACGGCTATCTCGCAGGAAGCGTTAAAGATCGTGTGGCAGATTTGCACGACATGTTTCGTGATGGGGACGTGCAAGCCATCGTTGCAGTACGCGGTGGCTACGGGAGTGCCCAGCTTTTACCGCATTTGAATTATGACCTGATTCGAAAACACCCGAAAATTCTCATCGGCTACAGTGATATCACAGCCCTGGCGCTGGGAATTTATGTGCAAACTGGGTTGGTGACGTTTCATGGGCCGGTGGCAACCTCGACATTTTCCGACTATACGAAAAAATATTTTTTATCGACACTGGGCAGCACCGAGGCCATTGGTGAGATCGATGATGCGCCGTATTCCGACAATCTGCAAACCAGTAATCGTGTGTGGACGGTACAGGAAGGGGTGGCCGAAGGCCGTCTAGTGGGCGGTAACCTCACGTTGCTGCAATCGCTCCTCGGTACACCTTATGAACCGGATACAAACGGCGCCATTTTGTTTATGGAGGAAGTTGGTGAGGAGCCTTATGACCTCGACCGCATGTTGAATCATTTAAAACAGGCAGGAAAATTTGATGGTGTAAAAGGCATCTTTTTTGATAAAATGCCTTCGGTAAAACCAGCCTCTTTGCAACCAGGTTTTAATTCATCTCTGAGCGTGGAACAGGTCATCGAGGATGTTTTTAAAAACTGCAAATTTCCGTTATGTGTTGGTCTTTCAATCGGGCATATCAAAGACAAACCTACTTTGCCGTTGGGAATTCAAGCCAGGCTCGATGCGACACATGGTCGTTTAAGCCTGCTGGAAGGGGCCGTCGTATAATACAGGCATGATTTATTACATTCGAAAAAGTGCCATAAGTTATAAATTATCAGCATATTCTGGGTTGACGTGTTCCGTGAGAGTATAATACTACTTTGGCAAATTCGAGTTTTCCCTAAAAGGCAAGTAAGAGGAAAAACAGCCCTGAAAGGGATCCAAGCCCTATTGAGACGATCGAAAAACTTACAAATACGGACCCTGAGCTGGCCGAAGGGCCCGTATTTGAGCGTGGAACAGGTCGTTCCGACAAGCTCAATGTCCGGTTAATCGCTTTTTCGACAGGCTCGTCAGGGTTAAAATCGCTCCCTTTCAATTTAATCTACCAAAGTAGTAATAAACTGAAATTAACACCATCCCACTTCCGAATTTGTTGGTTTGTGGATGGCTAATTATAAGTGTGTTTATCATGTAGGTAAAAAAGGTGATTAAAAATATTCGACGTACAGTATTTTTCTTTATCCTTGCCTTGAACTTGTTTAGCCAAACTTTTCAGGTAAGCCAGCAAACCGAATCGGATGCAGATCTCCATTGGCCGAAACCAGCGATTGAAAACAAACCCGGCGCCTATTGGTGGTGGATGGGCAGTGCCGTCGACAAAGAAAACATCACCTGGAATCTGGAACAAATGCACGAGGCCGGTATGGGTGGCGCGACTATTGTGCCCATCTATGGCGTGAAAGGGTATGAAGATCGCTATTTGCAACACCTTTCTCCAGAGTGGCTGGCAATGATGGAGTTTGCTATTAAAGAAGCACAACGATTGGGCATGTGGATCGACATGACCACCGGCACCGGCTGGCCATTCGGCGGTCCGATGATTACCTCCGACAATTGCGATGTAACCGTGGAATATAAAGATGGTGAGTTGTCATGGAATTTTTCGGGTCGCAACGTAAAACGTGCAGCGCCCGGCGGCGAGGGTATGGCGATCAATCCGTACTCAGCCAGTGCAATGAAAAAATACCTAAAGACTTTTGATAACGCATTCAGTACGAACGAAAACATGGCGTTACCTCGCGCGATGTACCACGATTCCTTTGAATTTTTAGGAAATTGGAGTCCTGATTTTCTCGCTGAATTCAGAAAACGCCGTGGTTATGACTTGCAGGACCACCTACCCACACTCTTCAATGAAGGCGATGACGAAGCAGTGGCGCGCATCAAGTGCGACTACCGCGAAACGCTTTCTGATTTGCATTTGGAGTATCTGAAAACTTGGGTCAATTGGTCGGATTCGCTGGGATGCACGACGAGAAATCAGGCACACGGTTCGCCTTCGAATTTGTTGGATTTATATGCAGCGGCCGGAATTCCCGAGACCGAAACCTTTGGTGCTTCACCATTTAATATCCCCGGTATTCGCCGTGAAACCGACAACATTCGATCCGATTTCCCGCAACCGTTGATCAACCGCATGGCTTCTTCGGCTGCACACGTTGCCGGGAAAAATCTGGTCGCATCGGAATCTTGTACCTGGATACGTAACCATTTCCGCACGGCACTCTCGCAGGTAAAACCGGAAATCGATCAATTATTTCTCACGGGCATCAACCACATTTTTTTTCACGGCATATGCTACAGTCCTAAAGATGCACCGTGGCCAGGCTGGCTTTTTTACGCCTCATTGGAATACAACCCACGCAACGCTATCTGGCATGATGCGAAATTTTTAAACGAATATGTCACCCGCTGCCAGTCCATACTGCAATCGGGTACTCCGGATAATAATGTGGCGCTTTACTGGCCGGTTTACGATATCTGGCAATCGCCGACCGGAATGCAACAACAGCTCACCGTGCACCATCCGGAGTGGCTCACCGAATCGAGTTGTGGCGAAACGGCAAACTGGCTGCAGGAAAACGGTTTTAGTTTTGATTATATTTCCGATCGTCAGCTTCTGGCAGGATTAGCCGAACCGTATTCAATCATCGTTGTACCGAAGACAAGAACGATGTCGATTTCGACATTGCAAAAATTACTCGAAGTCGAGAAAAACGGAAAACCGGTCATTTTTCTTGAATCACTGCCAACGGATGTTCCGGGATTTAATCAATTTGGAAAACGTCAGATCGAGCTTAAGAAATTAGTAAAAGCGCAGAAATTAAAAGCAGTTCAATTCGATGAATTGAGCAACCGGCTTGTGACCCGTGGCGTTGCCCGTGAACCGATGAAAGATGCAGGGCTTGATTATATTCGCCGAAATGGCCCGGAGGGAAATTATTATTTTATCGCCAACATGGGGGCGACAGAAGTGGATGGCTGGACTGTGATGGGAACACCATTTAAAAGTGTGGCTATTTTCGATCCGCTTTCCGGGAAAACCGGAGTTGCCAGTCAGCGCAATAAAAATGAAATATATCTGCAATTGAAACCCGGGGAAACGCGAATTCTCAAATTATTTTCAGAAAAAGTCGTCATGGGGGAACCATGGCCTGTCGTGAAAAAAAGCCAGCGGAATCCGATTGTAATCCAGGGTGAGTGGCACGTGACTTTCATCGATGGTGCACCGGAACTGCCAGCAGATTTTCAGACGGTGAATCTGGACTCGTGGACAGAACAAAATGATGCGGAAGCAAAGCGCTTCGCCGGTACGGCACGGTATGCGATCGAATTTGAGCTACTGGGAAATAATGCCGCCAACTGGATACTTGATCTCGGCGATGTACGCGAGAGTGCGCGTGTTTATCTCAACGGAAAATTTATCGCTGCGCTGTACAGCATTCCTTACACTACTTTGATCGGTGAATATCTGATACCGGGCAATAACCGACTAGAAATAGAAGTCACAAATCTCTCATCCAACCGAATTCGCGATCTCGATGCGCGCAAAGTGGAGTGGCAAATTTTTCATGATATTAATTTCGTGAACCACAATTACACAAAATTCGATGCTTCGAAATGGCCGCTTACACCCTCCGGTTTGCTCGGTCCGGTGCAATTGATTCCGATGGAAGAGCTCCAATTATAGTGGAAGGCTATATTAAACGAATGATATGAATTATACCCTGATTTATTGCCAACAAAAAAACAAAATCTAGTCTAACGCCGAGTCGCAAAGGTGCAGAGATTCGCAGAGTTTTTTTAAAATTTTTTCTCTGCGTAACTCTGCTTCTCGGCGACTCGGCGTTTTAATAATTCCTTTTATTTGGCTCGTAATTCAGACCTTTCCTTAAACAGAGCGTAGTGGAATTGATTCCGGGATCGACCCACCTAATAGGTGAACACCGGCCTGGACATTTGTTTCAGGCCGATTTCTTTTATCAAATCGCGATATGTAACCAGACGCACCTGCTTTTTCTTTAACGCCCGCTGAAAATCATCCGACAACAACGCGGCCAATTCGCCTGCACGCTGCTTGCTCATGTCTTTGGGACCAAACTCATTCACATCGATGAGGGTACGCATTTCCGGTGTGTCGAGCCCGATGTGAATTACCTGCAAGCTCATCTCACCGGGTTGCAGATTTTCCACACGCTCCACAAGGCTGTCAGTTTTGGCATCGATTGCTGCACGGTAGGTCACGCTGGAATATTTCTCACCAAAATACTGGGCAATCCCAAGCTGGTACTCGTCAGCTAATTTTTCCACGATCTGGCGCAATTCTTCCGTTTGCACTGCAGCACCCATGTGATAATCAAGGTAATCGATTTTTACACCACTGTTTACTGCGCGTTCGATTTGCGCCCGCAATTCAATCTCAACTTCTGCCGGAGAGGGACGTGCAGCAAAAAGAGAAGCTCGGGTAGGGTAGAAATAGCCGAGACTATCCACCAGACTGGGAACTTTATTGATTCCGGCAACTGGACCCCAACGGTAAAATTTCCACTCAGCATTTAAAGTGAGATGAATACCAACACTGGCGTTGTCATATTTTTTCAGAATGGCGACGGCTTCCTGGTACCATGGGCATGCAAACATAACGGAGGCTGAAACCGGCATACCTGTTTGAAGCACTTGTTCGATCGCCATATTGACGGAATGATTCATGCCGATATCATCGCAGCGAATGAGTAGGGACGGCTGGTTTTGCGCGGTTAAAAAATCAGCAAAACAGATGAGGCAAAACAATGAAATTGACACATACTTCCTCATTAATTTCCTCCAGTCATTTTTATTCAACGGAACATCAGTAGATCGTCAGACATGAACACCAATATAGTTGATTGAAAATTTAAAATGAAATTCTTGTTCTCAAAATTGAATTTCCCTATTTTTAACAAGTTGATAACAAAAATGCACACAATTCAAAGGCGGACTGGTATGCGAATGCAAAAATTGATTTTAGTCTTATGCGGTATATTTGCCGCAAGCTTGATAGCAACTTCAGAGGCCGATGCACAATTTTTTGAGGGAGATGGTGGTATCCCGCGGCTCATGTTGGGTGGCTCCACCGGCACTTTTCGTATATCTTATGAGGATTTCAAAGATATTTATGGTGATCGCAGTGGGAATTCAGTCGGCGGATTTGCTTCATTTTTAATCAGCGTGCCCTATAACGTCATTGTTAAGTATCGTACTTTTAATAAATCCGGCTCCTATGAAACGGAAACTGCCACCTATAATCTCGATTGGGAGCAACGCTTTATCAATTTCGGATTACGCTATTTTCGTCCTGGAAAAAAAGGTTTTTCCAATCATTTTGGTTTTGGTTTTTCTATCATCGATATTGAAGAAAAAGGGGATTACAGCATTTTCGACAGCCAAAACAAAGCGCCGAAAAGCAACAACGCTGGTGGTTTCTTCCTTGATTTCGGAATCCATTATGGATTTAACCGCTACATTGACACATTTGCAGAGATGGAAATAAGTTCCGCTGGCATCGAGGGAAAAAGCGGCTTTGAAGGCAGCAGTGTCGGCGGTTATTATTTTTCCGTGGGTGTGGCGGTGTCGCCGTTTTAGGCTTTGCATGTAACGATTTAGAATAGTCGATCATGCAGCCAGTGACACCCGAAATATTTGAAATACCGATATAAATATTTTGTGTGTTAATGGCTGCAATTCTCCTCTGAAGGTTAAACCAGTAAATCCATATCTCCCTGCACCGTTAACCGCTCTCCACTGGTCATCGTTTGTGCCAGTCTATCGATTTCCGGTAATTCATAAACATAATAATAGTGTAGTGTCTGAATTTTGCTCTGGTAGAATTTCAGATCATCTTCAGCTTTGCTTTGGTGCTTTAAAGCGCCATGCGCTGCAATGCCTTGTTTGAGCCACTGCCAGGCAACCGCAACAAGACTGAACATTTGTTGATACAGTGTTGCATCGGCAAGGGAAAGTTCAATATCACCCGTTGCTGCAATTTTGCCAAGATGTTTGGCAACACCAACGAGTTTTTCGACGGCGGATTTGAGTTGTTCAGCATGCTTTTGCAGGTCGGCTATTGCCATAGCTTCACCAATGGTTTTTTGCACTTCACCAAGGAAAAGTTTAAATGCCTTTCCTTCTTTTATTTGCATTTTACGGCCCAGTAAATCCAAAGACTGGATGCCTGTTGTCCCCTCATAAATTGACATAATACGTATATCGCGGTAGTACTGCTCAAGGGGATAATCATCGCAAAAGCCGGAACCGCCAAGCACTTGTAGCCCGTTGCTCACCGCCTGCATTCCAACATCCGCGGGGAAGGTTTTCACCAAGGGTGTGAGAAGTTCGAGCAGCAGCCAGTTGTTCTCTTTTTCTTCGCCATCGGTGACGTGGTGCAAATCTTCATAGCGTGTGCATTGCAGAACCAGGCTGAGCGCCCCTTCTGAGATCGATTTCTGCATGAACAACATGCGGCGTATATCAGGATGATTGATGATTTCTGTTTGCGGGACAGTCAAGTCCTTGTTGTTCAATCGACGCCCCTGGATGCGATCACGGGCATACTCCAACGATGCGTGATACGCGGCAGAAACGATACCGGCCGCATTGCAACCAACACTGATCCGTGAGGCGTTCATCATTTGAAACATGTATGCCAGGCCATAATGTGGTTTCCCCACCAGCCAACCACGGCAATCGTCATCATCTCCCATTGAGAGCTGTGTCGTAACATAGCCTTTTTGCCCAAGTTTATGAAAAATACCCGCTGTGACAACGCCGTTTGGTTCCAGTTTCCCGTTTGCGGTTGGGCGTTTTTTCGGTACTACGAACAAAGAAATACCTTTCACACCGGCAGGCGCACCCTCAATTTTTGCCAAAGTGAGATGAACGACATTTTCGATGCCTTCATAGTCGCCGCTTGAAATAAATGTTTTTGTGCCTTTAATTTGGTAAGAGCCGTCATCATTAGGGGAGGCTGTCGTGGTTATGTCCGAGAGGGAACTACCGGCATGGGGTTCGGTGAGCGCCATGGTGCCTTGCCATCGACCGGAGAGCATTTTTTCCACATATGTTTTTTTCAGTTCATCGCTGGCGAATGAGATGACAAGACCGGCAGCGCCAGCGGTCAGTCCTGGGTAGCCGTTGAGGTTATTGTTGGCAGCTGCAAACATGTATTCCAGCAAAATAGCCACCATGTGTGGCAGTTGCATGCCACCAACGTCTGCAGAATAAGCGGCACCGATCCAGCCATTCTCACCCAAATTTTTCATTACCTGCAATACCTGCGGATGCACTTTGACTGTACCATTTTCATAGGTGACCCCATGCCGGTCACACTCTTCAAGGTAAGGGAAAAAATACGTATCGGCTAATTCTTTGATCGTATCGACGATCATATCGATCGATTCGTCATCGTATTCTGAATAATAGGGAAACTGGGCCAAATCGCTAACACCGTGTACATCATGCAATAAAAATTTGATGTTTCGTAGACTGACATATTCTGCTGCCATGTTCGTCCCTTTCAGTATGGAATTTGAAATGAGCTTTGGAATTCAACAACTCCGGAGCAAAAAATGCAGGCGAGGGTGAGAGATTGCTCTGTTTACTAAAAATTTAACCCCGGATTTGGATGGGTAAACTAAGAAATACAATTGCTGTTTTCAATGAAATTATGTAAATGAAACAGAATTGCCATTATTCGTTTGCAAATTCATAAAACTTTTCTTATTCATCAACTTCACATAAAAAATTTATCCTTTTTTTCGTAAAAATGAATTCCATGATGCCTCTTAATATTTTTAAATCCCGCATATTTGGAATATTTCTCGCTTTTCTCCTTTTGTGCCTTTTCATTGGATTTGCCGAATACCTCATAAAACCGGCACCTGTCTTTTTCAAACCAGCGAATTGGATGAATATTTTACTGCAAGTTTCCATCAACGCCATAATGGCCGTGGGCATGACGTTCATCATAATTACGTCTGGAATTGATTTATCGGTCGGTTCACTCCTGGCATTGTGTAATGTCGTTCTGGGCCTGGTTATGGTGCAATTTTCCCCGGAGGCGGGGTTCATGCAATTAACACTCGGCATTTTTGCAACCCTGGCAACCGGTGGCATTATCGGCTTTATGAATGGCGGCATTTCTGTACAATGGCGTATCCCTCCGTTCATTGTCACACTGGGCACTCTGGGTGTTGCACGTGGCCTGGCGCTTTGGCTCATCGACAGTCAAACGGAAAATCTCATTGGTCGGGTCACTCCCTCATTCAGTTTTATTGGCAATGGCACGGTGGCAGGCATTCCCTTTCCAGCGCTGGTTGCCATTTTTATTATGCTGATCGGGCATATCATTTTAAATTATACCGTATTTGGTCGCCACATTACAGCTATTGGCAGCAATGAAGACGCGGCACGGTTGTGCGGCATTCAAGTGAAATCCAATAAAATTTGGGTCTACATTATCGGTGGTGTACTGGTGGCGGTTGCAGCAGTGATTCAGACCAGCCGACTCGGATCGGCAAATCCAACCATTGGCCAGGGCTTCGAACTTTACGCCATCGCAGCGGTGATTATCGGTGGTACCAATCTCATGGGGGGTGAGGGAAGCATCGTCGGCACACTTGTCGGCGCACTAATTATCGGTGTGCTCAATAACGGGTTGACATTGATGAATATACCGGATGAAATAAAGCAGATTATTATTGGACTTGTTATTATTGTGGCGGTACTCATCGATCAAATGCGAAAACGTTGAGTTGACGTTCGTGACTCATGAACAGAATAAATTCAAAATAGAAAATTTTTCCAGGAGGGCAACGCGATGCGACTTGCAAAATGGACGACAGTAATTTTCATTCCCATCCTTGTTTTGGCTTCATTTTCATGCACAAAATCTGATTCCACAAAGTACGCTTCAAAAATGGCTCTGGTGATGAAAGCCAGCAGCAATCCTTTCTTTGCACGCATGGAAGAAGGTGCGAAGAAAGCAGCCGATTCCCTGAATGTTGAATTACTTGTTGGCACTATAACCCGCGAAACAGATATCAACCAACAAGTTTCCCTCATTGAAAACATGATTGTTCAGGGGGTACAGGCCATTCTTATCGCACCAGCCGATTCGAAGGCGATCGTCAATGTACTGAAAAAGGCTCAGGATGCCGGAATTCGTGTTGTCAATATCGATAACCGCATTGACTCTGAGACAGCAAAGGCGGTGGGATTAACCATCGATTGTTTTGTCGGTGTGGATAATCAGCAAGGCGGAAAGATGGCCGGTGATTATTTGGTTGGTTTGATGGGAGGCAAAGGGCAAGCAGCGATGCTCGAGGGGATCCGCGGCGTCGACAATGCAGAAGCACGGAAAAACGGTTTCCTGCAAGCTTTGGAAGGAACGGACGTTGAACTCGTTGCATCCCAGTCTGCAAACTGGGCGCAGGACCAGGGACTCGATATATTTGCCAACATGCTGCAAGCCAATCCGGATATCACCGGGCTTTTCTGCGCTAATGACATGATGGCTCTCGGAGCTATTCAGGCGATTGAACAAGCTGGGAAAACAGGTAAAATTTTTGTGACTTCATACGATAACTTGCAAGCGGCTCAGGAGGCCATTCTGCAAGGACGATTAAATGGAACAATAGAACAACACCCGGAACGTATGGGGTTCCAAGGCGTGATGGTCGCAAACGAATTACTGCAAGGGCGGGAAGTCAAACCGGAAATAATGATCGCCCTCGAATTGATTACGAGGGAAACTCTTCAGAAATAATAAAAACGTGCATAGGATTGGAAAAAACTCGGATTTCTATTATAGTTTATCTTGTGCAATAATTTTTCAACATGCGGAGCCGCTAGGATGGCAGCAAAGGCTAAATCAATAGTCTCAAACTCAGCGATCTCAGCAGCTCTGCGTGAATTTTTACAAATCTGGGAGGGGAAAATGAAGTTAAACGAAACCACAAGTATTATCATCAGCAAGGCGATCCATATTCACCGCCAACTTGGACCCGGCTTACTTGAATCGGTTTACCACAGAATTTTCGTTTATGAATTAAAGAAGACTGGTTTGCAGGTGGAATCTGAATTACCAGTGCCCGTCGTTTGGGATGATCTCACTTTTGAAGAAGGATTTCGGGCCAATTTGGTCGTGGAAAACAAGGTGCTGGTTGAGCTCAAATCAGTCGAGGAACTTCGAAAAGTGCATTACAAACAGGTTATAACATACATAAAATTAGCCGACAAACGTCTTGGTTTGCTAATTAATTTCAATGTTCCAATACTGAAACACGGTATTAAGCGAATCGTGAATGACTTTGAAGATTAAAAGGAATTAGAAAATCTCTGCGAACCCCGCGGCTCCGCGTGATAAATAATTTGTTAAAACACGCGGGGACGCTGAGATCGCGGAGAAATGCATTAAAGAATATCATGAAAATGAAGGATGAAAAATGCCCCATCCACACTATCCACATCTCTTTCAAAATCTTGATCTTGGTTTCACAACCTTGAAAAACCGCGTGCTTATGGGCTCAATGCACCTGGGTCTGGAGGAAGCCCGTGGCGGATTTGCGAAAATGGCGGCATTTTATGGTGAACGGGCCCGTGGTGAAGTGGGATTGATCGTCACCGGCGGAATCGCGCCCAACTTTGCCGGAACCGGTGGCCCCTTTTTCGCCAAACTGACGAACTCCCGCACCGCAAAAAAGCATCAAGTCATCACCGAACGTGTGCATGCCGAAGGTGGGAAAATTGCCATGCAGATATTGCACACCGGTCGCTATGCCTACCATCCTTTTGCTGTTGCTCCCTCGGCTATCAAAGCACCAATTTCTCCATTCAAACCAAAAGAGTTGAGTGGTAAAAAAATTCGTAAAACCATCGCAGATTTTGCTGACTGCGCTGCCTTAACCCGCGAAGCTGGTTATGACGGCATCGAAATTATGGGCTCGGAAGGTTATCTGATCAACGAATTTATCGCACCGAAAACCAATCGGCGCAACGACGAGTGGGGCGGCGACTTTGCCAACCGTATGCGCTTTCCTGTGGAGCTTGTCAAAGCGGTTCGCGCTGCAGTTGGTGAAGATTACATCCTCATCTTTCGTTTATCCATGCTCGACCTTGTACAAAATGGCAGCACCTGGGAAGAAGTTGTCGCCCTGGCCAAAGCCATTGAGCAGGCAGGAGTGACGATCATCAATACCGGCATTGGTTGGCATGAAGCCCGTATTCCGACGATCGCGACCTCGGTGCCACGGGCGGCTTTTACCTGGGTGACCGCACGATTGCGTGGCGAAGTGAATGTGCCATTGATCACGACCAATCGCATTAACACACCGGAAATTGCCGAATCGGTCCTCGCTTCCGGTCATGCCGACATGATCTCGATGGCGCGCCCCTTTTTGGCTGATCCTGATTTCGTGCGCAAAGCAGCAGAGAACCGTGCTGACGAGATCAACACCTGCATTGCCTGCAATCAGGCTTGCCTCGATCATGTTTTCGAACGCAAACCGGTAAGTTGTTTGGTGAACCCACGTGCCTGCAATGAAACCGAATTGAATTACCATCCAACTCAGTATCCAAAAAAAATTGTCGTCGTAGGCGCAGGGCCGGCAGGTCTTTCGTTTGCTTGTGTTGCAGCAGAACGCGGCCATAAAGTCACACTTTTCGATGGCGATGATAAAATCGGCGGGCAGCTTAACATCGCCGTGCAAGTACCTGGCAAAGAGGAATTCTACGAAACGATGCGCTATTTTCAGCGCAAAATCGAACTGCTGGGTATTGATCTTCAGCTGAATACAAAAGTTGATAAAAAAATGCTGCTTTCCGGAGCATTTGATGAAATCATTCTTGCGACCGGTGTGCTGCCGCGCATTCCGGACATTGACGGCATCGAACACCCCAAAGTCGTTTCGTATATCGATGTGTTGCGACACAAGCAGTCTGTGGGCGAACGCGTTGCGATTCTCGGCGCCGGAGGTATCGGCTTTGATGTGGCGGAATTTCTCAGCCACGATGGCCCATCACTCAGCCTCGATGGTGAAGCCTGGAGTAAACATTGGGGGGTTGATAGATCCTACAGTGAACGCGGTGGGTTAGCTCAGCCTGTTATTGAAAAATCCTCACGGACAATCTACATGTTGCAGCGGAAGAAACAAAAAATGGGAGCCAGTTTGGGGAAAACGACCGGCTGGATTCATCGCTTCGAATTGAAAAGCCGGAATGTGCAAATGCTCACCGGCGTGCACTACAAACGTATCGATGACGCCGGTTTCCATATTGTTCAAAATGAAAAAGAAAGAATGCTTGAAATTGATAATGTCATCGTATGCACGGGGCAAATTCCACAAAATAAACTATTTGAAGAGTTAAAATCTAGCGGAGAAAGCGTCCATAAAATCGGCGGTGCTGATGTCGCCGCAGAGCTGGATGCCAAAAGAGCAATCGATCAGGGTGCCCGACTGGCGGCGACTATTTAATTTATAGATCTCGTACGGAGCAGCTGCGATAATTTTCTATTATTTAAAAGTCAGGGTATTCCTGTTGACAGGATTAAAACCACGAATATATTTTTTTTTCGCATCATTCGCGTGTTTCGCGGTCAAATTCACCGAGAAGATTTAATAGATTGTGGAATAATTTTAATACCAGTTTCCTCAATTTTTACAAATCAAACCAGTAAGAAAACTTGGCAAGAAAAACATTATTCGCTTCCGAACGCCACAAATCAGTGAAATCGCGTGTCAGATCAAATTCACCGGCATGTTCGTAATTCACTTTGTCATGGGTCCAAACGAGATAAAAGATAGAGCCTGGCACAACCTCCCACCGCAATACGGCATTCCCGCGAATCGACTTATAATTAAAATTTGGATTCGAAAATGTAAACGCCTCTGACGGCCCATTGCCATCAGGATCAACGGTGTAAGCATCAGCGTCCTCATCAAAGGAAATTGTGGAATTATCTTCTCCATAGACATCAAATTGTGCTGAATTCGAACGGGCCAGTTGTTTAAAACCACTGTAATCGCCAACGGTGAAAAAGGGCTGTGCATAAAATTGCAGACTAATTTTCGGTGTAAACGACCAGTTCAATCGCATCTCCGCGGAAACGGTCTTGTGTTCGATAGTTGCAAATACATATCGCGTCCCGTAGGTTTCCTGTGCGTAGGCGTCGTTAAAGCGGGTGACCCACTGGTACTTTGAATTCGTAAATTCATAAGCAGGTGTGAGTGTAAGTTCAAGAGGCGGCATCGGTTTCCATTCGATCTCAACACTGTAGCTTCGCCCAAAACCGCCAAATCCTTCTTTATCGAATCCGATGGTTGGTGAAAAAATTATTTTATTGCGACTGTCCGTGTATCCGTAAATCGAGAAAGAGTAGTTTTCGGGAATTTGAGCCTTGGGGCCGCCGCGAGTCAGCGTCACGGAGGTGGATTTTGCATTGTAGTTTCCATTCATCCCCAGCCCCCACCAGTTGGTAAATTGCACACTGCCGGTGGTATAAATTCCCTGCCGGGAGATGTTGTCTTCAAAATCTGAATTTCGGTTGTACGCGACATAAATTGATTTCCGGCGAAAAATTTTACCCGGCTCATACCAGCGATAACCAGTGACAACGTGACCGTTAATCCGGTCCGCAAACCATTGTGAACCGAGATCGTTGTATTCAAATCCGGGGGTGGCGAAACCTAACGCTGTGTTGATGTAAAAATTCCCTTTTTGTTTGTTTAGCATAATACGTGAAAACATGCCGCTCAATGAAGTGCGGTTCGTATCCAAAGGCATGTAAGTCCGGTCGGGGCGCTGGAAATAGCGATAGGGTTGTTTTTGCAGGTTGGTAAGATAATTTTTCGTCCCGTGCGTGTAGGATCCAATGACAGAAGCAGTGAGCGCATAAACTTCGTCTTCATCGAGATAGGTCCAGCCGTCGACGCCGTAGGTGTAGGCATTTTTGCTTAAAATGTCGCTGAGATTTGCATTATCGAGATTGCGGTTTACCGAAGTGAAGATCATGCCCAGCCCCTGATTCCCTGAGTTGAATTCTTTCAGACTGCGCAGTACGCCATAATGGGTGAATGGTTCAACTGTTTCGTGAAGCAATCCGCTATTGCTGGTTTGAATACTCGCCTCTGTTTTTTCCGTGAAGGCACTCATCACTCCCAGAGACCACGACTCGTTTATTTTGCCCGTCAGTTTACTGGCACCGAGAATGCGCGTTTGCGAAGGATAATCTGCATAGCCTGCCTGCGTCAACGGCCCCTGTGGTGCTCGCCCGATCCTTCGCGAATAAAATAAAGTCGGGGTGCTGAAGTTAAATCCCCAATTGTTGTTGGCGCCACCATAACCAAAGATAAATGTATTCTCACCTTCAATAAAAAATGGCCGTTTTTCTTCAAAGAAATTTTCAAATGCTGTGAGATTGACAATAGCCGGATCCACCTCCACCTGGCCAAAATCCGGATTCACGGTGACATCCAGATTCAAATTGCTGCCAATGCTGACTTTGAAATCACCACCAAAGGATGTTTGATATTGGTTGTCTTTATAAAACGGATCGTTTGAATTATGGTGTAAATACTGGGCTTTTTGAACAAGATAGGGTAGAATTTCAATACGCTGCTTTGGCTTTACACCGTCGAGGCCCACAAGGTCGGCAAATTTTGATACGAATCCACTTTCATTTTTTGGTACCATAACAAGAAATGCCATCTCGTGTTTTCTTTTTATGTCGCGGTTCAGGTTGATGCCCCACACCATGTTCTCCGCTTCGTTAAAACGCAGTTGGGTGAAAGGAATACGTACTTCGGTGTACCAGCCTTTGTCGTCCACACTCGATTCCGCCTCCCAGATGCCATCCCAGGAATCGTCCATCCAGCCATCGTTGTAGAGCGTGCCATCGCAGATGGAGCCACCCGGATTAACGGCAAAGTAGTTTCCTGTTCGGTCATCATTGTAGGGATCCATGTAAATCCACAGCCAGTCTGATTCGGCAACTTTGTCCCGCCGCATCAATGTCATGTCGATGGAGTCGGGATTGGCATCATAAAAACGGCCGCAAAAATAAATATTAGCCTCATCGTAGGCAATCCACATTTCTGTTTTTTCCGAAATTGGCGCACCTTCAGCAGGATCTTTTTGTGTGAATTCCGTGATCGGTGGCTTTTCATAAAGTGGTTCCGACAAAATGCCATCGATTTTTAAGGGTGCGATCAATTTGTAAGAAACGACGGATTTTGTTGGGGGCTGACTGCTGGCGGCGGAAAGCGTGAAAACAAGGTGTGAAAAAAGCACAAAGAAGGCAGAGCTTTTCATGAATCTCCCTCGGCAAAATTTCCAATTGATGATGATTGAATATTCTTATACATTATTGACAACTGATTTTCAAAAAAGATTACATGAGGGATGACAAAATTTATGGAAATAAGTTCAAAATTTGTTGGCACCCAACTCAAGGAATACAAAAAAATTGTCAACTGGCACGAAACGATGAATTATGCAGCGGCCGTTAACGATACCAATCCCCATTATTTCGACGACGAACGTGAAACCGGTATCATCGCGCCCCCGATGTTTGCCACCGCTGCAACCTGGCCCATTTTACAAAATTTCCATAAGTATATCAAAGTCAGCGATTTTCCTTTTGAAGTTTTAAATCAGCAAGTGCATTACCGTGAATACCTGCAATTTCACAATCCAGTCAAACCCGGTGATGAACTCCGCATCAACGGTACGATTGCAGCGATTCTGCCGCGAAAAGCAGGTACCCACATCATTATCAAATTTGAAGCGACAAATCAGACAGGCCGGCACCTGTTTACTGAATACATTGGTGGAATGTTGCGTGGTGTTATCTGTGCGGATAATGGCGAAGGTGAGGATGCACTACCGAAGATTCCATCGCCGCCGGAGGAGTTAACAAATGTTTGGGAGCAAAAAATCAAAATCGAGCCGCTGCTGCCGTTTATCTACGACGCCTGCTCCAATATCGTTTTTCCGATCCATACATCGCAAAAGTTCGCCCATGCTGTGGGACTGCCGGGTATCATTCTGCAAGGCACCGCGACGCTTGCTCTCGCAGTGCGCGAAATCGTCAATCGCCATGCCGACGGAAATCCGCTGAAACTTCAATCCCTTTCCTGCAATTTCAGCGGCATGGTTTTCCCTGATTCAGAGATTCGTGTGCAGCTTTTATCGATTAATAAAGAGGCAAACGAACAACACTTGTTTTTCCATGTTCTCGATGAGAATGGGCATATTGTCATCAAAAATGGTTATGCTTCCATAGGTCAATGAAAGGATCCGGGGAGTAATGTAAAAACCAATCGCGGGATTGTTTCATTTAAAAAATTTGAAAATTGATTATTGAGTGTTGGTTATTGGATATTGAAGCTTTTTGACTTCCTCACGTGTAGAAAACACTACAACTCAAATATTTAACCGGGAGATTTTTATGAGCTGGAAAAATTTAAACCAAACCTGGCACTATGTTGAAAAATGGGCGCACGAAACACCGGGTGCAGAAGCCCTCGTGTCTCAGGATGAAAGCTTGTCCTGGAACGATTTTAAAGGGGAAATGGACAAAATTGCCCTGGCTTTTCTGGAAATTGGCGTGCAGCGCGGCGACCGCGTCGCCTTTTTGGCGATGGCGCAAAATGAATTTTTAACAACGTATATGGCGGCAAACAAGGTCGGTGCGATCTGGCTCGGTTTAAACCCAAAATTCACCCTTGAGGAACTGCGCTACCAACTTGGCGACAGCAAACCCGTTGTGCTCGTTACACTGCGCTCGTTTATGGGAGCCGACCTGTCGCAAAACATCAGCACACTGATGCAGGAGTTCCCATTCCTCAAAAAAGTTCTGGTGATGGGCGAGGCGTTTCCCGGTACTGAAAATTTCAAAGTATTCGTTAACCAGCCGCGTGAATCCCTGACGGGTAAATTGGACAAGCGCACAGCGGCAGCCAAAGTCAATGACAGCGCGCTGCTCATGTACACTTCCGGCTCCACCGGTCGCCCCAAAGGTGTGGTGCAGACTCACTGGAGCATTATCGAAAACATCAAGGTGGAAGTGCGCGAATTCAAGCTGCACAACAAATCTCGTGCATTATTGCACTTTCCCATCAACCACGTCGCCGCGGATGTTGAAATCGGTTATGCCACCATCATGGCGGGTGGTTGCAATGTGATGATGGATGCTTTTCATCCCGTGGAATCGCTGAAGATGATCGCCAAAGAACGCATTACCCTCGTCGGCCAGGTGCCGGTGATGTTCCTGCTGCAAATGAAACAGCCGGAGTTTCGCGAAACCGATTTCAGCAGCGTCGAGCTCTTCGTCTGGTCCGGCTCCGCTGCGCCGAAACTGCTCATCGATGTGCTGCGTGGCATTTGTGCGAAGACCGGAGCAAAACTTTACACTGGTTATGGCAGCACAGAGTTGTGCGGTCTGGTAACATACACCATCGACGATGAAGACGAACAACGCTTGATGAATTCCATGGGTAAAACCGTTGATCCGTTCGAAATAAAAATAGTCGACGAGAACCGCAAAGAAGTGGCGCAGGGGGATGTCGGTGAAATTGCCATGCGTGGACCGATGGTGTTCAAGGAATATCTCAACAAACCCGAAGCCACGGCCGCCGTCCTCGATGCCGATGGCTGGTTTTACACCAGCGATCTCGCCCGGGCCGACGCTGAGGGCTATCTCTACATGACCGGCCGCAAATCGGAGATGTTCAAGAGCGGCGGTGAAAATGTCTATCCGCGGGAAGTTGAAGAAGTGCTGGAAACCCATGCCGGCGTGCTCTTCGCCGCGGTGATTGGCGTGCCGGATCCGCTGTTTCAGGAAGTAGGCTGGGCTTTCATCATGCGCCAGCCGGGCACCGAAGCGACCGAAGACGAACTGCTTGCTTTGTGCAAAGAACGCTTAGCCAATTTCAAAATTCCGAAAAAATTCTTGCTCAGGAATGAGCTGCCATTGTTGGCGACAGGTAAAGTCAATAAAGTCGCTTTGAAAAAAGAAATTGAGACGATGAGGGATTGAAATTGGACTCGTATGTGTGTTTTTACATTTAATTCGGGGCTGAGTCAAAACATGTAATGCGACATTCATGTCGCTCATTTTTGAGCTTAAACTTACGACATAAATGTCGAGTTACGGCCATTAAATCATGTTTTGACTCAGCCCCACAGTTCCGGAGCTTTCAGCGGAGGAACAGGGGTGGTCAAGTAGCACGCAACTCAACCACCCCTCGTTCAAATTCTGAACGAATTTGAATATTGAGGCTGAATCAAAACATAAATTTGCTGTATAAAAACACAAAACGCTGAATTTTGCTTTTCAAAGTCCACTCTCGGGAGGGGACAGATCAGCGAAAAAAGCGAAGCGGTTATTCGCGATCAGGGGTGGGTTCTGCGCAACACTTGACAATTCATGCAAGTGCTGAGCTCAAAACTTACCTACCCCGAGCCCTGTCGGGCCCACCCCTTCCAAAAGGGGAATTGACTGGCGGTCGCTTCTCTCCGCCTATTTTCAAGCATTCAAAAACGCACATACAGCAAACTGCATATTTATTTACAAAATTTATGTTTTAACTCAGCCCCATGGAAAAAATCGTATATGGCTTTCAAGGCGACCACGAGATTCGATTTGAGCTTTTCCATTTACCCTAAACCATGAGGTGTAAAATGGTAAAAAAACTTTTCATCTTTACACTCCTGTTTTTCACAGCGTGCGAATCCCCAAAATCCGATACAATCCAATTCCCCGAAATAACAAATCCATTGACCTTCTATACAACTTACGGCACCTACACCGATCCCGGGGACTATGCATATTTGTACAAGTCACTCCCGGATTCCTTAACGGAATTATGTGAACTCCTTAAATGCCAGTTTATTCATCCCGTCGACATCGGCCCCTACCGGGATGTGATTCCAAAGAACCGGTATTACGAAGATGACCAATTTCCTACTACAGAAAAATTGCTTGCCGGATTGCTTGCATTGGATGAACGCGGCCTGACCTTCGATCGCAAGCCGCAAAACCGGCTCGTCGTCTCCTGTCGCTATCATGCCTTGTTGCTGGCTTCCATTCTCAAATACAAAGGTATTCCAGCCCGTTTGCGCTATGGCTATGCGCCCTACCTGTCGCGTAACAAGGACCTGCACATCGCCCACGTCATTTGCGAAGTCTGGAATGCCGACGAAAAACGCTGGATGTTTGTCGATCCTGACAGGAAAATGGTGGACTTCCCACGCGATGCATTCGAGCCTGGGAGCACAGTATGGCTGCAGCTCCAGAACGGTGAAAGCGATAAACCGGAAAAATATGGCGTGCCCGGCTCCTGGGGTGAAGCGAACATCCTTGGATCCGTGTGTCACGATTTTTATGCCGTCCTGGGACAGGAATTGCTCTACTGGCAGCAACCACCACTTTGTGGAAATGAACCGGATGTAATCAAAAAATTAGACAAAGCAAAAAGTGCTGTACTCACACAGATTGCCCAATTGATGAACAATCCCGACGATCACCTGAATGAAATAGCAGCCATTGTGCAGCAGTACGGCTATTTGCAGGTTAGGAAATAATAGAAGACACACAGGTGCCAGGCACTTTAAAAGTGCCTGGCACCTCCTATTACAAGGAGCTCAATCATGGTAAAAAAATTCATTCTTGCGGGTGTATTGGGGGCCATCGTTATGATTCTCTGGACCTTTGTCCTCAATGGCATCTTTGGATTTCGCAGCAGCATTGACATGAAAAAGGTGCCCAACGAAGCACAGGCTTATGCCGTTTTGCATGAAAATATTGTCGAACCCGGTCGCTACGTTTGCAATCCGCCGATGCCACCGGACGCCCCGCCACCGCCCGGGCAACCGGTTTTTAGTATTTTGACCAGCGGTGTCGGACATGAGGACGCTGGCCGCATGATGCTGGTTGAACTCATAACCTTCCTGCTGTCGCCCATCCTTGCAGCATGGTTGTTGGCGCAAACTTCACAACGGGTGCTGGCAAGTTACGGCCGCAAGGTGCTCTTCTTCGCTGGGATCGGCCTGCTAGTCGCTTCGTTTATCAATCTCCCCAATTACGGCATTGCCAATTATCCGCTGAGCGATGCTTTGTTGCTTGCTGTGCACAACATTGGTTTGTGGACGGTGATTGGGTTGGTTGTCGCGTGGAAGATGCGACCAGAAAAAAGTGGTGCGTAAAATTGGCAAAAATATTGTAAACTATCGCCATATTGTGTTCACTCAATGTCCAGGCTGTGTGAAAATGCAGAGTAAACCGGTCGCTGAGCTTGTCGAAGTGCCCGGTTGAGCGTGCGTCCGGCTTCGATACTTCGACTTTACTCAGTACAGGCAAGCTCAGCCTCCGTGAAGTTTATACGTTTTCACACAGTCTGGTCATTATGTTAGTGGATCGGAGACACTTGCGAGATTACCGATAAACTCGATCTAAGAGAAGAGTTTGAGATGTTTGCACCATTCCTGGCTCTACTCAACCTTCGCAGGGGTGAGCATGGCTTATCTTGTTGACATTGTGTGTCCACTTGCTGGATTCAGTCAGAATATACTATGCCTATAATCGTTCGGTAGTCTACAAAATAAAGGAGTGAACATGACCCGAGTACGCGTTGAAAGTTTTTCGATTTCTCTCGATGGATTTGGCGCTGGCCCAAACCAGGATATGGAAAATCCACTGGGTGTGGGCGGGACGGATTTGCACAAATGGGCATTTCCTACCCGGACATTTCAGCAGAAAGTATTCGGTGGAGAGGACGGCACAACCGGGCTGGACGACGAGTTTGCAGTTCGGGGATTTACCAATATTGGTGCCTGGATTCTCGGCAGAAATATGTTTGGTCCGGTCCGGGGTCCCTGGCCGGATATGAACTGGAAAGGCTGGTGGGGAGAAAATCCACCTTATCATGTGCCAACCTTCATCTTAACCCACCATGCACGACCGTCAATCCATATGGAAGGGGGGACAACATTTCATTTTATTACCGGTGGTATTGATGAGGCACTTGAACAAGCGCGCGCGGTGGCCAACGGTCTGGATGTGCGCATAGGCGGTGGACCGGACACCATACGCCAATATCTTCGTGCCGGTCTCATCGACGAGATGCACATTGCCATTTCACCTGTTTTGCTGGGGCGTGGAGAGCGCTTATTCGAAGGTGTTGACATGCGAGGGCTGGGATACCAATGTGTGCAGTCCGTCGCCTCAGAGAAAGCAACCCATGTTGTGCTGCGGCGGCAGAAGGAGCAGTGAATTTTGACAATTGAAAAACAGAGCATTGTTTTTGATCTATGAGCTCGTGAGCTTTTTTTAAAACTAATTCATGCGGTATTGTTGCTGTCGCAAGCATCACAACGTATGTTGACGCGTTAAGGCCATAAAGTGCTTTTTTAACTGGGATCGATGATCAGTTCGGCTTCTCACCAATATAACAGATTATTTGGTATCGCCAACCATGCGTTGGTCGGTGCATTACTTCACAGGCTGCATAACAGTTGTTTTCGGTTAATAGTTGATGTGGTTGTAATCTAGGACATGAATTTTGTTTAAATTATCAAATAAAATTATTCATTCGTTTGTGAGTAGCGAGATTTCTTGAGATAACTCAATATAGCTTTTATTTTGCGCCTGGGAATTCAAACTTCGTGAAAAATATTAAGTAGTTAGGCTTCAAAAATTTAAAACATCGTAAATAGATTTTGCAATTTTTATAAAATATAAGTATACATAAATATAGCTTGAGATTCAGGGTATTTACTTTTGGAGCTAAGACAGGGGTTACTACGATGATTTTTCTAAGTATAAGAAAATGCATGGATAATAGCTGCATAATTTAAACTGCAATTATAAGAAAAATTAAATCTATTCTATTGATGATTAAAAAGAATGTATGCTGATTACTATCTATTACGTTTGTTAACATTATTGATTTTGAGCTCAATTTTTATCAACAAACTATACGAAACCTAATTTTTTTATAGAGTCGACTAGCGAGCAATAACTTTATTTAGGTTTCTGATTACTAATTTTATACGTTGTACAATATTAAATCCAATCCGGGTATCGGATTCAAACATAAATTCAACCAGACTTTTAATTTTGCACAACCTTTTGATATGTAATATTTTTCTATATAATCCATGAGATATATATCAATATTAAATTTTGCATATAACAGCTGAGGCGAATAATGTGGATGTAAATACTACTGCAATTCTTACCATTATTTCTGGAGTTGTTGGTTTTAGTATACGTGAAATGATAATAGTTTTTACAGGTACTAAAAAGGAGCAAAAAAGATTGGCTGTAAATGCTAGATTGGGGAAAATCGAAAAGCAGCTTTCAGAATTTTATTGGCCTATTTATATTCGCCTTCAAAAGGATAATGCTCTCTGGCGGTTGATATTATTTAAAAATGATGAAAAGGGTTCACTTCGACAACGTATTGGCGAAGAAATTGAAAAAAAATTTATACTTCCGAATCATGAACAAATTCTTCAAATAATTGAAAATGGAATGCATTTAATGTCGCCAAATAAAAAGCTTGAAAAATTGATAGTCAAATATATACGACACGTTGCAATTTTTCAAGCGCTTCGTATGGCAGGTGAAGACAGTATACTACCAGATGAAATTGATGAAAAATGGCCGCAGGAACTATTTGATACAATCGCTGATGAAACATTTAAGTTACAAGGCGAATATGATAATTTAATTGGATTAAAAGTTATACTTCGGACCAAATAATCGGATTCTTGTATTGTAAATTTATTTTTTACTAATATTTATTAATTATTTGGAAGAAAATATGAAAAAAATATTTATCCATTTGTCTGATTTACATTTCCGTAAAAATTCTGAAGAAGAACAAGGAATTGTCTTGAATGCCTTTTTTAAGGATCTGCAGAAACAATTTACACCCTATGATAATTCTCAAATTTATCTAATTTTTTCCGGTGATTTTGTGCAAGCTGGAGAAAACAAAGATCTGTATATGAAATTTTTCGATCTTTTTGATATGGAATTAAATAGAATTGGAATTTCTTTTAACCAAAGAATCTGTGTTCCAGGCAATCATGATGTATCACAAAAATATATTGAAAATAAATATGTGGAACATGAAGCAGTTATTGCTCACAATCTATCTGAAATTGATTTTAATAACTATATTCATAATAGTCCAAAAATATTTACTAAAAAATTTTTCAATTATATTGATTTTGAAAAAAGATATGCAAAATTTGGGATTTCTGATTCTATTTTAATAGGAAAAGGTTGGGATGTTGATGAAAATATTGGAGTTTATTGTTTAAATACTGCACTATTTTCTAGTGGTGGATACAAAGATATTAATGATAAAAATAGGTTAGTCGTTGAAACAAGAAATCTAAATAAATGGCTTTTTGGCACAAAGACAAAAATAAAGATATTGGTTATGCACCATCCACTTGAGTGGCTAAATGAATGGAGTCAAAAGGAGTTAAGAAAACTAATTCAATCAAATTTTCAATTATCTCTATCTGGTCATGTGCATGACCAATCTGTTTTTCACTCCCTGAATGAAAATTCAATGCTAGTTGAGTGCTCTGCTCCACCGTTATTAACAAATAAATGTGATAATCTTGGTTATTCGTATATCACAATTGATGGGGCAAGAATTTTAGATATTCAATACCGACAGTGGACAAAAAATCATAATTTTGTTACCGGAGTGAATTTTTCAAATACAGATGATGGAAAAGTGATTATAAATTCAAGTGATATTGGAACCGAAGATCATAGGCAAGATATTTCAGAGTACTTAATAAGTAGAAAAAATGAGGCATTGCGTTCGTTTTCATCACAACCAATAGTTTGGGTTGAACCTGTTTTGAGTCGAACGAATTATGTTTCTATTAATAATGGAGATAATTCTGAACGATACATTGACTTATCCGATTTTCTTTTGAATCCAAAATCCACTATTATCAAAGCACCGCCACAATTCGGTTTAACATGTTTAGCTTATCATATTGCATTAAAATCTTGGGAATTAAATAAATTTCTTTGGATTTATTTAGATGCAAAAGCTATAAAGTCTGTTTTACATTTAGAAAAAGTGATAAAGAGAGAATTAAAATTATTAAGTGTTCAGATAAAAGATGTACATGGAATTATTTTGGACTCATGGACAAACTTGGAAAAAGATTCTCTACGCTTGATAAAAACTTTGAGTGATTCTTATTTGAATCTGCCAATAATAATTATGCATACTATCGATGATTCTAAATTTATGAAAGAATCTCCAACAGAGACAATCAGCAGAGATTTTGAAGTTTTATTTTTAATGCCTTTAACGAGAGGTCACATCCGGAAAGTAATATCGGCTTATAATAGTGAACGATATATTGGGGATGAGGATAAAATTATGATGAAAGTTGTTACAGATTTAGAAGTTTTAAATATTCATCATACTCCTTTAAATTGTATAACTTTGCTAAAAGTATCAGAAAAATACTTTGATGAAAGTCCTGTAAATCGAACAAAACTATTAGAAATGGTGCTTTTCCTTTTATTTAATACCGATGAAATACCAACCTATAAAACGAAACCAGACCTCAAGGATTGTGAATACATTTTAGGTAAGTTTTGCGAGAACTTAATTAAAGAAAGAAGAAACTATTTTAGTAGAGAGGAATTTTCTCAGGAGCTACATGTTTTTTGTTCTGAAAAATTAATTGATATTGAAGTAGATGTTGTATTTGATATTCTGTACACGAACAATATTATAATTAGTCGAGATAGCCAATACAGCTTTAGGTTTGCATATTGGATTTATTATTTTGCTGCGCAGAGAATGCATCACGATGCTGATTTCGCAAATTACATAATGCATGAAAAAAACTATGCTGCTTATCCGGAAATTATTGAATTCTATACTGGTATTGATCGACGAAGGGATGATGCACTTAATATTTTGATTTTAGATATCCGAAAAGTCTGTGATGAAGTTTATCAGAAAGTTGGTTTAAAAGATGGAATGAATCCTTTCCAATTTTTGAAATGGAGTTCTTCAACAGAAAATTTTGAAAAAATGCAGGTTGAAATTAAGGAAAACGTCCTTAATTCAAATTTACCTACAGCTGTTAAGGATCGACACGCAGATATTAGTTATGACTATTCCAAACCTTTTGACCAGGGTATTCATAAGATTCTATATGAATATTCTTTACTTGTTTTAATACAAATGATCAAAGCTTCATCAAGGGCATTACGAAATAGTGATTATGTTAATCCAACAACAAAGCGTGAATTATTAACAGAAATAATGCGATCTTCTGAGCAATTATCCAAAGTACTTTTTGCTTTAACCCCATTATTGGCTTCTAATAGTAATGCGGTATTTGAGGGTATTCATTTTATGTTGCATGGAAATTTTGGAGATACATTGGATATTCGAATTAAAAAAATTCTGCAAAGTATTCCCTATAATGTAGTCAATATCTATAATAATGATTTATTTTCACCTAAAATAGGACCATTGTTGTTTGAACAAATTGAAAATGAAACCAATGAGTTAAAAAAGCATGAACTTATATTAATGCTAATTTATAATCGTCCAAAAAATTGGAAAGTACATGTCAAAAAATATGCCGAATCAGTTCCTTCAAATTCATTTTATCTTTTTAATGTTCTTCAAACATTGACTTCAGAGTACAGTTACAGTTTTGCATCTCCAGTAGAGCTTAATGATATGAAATTTTTAATCAAAATGATTTTTGCAAAAAAACAATATGGGATAAATAAACCTAGAGCAGATAAAATAATAAAAATTCCCAATTCTGTAATACCAGATAGAAAAGTCGATGACTAAAACGATGGAGTAACTAAGATAGTCTATTTGATATACTCATAAATTTTTCATCAAAGTATGAAGGAAGATTCTTTATTCTAATCCGAACGATATATTGTGATCAATGAATTATTATGTAACCAATCCATCCAAAAATAACTAAGAGTTATGTTGTTTGTGATATGAAACATCGTGAATCTTCTTAGCAGTTTTTCTACGGTGTCATTATCACAAACGTAATCCCTTCTCCAACACTCCGCGGTGAACATACAAAGACGGCTCAAAGCTTGTCCTATACTACTGAATGATAGCACTAAAAAAGGATTCATAACAAGAAATTTTAAATCCTTGCTTATGCTGCAAAGCTTCTGAATTGAGAATTTTAAATCCAATACTCTATTTTTAATTTTTAAAGGATTTATTATTTTTAATCAATTTTATAAATAAAACACCATGCTGCCTCAAGGGAATAGCATAATCCAAATCCACACACGAAATAACAGGAGTTCATGATGTTCAAACCACGAAACCTCATATTCCTTCTCAGCTTATTTTCCACTGTTTCTTTCTCCCAAACCCAACCCCTTCTCCTTCATCCATCCATCAACAAAGACGGCTCAAAAATCGCCTTTTCCTACCAGGGCGATATCTGGACGGTCTCCTCTGAGGGCGGCCGGGCCGAGCGGTTGACCGAGCACGAGGGTATCGAAACGGCCAGTGTGTGGAGCCCGAGCGAGGATAAAATTGCCTTTAACAGCGAGCGCTTTGGCAACTCCGATGTTTATGTTGTGGATGCACAAGGCGGCATTCCGGTACGGCTCACCTACCACTCCACTGGCGACGATGTGCGCTCCTGGGCCAAAAGCGGGAAAATCTATTTTACTACAAATAGAAATTACCGCTCGCTGGAATGGACACCGGAAATTTACACAGCTTCCCCCGACGGTGGCACGCCGGAAAGAGTGCTCGATGCCTTCGGATATGATCCGGCGGAATCCCCGGACGGCCGCTTTATTGCCTTCGTGCGCGGCGACTGCCGCCTTCCCCGGGAAGAATACCATGGCGCTGCCAACCGCGATATCTGGCTTTATGACAAAAAGAACAAAACCTACACACAGCTCACAAAGGCGGATGTCAATGATTTCTCCCCCGAATGGGGAGGCGAACGCACGCTGTTTTTTATCAGTGCCGCTTCGGGAAAATACAATATTCATAAAATATCCCTCGATGCCGATGGTGGAAAATTGAATGAAACGCCCGTCACGACCTTCAAAGACAACGGCGTTCGCAATTTCAGAATCAGCGCGGACGGTACCAAAATCGTATTTGAACGGGATATGAATCTTTACACCATCAATCCCGAGGGCAGCAATCTCAATAAACTCGTCATCGATGTGACTTCTGACTACAAGCTCGATCCCTACAAATGGGAAACACTCACCTCGAATGCCTCGTCGTTTGCCCTTTCCCCCAACGGGAAATACAGTGCCCTGGCTGTCCGCGGCGATATTTTTGTCACCGAAAACAACAAGGACAAAAAGCTTACTATCAACCTGACCAAAAGTCCGTCGCGGGAGGAAAATCCCCAGTGGATCAATGACTCAACGCTGGTGTTTATCTCCGATGAAGCGGGACAGTTTGATATTTATGCGGTGTCCTCCTCCGACAGCAAGCAAACGAATCTCTTCAAAAGTTTAAAACATAAAATCGAACGCCTCACGAAAACAGAAGCGGAAGAATCCGCATTAACTGTATCACCGGACGGAAAAAGAATTGCATTTTTACGAGGCAAAGGGCAATTCATAACCGCGCAGATCGATCAAAATGGAAAGATGTCCAACGAACGAATTTTATCCGATGACTGGGCGCCACCGGAAGGCGTGAGCTGGAGCCCCGATTCCAAATGGCTCGCTTATTCCAAAGCCGATCTCTACTTCAACGACGAAATTTTCATTCAAAACGCCGACAGCAGCGGCGCGGCGGTCAACATCAGCATGCACCCCCGCTCGGATTCACAGCCGTTTTGGAGTGCCGACGGTTCGAAGCTGGGATTCGTTTCGGAACGCAACAACCGTGATGCAGACATCTGGTTTGTCTGGTTGAAAAAAACAGATTGGGAAAAAACGCAGCAAGATTGGGAAGAATTCGAAAGGCCAAAAGAAAAGAAGGATAAAAAAGATTCCACAAAAGTGGTCGAAGTCACAATCGATTTTGTCGACATTTACAAACGTCTGGTTCAGGTCACCTCCATGCCCGGTGACGAGCGCAATGTGGTCCTGTCCGCTGACGGCGAAACATTTTATTTTACGGCACCTTATTCTTCCGGCAAAGCGAAAAAGCTGGATCATGCCCTCTACAGCATCAAATGGGATGGCAAGGACTTCGAATCCATCATAAAAGGTGGCGAAGCTTATTACGCGTTAGCGCCGGACAAAAACGTGAAGAATCTTTATTTCTTCAAAGGCAAGGGTGCCTTGGCAAAAGTCGATCTCGACAAGAAAAAAGAAGATGGGCTGTCTTACGCCGCTAAAATGCAGATCGATTTCACCAAAGAGCGCGAACAGATTTTCGAGGAATCCTGGCGCATGCTACGCGATCATTTCTATGATCCCGGTTATAACGGACACGACTGGGAGGCCATCAAGAAAACCTACAAACCCTGGGTTATGGCGGCCTCCACCAGCCGCGATTTCCGCTACATGTTCAATTTCATGCTCGGACAGATTAACGCCAGCCACATGGGCATGTACGGCAGCGATCGCGAGGAAACTCAGAAAGAAGCGACGGGATTGCTCGGCATCGAAATTGAAAATGCCGGCGAGGGTGTCCGTGTTGTGCGCGTCGTTCCGGAAAGCCCGGCAGATAAGAAAGAATCCAAACTTGTCATCGGCGATATCATTACAAAAGTGAATGGTGAGCCTTTGGAGAGACATGTGAATTTTTACGCAATGTTTGCCCAAACCGCTGAGGAGCGAGTATTGCTGGAGGTGAAATCAACCAATGGAAAAACGCGGGAAGTCATTATCCGACCAGTGGGAAATATTCGAAATTTACTGTACAACGAATGGGTGATGGACAGAAAAAAACTGACGCAACAGTACTCCAATGGCCGTCTCGGTTACATCCATATTCGGGCGATGGGTTGGGAGGGTTTTGAGGAATTTGAAAGGGAACTGACGATAGCCGGTTACGGGAAAGAAGGCATCGTTGTGGACGTGCGCTACAACGGCGGCGGCTGGACGACGGATTTTCTCATGACGGTGTTGAATTACAAGCAGCACGCCTACACTATTCCCCGCGGCGCAACCAGCGATCTTGCAAAGAACCATCAGAAATTTTCAGCTTATTATCCGCTCGGTGAACGGCTGCCGTATTCGGCGTGGATTAAACCAAGCATCGCGCTCTGCAACGAAAACAGCTATTCGAACGCAGAAATTTTTTCACATGCGTACAAAACGTTGGGCATAGGCAAGCTCGTTGGTAAACCCACTTTCGGCGCAGTGATCTCCACGAGCGGCAGAGGCATGGTCGACGGAACCTATGTACGTATGCCATTCCGGGGCTGGTATGTGAAGAAAACCGGCAATGATATGGAAGATGAAGCAGCGACACCGGATTTTATTGTCGACAACGCTCCCGACTACCGTGCCAAAGGCAGTGACGCGCAATTGAAAAAAGCAGTTGAGGAATTGCTGAAACAATTGCAGTAAAAAGAGTGTTTGTTGGTACGTGGTACATCAAAGTGCGATGCACTTGGCGCCACAGCGAAAGAGATCGCTAATGACAAATTCAAATGAAGTACGTAAAGTGCGTCGCACTTCTTTATAAAAATACATTGTCATGAAAGCAGACTACAAGGGACTGTGTTACGAGCATCATTTTTTTGAATTGTATAGCCCTGTCCCTTGTGGGCACTAATCAGGAGAAAAAGATGAAAAAAGAAAATATCAGTTCGGAAATTTATAATCTCTATGATGAATATTGCCATACACAGATGTCACGGCGGGAATTTTTATCGCGGGCATCAACGATAACCGTTGTCGGTGGGTCAGGTCTCGCCATGGCGCAGGCGCTGTTACCGCGTTATGCCGAAGCGCAAACCATCAAGTTTACCGACGAGCGGATCAAACCGAAGTACATCGAATATGATTCACCGGGTGGTACCTCCGGCACGATGGGTGGTTATCTCGTAACGCCAACCAGCGATGGCCCTTTTCCAGCAGTCATTGTGGTTCATGAGAACCGGGGACTGAATCCCTACATCGAAGATGTCGCGCGGCGACTGGGTGTAGAAGGTTTTCTTGCCCTCGCCCCCGACGGGCTTTTCCCGGTGGGAGGTTACCCCGGCAACGATGACGACGGCAAAGTGCTGCAACAGTCCCTCGATCCCAATAAATTATTTACTGATATGCTCAACAGCGCTCACTATGTTAAGAACCATAAGGCGTCGACTGGAAAATTAGGTGCTGTCGGATTCTGTTATGGCGGTGGTGTGGTCAATCAGTTAGCTGTTACCATGGGTGCCGATTTGAATGCGGGTGTGCCATTTTACGGCCGTGCTGCTGATACAGAGGATGTGCCAAAAATTCAAGCCCCACTGATGATTCAATACGCTGAAGATGATCCGCGCGTCAATGCCATGCGCGAAGGATATGAAAAGGCGCTGAAAGTAAATAACAAAAATTATGTGATGTATTCCTACGAAGGGACGCGCCACGGATTTCACAACAATTCAACACCGCGATACAACGAAAAGCAGGCAAAAATCGCCTGGGAGCGGACGATTGCGTTTTTTAAAGAGCATCTTGGTTGAATGAAGAGATGTGCAAATTAATTGTAAAAAAACTTACGCGGCGGGAAACAATTTGAAATTCCAAGAATGATTTTTATCTTCAGGGGAAAATAAATCACCTCGGAGCTAAATAATGGTAGGATTAAAAGTTCCTAGCGAGCAAATTGAAAACTTTTGTAAGAGATATCAAATTACTGAATTCGCGTTATTTGGATCAATACTCCGAGACGAATTTAATCACGAAAGTGATGTCGACGTCTTGGTTATTTTTGCGTCTGAAGCACATCCGAGTTTGTTTGATTTGGCAATTATGCGTGACGAATTAGCTAAACTATTGAACCGTGATGTAGATTTAGTAGAAAAAAGTGCACTCCGTAATCCGTTTCGTAAATCCCATATATTGAACAATATGGAAGTCGTGTATGCAGCCTAGTGAACGCGATGCCGCGTATCTTTGGGACATGATTGATGCTGGAAAGGATATTCTTGATTTTATTCAAGATATAGAATATTTCCAGTTCGAGCGAAACAAGATGTTGCGCTATGCCGTTGAAAGATAAATTTTAGTCATCGGGGAAGCTGCAAAAAATGTTTCTGAAGGTTTTCAAAATTCCCATCCCGAAATTCCCTGGAAAGGCATAATTGGTCAACGCAATGTTTTGGCGCATGATTATGGCGAAATTCTCGTTGAACGAATCTGGCTTGCTTCAAAAGAAAAGATTCCAGAACTTGTTGCACAATTGGAAAAACTAATTCCATACTTTCCCTAACCGTACAAAAATATTGTTCTGAATTTATCATGCAATATGCTACTCCCCATCCACCACACAACGAAAGCCAACTGTCGCATTGCGCTCAAATCCTGGTGACAGCATGAGCAGCATTTGTTGTTTGTGCAGAGGTTGTGGACCGCCCTCGACATACCACCAGCTTGAAGTGGGTTTAAAATAACTGCCACCTTTGAGAATGATAAAATTATAACTGCCATTTTCGTAAATGTCGCTAGTCAGTTGCCAGACATTGCCCACCAAATCCGCAACGCCGAATTGATTCTCTCCCGTTGGAAACTCATCCACTGAGGTTAAATATCCTAGCGCATTGTTGCAGCGCGTCGAGTCAAAACTGGCACCCCACGGCCAGTTGTTACCGGTTGTACCTTGTGCCGCGTATTGCCATTCGATCTGCGTCGGCAGTCTTTTCCCCGTCCAATTTGCATAAGCTTCGGCATCCTCAAGACTGACATAGGTCACAGGCTGATTTTCGATTTTTTGCCAGGCTGATTCCAGTTTCCAGTGCTTGAGAAAATTCGCCGTGTCCTTCGGCGCGTAGCTTGTTTTTTGGATGAATTTCCTGAATTCACCGTTGGTGACCGGATATTTATCAATAAAAAACCGTTTCATTTTCATTTTGCGTGGTTCAGAAAAATCGGGATAGGGAATAAAACTGGCGCTTTGCGTTGCTGTGAATGAATAAGCGCCTGCGGGAATTTCCACCATTCCCTGCGGTGCGCGATTCGCTGGTTTCGTCCTCCCTTTTTTGCTGATCAGTCGCGGCGATCCGGGCTGTAACGTTAGAATATTTTCATCAAGCAATTCATCGCCTTCAAAGAGCTGCACGACGAATTTGCCTTCGGTCAGATCAAAAGTATCAGAGAGTTTTATTCGGTGAGAACCCGACGAAAAAGTTGCCGGATTATTCTGGTAACTCGGTGCCCCCACCCAGAGCCTGATTTCGCTCCCAGTTTCAGCTTGAACAAACAATGAATCGTCGATCAGCCTCGTATGCAATAGGCGTGGCAGGACTGCAAGGCAGCCTGCATTTCCTTCCCTACGTGTGCCCAGCCAGACCTTGTTGAAAGCATCGATACACCCCGGCAACATAGATTTTCCGGAACTGGAATCTACGCTGATTTCCTCGTGTGCAAGCAGGTCGACGTAGTGAACATCGGGCTTTTTTGCGATGGAAATGATGGGAGCCGCAAAACCTTCCGGTCGCAGACTGTAGATAGTGTAAAGCGTTTTTTCCAACGAAGGCCAGCAATTCACCCAGATGCTATCCACAGCTGCATCGATGAGGGGTGTCCAATTCTGACTGGTGAATACTAAGCTGTTCTCCCGTTGTATTCTTGCAAGTCTCCCCATGTAAAGAAATTCAGCTTCCATCCAATCCGGCCGCCCGGGTGCAAAAGAGTTGATTTCATTACCGTAGCCATTGAAAAACGAAAGCGCCAGTTCACGATGCAAACGCCCCTGGCTCAATTGCAAAACCCGGAAAATAGCAAAATCCGGTTTAATGAGCTTGTTCAGATTCAATACTGGCTGCTGGTAAATAGCATCGTGTACCCGGCCGGCAACGATGCCGGGCATATCTTTGGGAATCGCCATACCTTCGCTGTACATGATGACACCCGGTTTCACATTGTCGGCTGCCTGCTGGAATTTCAGGCTCGAACTGCCACGCGTATCGAGGACAACACCGTCTGCGTCGGTGGCGGCAATCAATTCTGAAAGTGCGGCATAGTGATCTTCGGTGCGCGTGCTTTCATCCCAGGGGTTGTAGCAGATGAAAAAATGTGTGCTGTCGTTTTTGGCTTTTTGCATTTCTCTTCTGAGGCCATGCAAACCGCCGGGCAAGTCACTGAAAAGATCGAACTGGTTGCGTTCGTCAAGACCAAGTGTGGGCCAGGTAGGCCAGAGACCGTAGACATCGTAGCCGCCGAACAGGCGATTTCCCTCCGCAAGAAAATTATCCAGTGTAAAAACGCCTTTATTGCGATCGTAAAATTGGTGATCCCAGGCAAATTGCAGCGCGATGATGTATTTGTGGCGAATCCACTGCAAATCCTTGCGTTCAAACAGCGCGTTGTCAAAATCTGTTAAATCGTGGAGAAAATGCTTTTGAAACATCCTCTTCAGGCCGTTTTGCCATTCCCCGGAAAAAACATCCAGGTATAAATTATAACTCACCGAACCACCTGGTTCGATAATTGTCCAGTAGCGTTTGCGCTCGGCATGTTCCCAACCGGTCCGCCTTGCGATAGCACAGAGGGAAGTTCCACCCGGCACTTCCACGGACGCGTAACCCATTTCCCAGGCATTATCCGGCAGAATGACACTGACTGGCATGCGCCCGGGACAAAAAAGGAAGGCACGTGCTAAAGCCCAGGACCCGCTGCCAGTAATGTACGTTTTATCCTTCGACTGCCCGAATGGGACAACATTTTCGAGCTTGATATTATGCCCACTGATGTTAGTAAAGTGAATCTGAAATTGTGTACGATTTTCCGCTGATGCATCTGCTGTAATTCGACATGAAATCCCCGGGTTGAGGAGAAATGAAGAATCCTGACGGATGGTGGTTGCGGTGAAAGTTGCAAGCATGGTGTCATTGAGAACAACAGAGAATAACGGTAACGGTTTCCGAACACTGATTTCGGAGCCATTCAGGGTCACCGATTCTATCGTCACTCCTTGTTGTGATGTAAAATTGAGGTGTACAGCATCGAAAGTTTGCGAATAGGCTGTTAATTGCAGCCATAGCACCAGTGTAAGTAGGGGGATTGCCTTTGCTCTTATCAACATGACTACACCTTCACTTGAATTTTAAGTTGTGTTTCTATCACGCCACTCCGCAGGGGGTGCTGAGAAAAAATGCGATTTAGCTTTGATGCGAATGCTGTTATCCTGGATTAATTAAATCTGTAGAAGAAATGAAGCAAGCTAAAACTATATTTTTTTCGTGTGGTTAGCGAATTTCGCGGTTAAACAAAACAATTCCACACTTTTCCATTCTGAAACGCCATTTTCTTGAATTTACCAAATCTGGAAAATTTTGTTTTCTAATTTCAGCCTGCTCACCTCGATTTTTTATTGGCAATAAAATTGCATTTAGCGCGATCCCTTGAAAATTTTTAAATGAATTCTTCAACTGAGATTAAAATGCACTGGCTTTTTCGAAAATCAAAATGGCTGCATAAATTCGCCGGACTCGTGCTGATCATCTTTCTTATGTGGATGAGCATCTCCGGCATTTTAATGAATCATCCTGATATGATCGCAGGCTATTCGGTGCCACAGTGGCTGCTGCCCTCGGATTATCACATTAAAAACTGGAACCGCAGTGCGATGACGCGCCTGGTTTATTCACCCTCCGATAGCATGCTGGCTTTCGGTTGTGGAAAGTCGGGTATCTGGAAAAGCGAAGATGGCGGGCGTACGTTTTCCGCTTTTATGGAGGGTTTGCCGAAATCGCGATTGTACCGCAAGTCCTATGACCTTTTTATATTGGATGGGAAACAGCAGCAACTCTTTGCCGCCACAAATGGTGGATTATACATCTGTAATTTACCCGACAGTCGTTGGCAACAGCTCATCCCCGGCAATCACGATGAGAGCTTTCTGCGCATTCAACAGGTGAAAAACCAACTGCTCATCTTCAGCAATTCGCATATTTATAAGGCTGATTTGAACGCACCAGATCTGAAATTTACCCAGCTCGAAGTCCAGAGGAATGAGCCACAGCGCCAGGTTTCACTGGTGCGTTTGTTTTTTGATGTGCATTACGGCAAAGCCTGGGGCCTGCCGGGATTACTCTTTTTCGATCTCATCGGGCTCATCATTTTCTTTCTCAGTATTTCTGCATTTTACGCCTGGTATTTTCCGAAAAAGCGCCGACGGGAACAACAGAAGAAAAAGCCGGGCAAGCGCCGGGAACGGCTTTTCTATAAGTATCTCTTCAAATACCATTTAAAAATTGGCGTTGCAGCGGCATTTTTCATGGCCATTGTGGCTGGTACGGGGTTATTCATGCGTCCGCCTTTACTGGCCGCCTTAGCGGATGGCTGGATTCCGGCATCCGCCTATCCTGGTTTTTTGGAAGAAAATCCATGGGACAGGAAAATTCACAATGCCATGTATGATGCTATCGAAGATCGAATTCTCATTGAAGCGGAAGATGGGTTGTGGAGCGGGCCGAGCGATTTTAGCCGTGCCTTCGAAAAAACCACGCTCAAAGTACCCATTTTTGTTATGGGTGCAACTGTCCTGCAAACCTATGCGCAGCACGATCTGCTGATCGGATCCTTTAGTGGCCTTTTCCATTGGCAACGGCAAAGTGGCGAAGCTTACAGTCTGCGCAACGGGGTCAAAGTGACTGACACAAAAACATTACGCCCTTCGAAATTCATGGTTACAGGCTATTTGCGCACGTACGATGGCCGGGAATTCATGAACACACACGAGCAGGGCATCATCCCTATCAACGACAGCAAGCGTGGGGATTTTTTCCAACAACCGGCGGAATTGATGAGCGGTTACCGCATGCCCCTGTGGAATTATTTATTTGAGATTCACAACGCGCGGATTTTCGAAACCTGGATTGGTGCATTTCACATTCTGGTGATTCCCCTGGGATCGATGTTGTTTTTGTTGGTGATTTTTTCCGGTGTGTTTGACTGGTTTTATTTGAAATGGGGGAACAAGTCAGGACGTGTTCACAGCTTAATTGAGAAACGCCAAAACGGTGCGCTACCCAAAATGAAAAAAGAAACAGAAAGTATCGTTTAATGATAAACTGTATTGGGCGACAATAAGAACTTTTTTTTTAAGCTCAAAAAAAGCTGACATTTAAGCAATGGACTAAATCCCCTTTTTCCCTTCCTCCAGCATAACGATCGCTTTTTCCATCCGCCGTTGCCGGGTTTCCGCTTTTTTGGCTTCTTCAATCCAGCGAACGTATTCTTTTCGATGGGTATAAGATTGCTTTTCAAATTCAGCCTTTGCCTGCGGATGGTTTCGCAGCAATTTATTGAAATCGTCGGGAACGGTGACTGTGCGTATCTCTTTATCTTCTTCGAGGGTAACCTGGATTTCTTCACCTACTTGTTTGCCGATTTTCTCACGAATGTCTTTTCGAATGAGAAGCATGTGGTCGGGACTTCCCATGCGCACGAGTGTGCCACGATACGGCACACCATCAAAGGTCGCGATTATCGGAACACGTTTTTTGCCGTATTCCTTTTCCACATCAAAAGGGACGAGGACGTAAGCGCCGCCGCCACTTTCTCCCTGAATGATCGCTGTAAATTTTTTTTGAGCTGCCATGATTTTTTCCGGTTCAAATCTGCGACGCACTCCCTGGGTTTTACGAAATACCAGGGCGTAAATACGATTGATGGTTTTAAAAAATTCCACTAAGTGCGTCGCACATCCTGTTTTAATTTTGTTTCTTCAAACGTCGGCTGACTTCATACTGGATCGTTCCATCTTCCAGATAGCGATACAAATCTTTTCCGGGGCACAAGGTTTCCGCATAATCCTTGTGTCCGGCGATATCGCTTATTCCAACGTTGTATTTATTGGCAAGATAAGCTGTGAGTTCAACCAATGATTGCAGCTGCGCCTGACTCAAAGTCTGCACTTCATAGTTCCCCATGACACAGATCAGCGCATGACCGGTGGGATCGTAGGTCGTGTTCGTATCGCCGGGATAGGCCAGGGGGCGGGCTTCGTAAATTGTGCCCTTGAGGTCGATCATAAAATGATAAGGAATGTCGACCCAGCCTTTTTCCTTGCGACTCCATTTTTGCAGATTGAGAAGATATTGGATGGGATCTTTATCCTCGGCAAACTCTTCTCCGCCGTGATGAATGGTGATTTTTTTGATCTCCTGCGGAACCGGTAAATCCCCTTTTATTTTTTTCCATTTCCAGGCTTTGCGGGTGACAACCTTTAATTCAGGAGGAAATTGCGTTTCTGGGAATTTGTCTTTGAACGGTCCGATACAGCCGGTGAGTACAATTGTCATTAAAATGAGAATCAGGGTGGACTTTTTCATATTGAGCTTCTTTTTCTTGTGTAATGTGATAAAAGTCACAGATTATTTTGTGTTCAATAATAGATTTGGTTATTCTTCCAACTGGGCAATAAATAAATCCATTAGCACGAATAATTCAATCCTTTTTTCAATTGGCAAAGCAAAGGTGCACCTTTTGATGAAGCGAACATCAAGTTTTTTCTAAACTTTTGCGTTTACTTGAGATCCAACGTAATAATAATAGCTCGAATAAGTTTGCAGTGAAAATTTTCGCCTTTTTTAAATGTAAACTATACAAAGAGATGAGAGCGCCAACTAAAAACTCGCCTGGCTTGAAAGAATTTGACTGTAGAATAATCGCAGTATGAGCCGCTTGCCGAATTGTAAAAAAGCAAATACTATGGAACGTTATTCTGAGTGCATAATTTGCACAATGCCTGTAGATTTTTAATAAAAAAGCATTATTTTAATAGAAAAAATATTTAAAAAAATTATAAGAAAAAATATGCTGAATCGGATCGTGGCATTTTTTGTGTTTCTTACTTTTTTGTTCGGGAGTCATGCATGTTTGAATGACGTGCCGCATGAAAATCCACTGGATCCCTTCAATACAAAAAACCTGATTTCCATCGATGGCACGGTTCAGACATTTTATCCACCAAGACGCCCTATTGCAAACGCTGTTGTGACCCTTCAACCGGGTAATAGTCGAATTTTTTCCAATCAGGATGGCTCTTTTCTATTCACGGGTCTCATTTCTGATGATTATACAGTGTACGCCACAGCGGAGGGCTATAATCGGGATTCAATCGAGGTGACTTTGAATGACAACCAATCATCGCTTGTTTTCAATCTCGATGGTTTACCATATTTCAAAAATATCGCCCTGAAAACACATCATATCTCTCGCCATTTTCCAATCGATGAAATGTATTCCTTGCAGATCGATGCCAGTGTGGATGACTTTGATGGAATCGCTGACATTAATCAAGTCGCCTTTGCGATTCCTGCGCTAAACCAGACGGGCACTTTAGAGGCGACTCAAAATTTTGGCATTTTTTCGAAGATCTTAAACATTGAAGAACCTGTACCTTCCATTCACGCCTTAATCGGCCGCCAATTCATTTTAAACGTCACCGATGATGTCGGTATAACCGTCTCGTCGGATGCGCAATTTTTAACGCGAGTAATTGATCTGACACCGCAGTTGGTGTTCCCAACTGAACTGGATACAATAACGGCAACACAGAGCACTTTTGAATGGACAAGAGTCCACTTGAATTATCCATTTACTTTAAAAATCGAAATTTATAGGATAAATTTTGGGGCATTGATTAAAGCAAAAGAATACACAAACATTCCTGCTGAACAACGGTCTGCGCCAATTGATTATGAATTTTCCTCAGGAAATTATTTGTGGATTTTAACCATCATCGATGAATTTGGAAATACCAGCAGCTCCAAGGAAGGCACGTTTCATGTCCAATAAAGCACCGGTCGAAAATCCCTATCAAACTTTGCTTCTAATCAGTGAGGAGATTAATTCAACTCATGATATCTCACAATTGCTCGATCGAATTATGGAATTGGCAATGGAGGCGGTGAATGCCGAGCGTGGTTTTATTTTGCTGCAAAAAACAGGTTCGACAGACTATGAAACCGTAACGGCTCATAATTTTTCCCGGGAACGTATTCAATCGATACGTGATCATTCCTCAAGCATCGTTCAAAAGGTCCTGCAATCGCAAGAGCCACTGATAAGCGTGGATGCGCAACAGGATGCACGGTTTGGTGGGGCAGAAAGCATCGTTCTGCAACAAATACATTCTGTTATTTGCACACCACTCATTTTTCGCAATAGCATGTTGGGGGCTATTTACATGGATCGCCGCATGACAAAGCACGAGTTCAGTGATGAAAATTTACAGTTTTTGCGGGCTTTCTCAAATCAGGCTGCTATTGCACTGCAAAATGCACAACGGTTCACGAAGCTGGAAAAAGAAAATAAAAAATTACGGGATACCTTATCGCAAAAAGTGCTGTTTCCTGAGATCATAGGTGACAGCCTGCCGATGCAGCGTATTTTCGGGATGGTCACCAGTGTTGCCCCATCAACCGCCACTGTCTTAATCGAGGGAGAGTCCGGTACCGGTAAAGAATTGATCGCACGTGCAATCCACACTAATTCTTCGCGTAAGGAAAAACCCTTTATCCCGATTTTTTGTGGCAGTCTCTCGGAAAATCTACTGGAAAGTGAACTTTTTGGACACAAAAAAGGAGCTTTTACCGGTGCGAATGAAAACAAGCCGGGACTTTTTGAAGAAGCCGATGGGGGTACCGTTTTTCTGGATGAAATCGGTGAAATTAACCAGGGTATGCAAACCAAACTGCTGCGTGTGATCCAGGAAGGTGAAATAAAACGTGTCGGTGAAACCAGCATCCGCAATGTGGATGTCCGCATACTCTCTGCAACCAACAGAAATCTAGAGGATGAGGTTAAACGGGGTAATTTTCGTGAAGATTTGTTTTACCGCCTGAATGTTATCACTTTGAAAATGCCTCCTTTGCGACAACGCAGTGGTGATATTCTTTTACTCGCTCAGCATTTTTTAAAACACTATGCACTGAAAAACAAGAAAAACTTCCACGGCTTCAGTACGGAAGCACGTGCTTATTTGCAGGATTACAGCTGGCCTGGAAATGTACGCGAGCTCGAAAATACCGTTGAGCGGGCGGTCATTTTGAGTAACGATCAGGTAATCGAACCAGATGCTTTTCAGTTACGCTCCATGGAACAGAAACTCCCTCTCGGCAAATCATTGAAAGAAATCAACCACTACGCCATTATGCAAACGCTGGAAATGGCTGGTGGAAACCGCACCAAAGCCGCCCAAATCCTCGATGTTTCGCGCCGGTGGCTGCAGTACCAGCTCAAGGAATTGGGAATGACGGATGCAGATCAAGAATCATAAAATTCTGCATGAAATTTACCGAGGTGCCATGACAACTGTTTACAAGGCGCAGCACCTGAACCTGGAGCGGCCGGTTCTGCTTAAGGTGCTGAATAAACAATGGTTGCAGGAGCAGGATTTACTCGAAAGATTCCAGCGTGAGGCGCGAATCAGCGCCAAGTTGCAGCATCCCAACATCGTTAATGTTTATGATTTTGAGGTATCTGAAGACCTGGTCTACCTTTCTCTGGAATTTGTAGAGGGTCAGACCTTGCAAGAGGCAATTCGCAAAGAACAGTCGATGGCTTTTGAGCAAATTCAAGGCATCATGAAGGACATCGCTCAGGCACTGGATTATGCACACCACCAGGGTGTCATCCACCGGGATATCAAACCATCCAACATTCTTCTGGATGAAAATGGGACCGCGCGCCTGACTGACTTTGGGCTGGCATCGTTGCATGGCTCTGCGAACGTTACGGTACAAGGTCAATTGGTTGGAACGCCTGCTTACATGGCGCCAGAGTTGATCCGTGGCAGCCAGGCAAATAGTCAAAGCGATTTGTACAGCCTTGGAATAACGTTGTTTGAAATGCTGACGGCGACTTCACCATTTTACAACGAACAGCCGGCTGTAACCTTACAAAATGTGATGCATGCAAAATTGCCGGATGTTATTGAACTGCGTGATGCGGTGCCGGAAAACTTGAAAATGCTGTTGGATGATTTAGTCCAATTTGAACCAGCCAGGAGACCGCAAAATGCTGGGGTTATACTTTCTTATTTGCAAGCTGATAATGACACGGTGCCTGAGGGAATTCATGGGGGGAGAACAAGAAGAAAGCGAACCAGGCTAGTCCTGCCAACTTTCGTTTTATGCGCACTCGCTATCCTTTCTGCATGGATCTTTTGGCCACGTAATGAGGAAAAACAACTGGCCGGCAGCAAAGGACAAGCGCAATTGGAATTAAAATCACCGTCCGAACTCATCGAATCGCCTGTGGAAAAAAAACAAGAGTCCGAATACCTTTACGATGATAAAACCAATGAACCATCAAAGAAAGTAAGCACCATATCGAAACCACTACCCAATCACAAGATTGAGCCTTCTCCTGGTAGCTTGTTCATTACCTGTGTACCCTGGGCGACTCTTCTGGTAAATGGAGACTCGCTGGACACAACACCACTGAAACATGCTATAAAATTACCAGTGGGTACGCATGAAGTTATGCTTAAAAATCCAAATTATGAAACGGTGCGAAGAATGGTGGATATCAAAGCTGGTGAGACACTGAATTTAAATTTTAAATTACAACCCGCATTTAGCCAGCTGATGATACAAGTTATGCCCTGGGCAAATATATATATCAATGACAAATTTCAGGACACGACACCGCTACAAAACGCATTGGCTCTACCTGCCGGGCGCCATTTTTTACGGTTGGAAAATCCGGGTTTCGTAGCCATCCACGATACGCTGGTTATCGAATCTGGTAAAGCCTATGATAAACGATATGAATTTCATTAGCTGTATTACGCATAAAAACTCGGCTTGGGCAGGGGAGGCCACTCGCTCAGTCGAATGCCACGCATCGCACGAATCAAACGGATTTAAATTCAGTATCATTTAGTGATGCATGGTGTTATTTACATATACTTTTGCATTAAAACTCCAGAAAAATGCTTCAAAATTTAGTTGCATTGGTGGCATAACATTTGAAGTTGATTCAGGTAGTTTTTACATAAATGGAGTCATTTTATGAAAAAGATGCGAAATTTACTTGTCCTGTTAGCGGTACTGAATTCACAAATTGTTGCCGGTACATGGGATAATGCTGCATTTCTGAATATACCACGGGCAGGCGCATCGGCGATTTCCTGGCAAGGAAAAATATATGTCTTTGGTGGCAAATCACTAAATTATAGTGTGTTGAATACAGTCGAAATATATGATCGCAACACCGGAATCTGGGATGCATCCTACGCTGCACCCTTTCACCAGGCACGATACAATGCAAGTACGGTTTTGTGGAATGACAAAGTTTACCTCCTCGGTGGACGAACCATAAACGACGTTTTAAAAAATGTCGAAGTCTATGATTTAGTGCAAAACACGTGGACGGATGCGCATGATTTGCGCATTCCGCGTGAGGGCCATTCTGCATGTTTCTTTAATGACAGAATTTATGCCATAGGTGGGCAGGATAAAGATGCGCAGCTGGTCGAATCGATAGAATGGTATGACAATACCAAAGATAACTGGGAAGATGCTGTGTTCGAATTGCCCTACGCCCGATCCGCACATTTTTCTGCTGTTTATGCTAATGACTATTTCATGTTTGGTGGCTACTACTGGGGATTGACAAAATACATTTATAAAGCGCAGCTCGGATACAACGGTTATGAATGGCAACAAATTGGTGAACTCTCAGAGCCGCGTGCATATGGCGCAACGGCACAAATCGATTCCCTCATTTTTATCATTGGGGGCGAGACTCATGACGATAAAACCAATCTTGTGGAAATTTTTAATGTGAAAACCGGGGAACTCACCCGTGGTGACGATATGAACATGTCCCATAGCGGTATGGCCACAGCTGTCCTCGACAATCAAATCTATTCCATTGGTGGCTACGAAAAAGGATCGAACGTGCCCATAAACCATGTGCACAGGTACACATTTCTTACAGATTCGGTTAATGATGGTGGTATTGAAAATGTCGATGTTGAATTAAGTGCGAGCGCCTATCCCAATCCATTTTCCTCGCGAGTCCGGCTTCTCGTCGACTCCGCAACAAATAAATCCGTCGAAGTCACCATTTTCAATGCACGCGGACAAGCGATTCGGTGTATTTCAGGCTCAAGGAATGGAAATCGTATGGTTATCAACTGGGACGGTGAAGATACCAACGGCAATCTCGTGCCTGCAGGAATATATTTTGCGGTTGTGCGCGCAGGAAAGTTGACAAAAACAGTAAAGCTCACCTATGTTAAATAAATTTCAGAGCCTCATTATCGTACTTTTTTTCGCCAATGCCCTCGTGGCACAAACTGATAATTATACAATTTTTCAAGTGCGTTATCTGTATGATGAAGCTGAATTTGAGAAAGCCACTGCTCAGGGACAACAACTTCTGCAGAAAGACCATACTCTTAACCCGGAACAACTACTCACCATCCATCGATATATGGCGTTATCCTATTTTAGTCTTGGCCAAATGGATTCTGCACGTGTCCATTTCTTCAGTGTTTTATCAATTGACACGAAATTTTCCCTCGATCCAATAGATACATCGCCGAAAATTATAAATTTTTTCAAAGAGGTGAAAAGCCAATATCAGGATGTGATAACGAAAGACGAATCGACAGTTCTCGCCTATCCCAAATATATATTCCTGCCGGATATTCGCCCGAAAGCCGCGGCCCATTCATTATTTGTTCCTGGTTGGGGACAAATAATGAAGAAGCAGAAACGTAAAGCATATATTTTAGGAGGAAGCTTTTTCGTTACGGCGTTATCTGCAGGGGGGACTTACATTCTCGAACGCAAACGGCATGACGCATATCTTGACGAAACCAAAACTTCTAAAATTCCTTCCCTTTATGATTCTTATAACAATACCTCAAAAACACGCCATGTTTTGCAGTACACTGCTCTGAGCATTTGGGCAGCATCACTACTGGATGCCTTGTTCACAAAATATGAACCACGTTTAGATGTTCAAAATCAGGCTATAGTTCTAGGTTTATCTTTCCCCTTATAAGATAAAAACCCCCGGGAACTTTCATTCACCAGGGGATCGCAGGGATGAGAAACTTCATTTGCAAACGGGAAAAATTAGTGGAGCTCACGCGTGATGCAAAATGCAATCCGCCAGGCGTCCCTATCATCGGCAGACGCGGGAGCTCCGACTAAATACTGTGTTGGGTTGAGTCGCGAGTTATTGGTGGCAAATAAATAGAAAACGTGCCCGCCTGTTCCGATTGCAATTCCAGTACTGAGGGAATTGTGCGATTTATTCTCATCGGCTGCATCATAAAAAACATTGCCTTTCCAACCACCGACAACTGGCGTGTATTCTGTCCAGATACTCCACATACGATTGAGGTAATATTGTGCATATAACGGAAGAGAAGCAGTGTATTTTTTCCCTGCTGAATAATCGTTTGCAAAGATAAAGCTGTTGTATACAACCGACGGAATAATGCCTATGCCAAGCTTTTTCTGTAAAAGCATTGTATTAAAAATGATTTGACCATAAAATTGATTGCTGTTGGAATCAAAGGCTTTTCGTTTCACGAGTCCAGCATAGGATTCCGTATTGAAAGCTATTCCAGCTTGCAACGCAACTACCGTTGGCATCGTCGAACTGCGCACTTGCAAAGCCTTAAGCTTTAGTCGAATATCAAGATTATCCTGCAAAGAACTGCGTCCAATTGTTGCAATAAGGTGGTTGGTCACCCCATAGCTCAATGCCATGCGCATGGTTACAGGGCCATCAAATCCATACATGCCTTGGTATCCTGAATTGAAACTGCCGAAACGGTGGGAAATTTCATACATAAAACTTCCTTTTTGCAGGGTTTCTGTTGTTGGCAAATCAGGCATTTGTGATACATGGAAAAGCTCCACTTCAGTTTTTACAAGTTCAGCACTGCGTTGCCAGGATGGTTGTGCTATCAGAATGCAGGGTAGAATTAAAAGGATAAATAATTTATAGGCTCTCATCACTCCCTCAGCTTTTATTCAACTTTTTTCAAAATAAAATTCAGTTCAATTTTTATCTCTTCAGCGACTTTCACAAAGGCGAGAAGGCTTGGTGCTTCAATCGCAAAATCCTTGAGGAAAACACTAAATTTACTCGTCACGGATATCTCGTCTGTACGCGGTTCAAGTTCTGCGGTGATGCGCATTTTTTTCGAATGACCATGCAATGCTAGTTCACCTTCCGCAGTAACGAAAATACCATTTTCCAAATTTTGATGCTCTATCACTTGCCCTTTAAAACTGGCGATTGGGAATTTTTCCGTATGCAAAACATCTTCGCGCATATCACGGTCACGTTTGGAAATGCCAGTGTCAAACGCAGCAAGTTTTACCTCAAAATAAAGTTCGTTTCTCTTATCTAATAGCGAATCACTTTTCGTAAAATAATAGCCGTCAATTGCCCGCGTCTTACCACTGAAATCCAGAAGTGTTGTGCTGGAAAGGAAGGTCACATTTCTTGCGGATTTTTTATCGATCTGCCACTCGCCGGCTACAAGACAACCGGACAGCAGGAAAATCAAACCAATTTTAAAAAACACGTGTCGCATTAGTGCTCCAATACTCTCAATTTTTCAAAAATTGCTATGGCTGTGCAAAAATTACACAGCCATAGCTGCTCTGATGGGTGGGATGGGAGTTATCGAACGAGGGTCATTCGTTTTAAATCGCTGAATTCACCGGCTTGTAAGCGATAGAAATAAACGCCACTGCTCACAATCTGACCTTTTTCATTATGTCCATTCCAGACCAGGCGGTGTTCACCTGCCTCGAGATTGTTTGCAACTAATGTTGCAACACGCTGACCAAGCATATTGTGGACAGTAAGACTAACAAACTCGGCCTGGGCCAGATGAAAGCGAATGGTCGTACTCGGGTTAAAAGGATTTGGATAATTCGCATACAGTTGAAATTCACCGACGAGATCAGCGTCTTCATTGGCTACGCCGGTTACATTACCTATATCAACAAAATTGGTATTGTGACTGAAAGTTATGGTTTCGTCGGTTGCCGAGGCGGTGAATGTCTGACGCCAGGCGTGATCTGCAGGCGGAGCATCGTAGGTTTTATTGCCATTATGATCTGAATAAAAGTCAGCATCATAGCTTGTGCCCGGAATCAAGCCGGGAATGCTGCGTGAGAATTCAGCGCCAGGAATCGCATTAACACTTGTTGTGCCGATCGTCTGCCGGGTTGCCGCCTCAACAAGTCGGAGTTCGAAGTATTGTCCCGCATGAGGCGTCATGTTTGTTAAATTCAAGGTGAAGTTATAAGTCCAGGCGATGTCGGTAAAATTCGTATTGTGCGAAAACTCCAGATCGTTGTCACCATCATCACCAGGATTGTACGTGAGGCGCCAGGCATGATCGGTGGGAGGCGCATCGTAGGCGTTGTTGCCATTATGATCCGTAAAAAAGTCAATAGTATAGTCTGTATTGAGCTGAATTCCAGGAATTAACATGAAAAATTCGTCGTCATAAATGGCATCGAGCTTTGCACGCCCGACTTCCCGGCCGGTTGACTGATCCACGGCACGCGCAAAGAGTGCCTGCCCCATGTGCGGTGACATATTGTGCATTTCCAGCCATACACGGTAATCCCATGAAAGCGGTGTGAAGTTGGTGTTGTGTTGAAAGCTTGCAACGGCATCACCGGCCGTGGCATCAACATCAACACTCCAGGCATGATCAGTCGGAGGATTATCGTAGAGGCCATTGCCATTGTGGTCGGCGAAGAACTCCAGGCGATATGTGCCGGCAGGCTGGCTTCCGACCACAGAAACTTCAAATTCTGCCTGTGGGATCGCGGCTAATTCTGTACGACCCACTTCTTTTCCTGTTAACACATCAATTGCACGAACGTGTAATGCCTCACCGATGTGTGGGGTCATATTGCTCATTTGCAATGACAGCTTATTGGACCAGGCGAGGGGTGTAAAATTTGTGTTGTGTGTAAAGTTGAGATTTGCATCACCATTATCCGCCTTGAATTCCATCTGCCATGCATGATCCGCAGGTGGCGCATCATAAAGCTTGTTGCCATTATGATCAGCGAAAAATTCGACATAATATTCATCCCCATCAACGATTCCTGGAAGTGAAAATGTGAATTCTGAGGCTTCGATCTCTTCCATTGCAAAGCGGCTTATTTCAAGTCGTGATTTTTTATCAACGAGCCGGGCTTCGAAGTGCTCTCCGGCATGCGGATTCATATTTTGCATCGTGACGACCGCTGCTGCTTGCCATGCAAGTGAAGTAAAATTTGTGTTGTGGGAAAATGTAAGCGTCGTGTCCCCCTGAACGTTGTCAACTTCCAAGCGCCATGTGTGGTCGCCTGGTGGATTGTCATAGTTGCCATTCCCGTTTAAATCGGCATAGAAATCAACTCGATAACTGCCACCTGGTTCAATGCCATCGAAAAACATCATGAAATCCGTAGCTGAAATTGCCTCAAGGGATTTGCGGGCAACTTCCTGATTATTGTATTTGTCGACGACACGAACTTGTAGTTTTTGTCCGGAATGTGGTCCCATGTTGCGCAAATCAAGTGTTAGGATATTGCCGTGTGCGAGCAATATGTTTGCAATGAACAGTATAAGTGGTATAGATTTTTTAAACATGAATTCCTCCAAGATTTTTACTTTTTAAGGCTTTATGACCTGACTTTATTATTCTGAAATTCCGTTAATTGATGGGTTGAGGATATCCCTTGCCCCATCTTTGTGGTTACAATCTTTGCGTTTATAAATGCGATGGATAAGGATGCATTTCAATTATCCTGTGCACCGTTGTTTATCCATTCAGAGAGCACTGCAATCGTTGCCGCATCCAGAGGCGCACCACCAATCGGCATTTGTGTCGGATTGCTGCCATCCACTACCTGAATTAAAAAACTTTGGCTACTGCTTCCAGGCTCGACACGATTTAATCCCTGCGTGCTGAGAAAGGCTTTTACACCAACGAGATTCGTATATGCTTTTCCAGGACTCAAATCCAAATTTGCACTTTTTGAAGTCGATGTATGACACCCTGAGGTGGCACATCGTTTTGCGAATACTTCCGTTTCAATCATGCTTAATTTGGGTTGCAGGCCATCTTCTTGTCCCTGTTCTGGCAGTCGCAAGCTGGATTCGATATCGCAGGCATGCAGAAACAGAAAACTCACAATAGACAAGAATCCAATTCCTCTTTTCATATTTCGTTTAATTGTTCGGCGCGCCATCATCGATCCATGCTTTAATCTTTTCAATGGTTTCTTGGGGTAATGCACCATTTGGCGGCATCTGGGATGTACCCGAGCCATTTAATTTGGCAATGAGTAAACTGTTGGCGCTGCTTCCCGGCACCACACGCATCATACCGGGATTGCTGCTGCTCTCCGCATTAACGAGACTGGTGTAGGCACTGCTTTTCGTCAGATTTAAACCACCTTGCCGTGAAGTTCCATTATGGCATCCACTCATCGCACAGGAGGCGCCGAAAACATTCACCTGCATCTCCGAAAAAGTAAAGGCAACAACTGGTTTGTTTTCCTGCGGATTGTCAATTACAATTATTGGCTTGTTGTTTACCGGTTCAGGCCCGGTTGCACTATCACTGTCTTTGCTGCATGCGGTCGATAGGAAAATCATGCAGACAGAAATTATTAGGATGAATTGCTTCATTGTTCTCCTCGCTTATCAATAATTTTTGATTTTGAAATAAAAAAATCTAAAGGCCTTTGCTGAGCTTTTATCAACAGTTGTGCCATTTTAAAAATGTGCTATTTTAAGGACAGAATTCCGGTTGTGTAAGGGAAGTGATTATGATTTGCTATGAAAAGTATGCGCGGAATGTGCATATTGTGCGCACATGATTCGGCAACTTCTTCTGCCTAAGAAAAAGGGATTGTTCAACAGGTAAAAATTAAGCACCTTGTAAAAAATTATTTCCCGGGAAGTCTGTTTAATTGTGCGCAAAGGTAAATGGAATGAATAAACTTGATCTTTTGGGTGCTGTTTTAGCGAACCTTATCAATGTTCTTTTGGTATTCTTGTTCATTGCTCGTCTGAAGGAAAAAATAAAAATTGAGTACTGGGCAGGAATTGCATTGATCCTGCTTCTTTTCCCCCTGGCCTATTTGTTTTATACTGGAATTTACTTATCGCGGCCGGCACTTTATTTCGTGCAAATTGGCTTAATGATTTTGTATCTCATCGTTGAATGGCTACTGGATTATGTTTTGAAAATCAAGTTTCGTCAGACAAAGTGGATGGTGATTTTGTATGTCACATTGTTTTTCGCTGCGACAGGGGGGATGATTGGCGTGGCAAGTCTCGCCGGAAAATTCTGGATGTATACGACGATCGGCACGTTTTTTATTATGGTGTTTTTTGCTTTTTATCAGCGACATAAGACAGGAGAATGATAAATTCTCCTGTCAAACCGATTCGTTATAAATCAACTCCAGGAAATGATTTCGTCTGCTTTGGCATGAATTTGTTTGAAGCGGCTACCTTGTTATAGTTTATTCTCCGATATACCCCAAATACCGCCCCATCCAATAAGGTAGCAGCCACTGCACGCCGGTTCGTTCGCTGCGGCCGCCGTTGCCCTGCACAGCCTCCCACGGATTGTTGTCCCAGCGTAATATGCCGCGTTCGCTGGGTGGTAAAAGCCGGCTGGTTTGTATCTTTTCAAATTCCGGCAGACGCGTTAAACTCACATCTTCCCGTTTGCTGTTGTCCACCGTCCAGCGGATCTGGTCGATTGGTGCATCGCGTAAGTAGTCCATTGCGTCGAGCTGGAGGTGGTCTTTGCCGGTGAGACTGCCGTAAATGAAATTAAAATAAGCACTCTGATCGCCTTTCACGGCGTTCCACCATTGTTCCACGCTTTGCAGATACATTTTGCGCAGAGTTGGTTCCCTTTCGTTCTCAACCAAAGCAGGGAATGCTAACGCAAGCAATTCATCATCGATGTGGGTGCGAAGTCCGGGATTGGTGTTTTTCGGGCAGAGGGCATTTTTCGCATAGCCGTGTTTTTCAATGAGAATTTTATAATGCTGGTCAAATTTTTTGTCTCCGGTCATCGAATAGGCCAGTTTGAGATAGGAAAGCAGCTCCAGCGAATTGATACCGCGCTCGGGTAACCAGTCGGGATCGTGGTTCAGTTTTTCCGGCGTCCATACCGCCCATTCTGTTGGTTTGCCATCGAGGTCGTGTAAGGTGTAGTTGCAGTCGATGACATAGCTGACGATTTTTCCCACGTGCTGTGCCACGCGTTTCTTCTCTTGTGCCTCCGCCACGAGCTTGTGATAGACGTAATATCCCCACATGTGACCGGTCATTTCATCACTGCTTGTGGTTGATTTCCACAACCATTTTTTGTCTTTTGACAGATGCCAGCGCTGGTGCACTCGCTTTTCCCGTGGATTATTGATATATTGCAATGCCCATTGCCGATCGTTCAATTCATAATTGGGGTCGGACATTTTATCCCAGTTGGCCGGCACAACAGTTCGAGCGAAAAAGCCTGGTGTCTCTGTCACTTCCTGTAAATATTTTAAAGCTTCAAACGCTTTGCGCGCATTTTCTTTTGCCTGGGGATTTTTAGTTGCTGCATAACGGTAAGATTCCATTGCGAGATACATGGCGGTATATTGTCCGTCGTTGTCGTCATCCAGCGGTGTCCATGAGCTGGTATCTCCGGGAACGGTCAACCCACAGCGTCCGACCAAATACGGCTCGCGCACATGGCGGGCATAACAAATGTCGAGGATTTGATCTGCCTTTTGTGCGAGGGTGATATCCTTCTGCAGAATGGCACTTACACCTTTGCGTGTTGCAATCCAGGCTGTGCCGTTTTTATCGAAAGCAATATCACGGACATCATCGTCAAGCAACCAGCGTTGGCTGTGGCGAACCGACCAACGCGTTCCATCATAGCGACCGATACCTGCTTTCGTTCCAACCCACATGCGGCCATCCGGTGCTTGCTCGACACAAGTGACTTCACTGGAGGGAAAACCGTCTTTTGCACTATACACAGCTATTTTTTTTCCATTATGAAAAACCGTGATCCCGCCGAGTCCACCAGCCCAGATATCACCGTCATCTGCTAAAGCAATGTCTGCAAGATATGGACTGATGATTTCGTTGTCACCAATAATTGTCCGGCTGGTTTCTCCATTTTGATAATAAAGTCCCATTCCGGTTGCTGCCCAAAGCCCATGGCCCTTTGGCGCGATAATTTTTTTCACCGCGCGGGAGCAGGGGATTTTCACACGCTGTACTTTACCGTTAATAATCTCCCACCAACCATCTGGTCCTGCAGCGATAATTTTATCTCCATTCTGTGCCACAGTCGATAATGGATTTGCAATTCCGCTCACGTGCACCAGGGAACTTACCGAGAGATTTAATCCTGAAGAAAATTTATGCAAGCCATTCCATGCAGCAATCCAGATATTGTCCGAAGAGTCAGCCAGGATATCAAAAACTGGACCGGCATTTTCTTCAGCAAGCATGGCTACCCAGTGATTTTGGCCTTCAGGAAGGACAAAAACTCCAGTGCGGCCACCAGCCCACACGTTCCCTGCTTTGTCCAGCTCGATGGCGAAAAGGTCATTTGCGGCAGGGTTTAGTTGAATTATATGCGGTTGGTGGTACTCTTGAATAAAAGGGGTGTCCGGATCGGTTTGGGCGGTGAGCACATTGTGCAACGCGAAAATGAGTGAAAGGCTGAATGAGAAAATAGGGAAGACTGCTTTTATCCTGGCCATGTGTCCTTCTTTGTAAATTTAAGGTGAGTTCGGTGGAAGATTAACATTTGTTGTAACTGTGCAGCCATTAGCGGACGCTGAGCTTGTGCGGGCATCTCACTTAATATTTCATAAAACTAAAATGCGCGTTGTTTTCAGGGAGATGCCGGTATTGCAAAAAACGCAAACCTGCATGACTTTTTTAAAACAAAACGCGCAAATAAAACTGTGACAATACACAGGTTTTAAGGCGTCCAGCCGACGACACTCTGGTTCTGCTCGGCGAGACACCTTCACTCTATCAAAATTAAAGAATTCGAATTATAAAATACGGATTTTATGGAAAACTGTCTCAAATCCATAGTCGAGAATAAATTCAAATCACAAAAAACACAAGCCTTGTTTGGCTGGGTGACAGAAAATTACATTTCTTTGCCGACGGGGTAGAGCACGTAATTGTTGTCGTAATACGGGCTGCGTTTATAAAACCAGCGCAAGCGAGCATTGGGATTTTTTGCAAATTTTTCATCCTGCAACGCCTTTTCAAATTCTTGTTTTAATTGTGGATTGTCCTTCAGCATTTGCTGCGCCAGCGGTTCCACCACGTACCCTTCGATATATTCGGTTTGCTGCAAGATTTCATGGAAAAATCCCCACTGCAGGAAGGAATCTTCGCTACGTGGTTCCAAAAGCAAGGTCGCGAGTTCTGCAAGCGGCTGATCCATATTTATTTGTGCTGAACCAGGAGCGTAGGTTACGGTGCGTTCTTCGACTTTCAGCTCTTCGATTTGCAGTCGCACGCGTCCCTCATAAGCCTCATCGGCCAGTTTGAATTTCACCAAACGGTAAAGCTGTACCGAAACGGTTTGAGGTTTTGAGATTACGTCCATTTTTATGCCGTGTAGTTGCAACTTTTCGATGATATCGTAGCGTTCAGCTGGTATCCAATAACCTCGTGGAATTGCTATTTGTTCGTTTGCCGACTGGTTGAAAATGGGAACGCGGGCATTTTTCGGTTTTCCCAACCACTGAATTTCTTCAGTTCCGGAAATTGGGGATTGAACGATTTTATAATCCATGCCCAGATAGTCGAGGGAGTCTGGCTTGTTCTCGCCAAATCCGGTAGACCAGTTTGCTGGCAAATTCACTTTTTCGGGGCGAGCTGCCTGATCTTGTGCAATCGCTTTTTGCAGTGCTTTTCCATCGTGTGCGAGTTTGTCGCAAACAGCCTGTAAAAATACGTAGGTTCCCAGAACGCGTTGTTTATAACTTTTTAAAGAATGGTTTTCGATCAGAATTGTCGGTAGATGCCGGAGATCGCCGTAACCGTTGGAAAATCGTGGAGGCGGATTCCATTCCACTATGCCGTCTTCCGGGTTTTTGTTATCGCGTGCAAAAATAAGTGGCCCTGGAATATGGCCTTCTTTTTTGAGTGCCTTTTCCAATACTGGATTGAGTTGTTTTTTTATCCATGCATCGATTTTAGGAGAATAGGGATATTTCGATGTGCTACCCCAGGTGACATCGTACTGGTAATCAACACCATCCGTGACGTGGATGTCGATGTACAAGTCTACCGGCCAGTTTTGGAGAACAGAAAGAAGGGCCTGAATTTCCGGTGTTTCAGCTTTTGCATAATCACGGTTAAGATTAAGATTACGCGCATTGGTTCGCCACCCCATTACTTCAGGACCGCGCTGGTTAACTCTCGCGAATTTTGAGCTGTTTTCATGGCCATCGGGACTGAGAACGGGAATAAAGAGTATATTAATTTTGTCAAGAAGTGCCGGATTCTCAAAGACAACGTCACGTAGAAACATCATACCTGCATCTTTGCCATCAATTTCTCCGGAGTGAATCCCGGCCTGAAACAAAAGTGTCGGTTTTTCACTCCCAAGCAATTGCTCGGGTTTGTCAGCGCCAGACTGGGTCGCAACCACCAGGTACAGATCGCGGTTTTGGCCAGTTTTACCAATGGATTGCATGGTTAAATGTTTCGAGCTTTGGCTTAATTTTTCCAGCCACGCAATTGTTGTCGCGTAGTCCGGTGTTTGGGTTAAACCGGATTTCTCGGCTGGTGTAACCCATGGATCCGTATTTGAGTGTATGAATCTCATGCTTTTGCCGTTCCAGGGGATTTCCGGTGGCAATGGTTGGGCGTTGAGCAGTGAAGTTAGAAATAACAATACTGCTAAAATTTTAGTCGCAGTTTTCATTTCGTGTTCATTCCTTGGTTTCGTTTTAATTGAAGGGAAGCTGACCAATTTGTTCGTTGGCAATTTTAGTCTCTAATTGGAGTGGGTTCATCGATAAAAAAATAGTTCGCTTTATGTTGTTGTTTTAACCACAACGCCAGACTTAACTGGCATTGCAATGGTTCAATGGTAATTTCAAAACTGAGTATCACCAAAATAGATTAATAATAGTGTGGATCATTTCTGGGTATATTAATCCCATTCGAGCATGAAATGGGAATGTTTTGAATACTCGTTTATTAAGAAAATAATCCAGGCAAGAATCACTGAATGTGAAAATGTTATAATGCTTTTTAAAATGAATAATAGCGTTTCTGATTTAAAATTAATAGTAAAAATTTATGATTAAGGAATCATGCGATAGCAGTAAAAATGGTATCTGTTTGTTTTGAATAGTACATTGTACTTGCTGATTATACTTGACTTTTAGGTATAAATTTATTAAGATTACTGTTCGTTTTTTGTGGATTGTTTATAGAATTTCATATAATTTTTTCCCACTCTAAAAATAGCAGGTAGCGATGAGAACTAAATACTTCGCAGGCTTGTTTGTCTTCATCCTTCTCTCCGCTTGTGCCGGTGGTGCAAAAGTTTCTGTGGATGATTCGACTGAAAAGAAAGCCCCGGTTAAAAATAGCCAGTTACTGGATGAAAAATTTGACATCGATAAACTGCAAGAACCCGCATCTCCCATCACGCCAAAAATCCAAAATCAACTTGAATCACATGATGTTGATTTATCCGCAACTCCGGAAAGTAGTGTATCTGACCAGGAAATGATAGGGTATAGAGTGCAGATATTACAAACACAGGATTCTGAGGATGCACGGACCGTGCAAAATGATGCCATCGTTCAACTGGATGCTGATGTTTATTCAATTTTTGACAGCCCCTATTATAAAATTCGGGTCGGTGATTTCACCGTTCGAGCAGATGCCGAAGAATTATTGCAACGCGCTATTGACAAAGGTTACAAAAGCTCCTGGATTGTGCGAACAAAAATAAAAGCTTCAACGTCTCAGGATTCGTTGCAAGAAGAGTAGCCGTTTTATTTGTCATCTTTACATATCGGTTTATTTGTTTATTGGAGGTAGAATGTCGGGACATTCGAAGTGGAGTACGATTAAGCGTAAAAAAGCCGCTAACGATGCTGCACGAGGTAAAGTTTTTACAAAGCTTATAAAAGAGATCACGGTTGCCGCGCGAGCAGGAGGTGGTGATGAAGAAACGAATCCACGCCTGCGAACGGCGGTACAGGCCGCCCGCTCTGCAAACATGCCGGTGGCAAACGTTGATCGCGCAATAAAAAAGGGCACTGGCGAATTGCCTGGAGTGCACTACGATGAGATCGTCTATGAGGGGTATACACCCGGAGGGGCGGCACTCATTATTCAGTGTTTGACGGACAACAAAAACAGAACTGTTGCGGATGTGCGTCATTTATTGAGTAAGCATAATGGCAATCTTGGTGAGACTGGTTCGGTTTCATGGAACTTTGAACGACGTGGTGAAATCGTGATCGATGCTACGGGCATGTCGGAAGATGATCTGATGGAATTGAGCCTGGAAGTTGGTGCGGATGATTTTTCTTTAGAAGAAGGCGAAGGAACATTGTTATGCGAGCCATCGAGTTTGCAAGCTGTGCAGAGCGCTCTGGAAGAAAAGAAGATTAAAATTGAAGAAGCCGATTTAATCATGGCACCGAAAACCACGATTGCCATTGAAGGAAAAGCTGCAGAGCAGACGTTGAAATTGATGGAATTGTTGGAAGATCATGATGATGTCCAGAAGGTTTATTCGAATTTTGATATCGATCCGGATGTCATGGCAGCATTTGAAGGCTAAATCCAATAGAAAAAGAAAATAAGGTATTACGGATTATCGGTGTTGACCCGGGTTTGACGCGTTCCGGCTGGGGAATTATTGATTATTTCCATGGTCAATTCAAACTTGTCGATTTCGGGACTATTCCAACAAACACAAAATTGCAGTTTCCCGCCCGATTGGATAAAATTTACACCGACTTGCGAATTGTATCACAAAAATTCCAACCGGAATTCTTTGCAGTTGAAGATGTGATCTACGCAGCGAATGTGAAAATCGCTTTGAAACTTGGGCATGCACGAGGAGCGATTTTGCTGGCTGCTGCCCATTGCAAAATCCCTGTTGCAAGCTATTCCCCGAAAGAAATAAAACAATCCGTGACAGGTAATGGTAACGCTTCAAAAGAGCAGGTTTTACGAATGGTGCAGGTTATTCTTGGAAAACCACAATTAGAAACATTTCATGATGTTACCGATGCTCTGGCCGCTGCTATTTGTCACGCCAATCGTTTGAAATTTGCAAGAGATTCCTTATGATCGCCTTTCTTGAAGGACTTTTAGATTTTAAGCAACCCACGCGCATTCTTGTAAATGTGAACGGTGTTGGATATGAGGTTAGTATCCCGGTTTCGACGTACGATCAGCTTCCAGAGGAAGGCGAGAAATTACGAATACATACCACGATGATCGTGCGTGAAGATAGCATGCAGCTCTATGGTTTTGCGAGTTTGGATGAAAAAGAATTTTTCCACGATTTGATAGCTATTTCCGGAATCGGACCCAAAGTAGCAACAGGAATATTGAGTGGAACAAATCTGCAGGATTTTCGCGATTTTATCATTACAAACAATCTAGCCCGGCTTAAAAATCTGCCTGGAATTGGCAAAAAGACGGCAGAGCGCCTTGTTCTTGAATTAAAAGATAAATACGCCCGATCTGCAAAAACAATGGGCATTGGAACTGATGCGGCAACAACACCTTCCTATTTTGATGATGCCGTTTTAGCTTTAGTATCTTTGGGATATTCCAAAGCCGCAGTAGTAAAAATTCTTGATCAAATAATAAAGGAAAGTTCCCCGGTCAGCATGGAACGATTGATAAAAGAAGCATTGCGGCGGTTATAATTGACAAGTGACAATTTAAATAGCCCGACAAATCCCGAGGTCTTCTCTGATGAGATCGAATTTGACCGAACTTTGCGTCCGCGTTCTTTTGCAGATTTTACAGGACAAGAAAAATTAAAGGAAAATTTGCATGTTTTTATTCAGGCTGCTCGTGGCCGAGGTGAAAGCCTTGACCATGTTTTGTTTTATGGCCCCCCGGGATTAGGGAAGACGACGCTTGCGAATATCATTGCTGCCGAGATGGATTCAGGAATCCGAATCACTTCCGGACCGGCTTTGGAAAAACCGGGTGATTTAGCGGGCATTTTAACGAATTTGCAGGAACGGGATGTCCTTTTTATCGATGAAATTCATCGGTTGAGCAAAGTCGTTGAAGAATATCTTTATCCAGCGATGGAAGATTTTAAACTGGATATTATTATAGATAAAGGTCCAAATGCTCGAACAATACAGCTGAATTTACCACGCTTTACCCTTGTTGGTGCCACTACACGTGCTGGATTGCTCACTTCACCAATGAGAGCACGATTTGGCGTTGTTTCACGCCTTGATTATTATAATTCACAGGATCTGCAGAAGATTTTGCAGCGTTCTTCTCATTTGCTGAATGTCGAATTGCAACCTGACGCCTCCGATGAAATTGCTCGCCGTTCACGCGGGACGCCCCGGGTTGCGAATCGCCTTTTACGCCGCGTTCGCGATTTCGCACAAATTGCAGGACAGAAAACCATCGATTGTGAAATCGCATTGCACAGCCTTGATAGACTCGATGTCGATGCACGGGGCCTGGATGATATGGATAAACGAATTTTGTTCACTCTCATCGAAAAATTCAATGGTGGACCTGTTGGGATCAGTACCCTCGCAGTCGCCGTTGGCGAAAAAGGTGAAACCCTGGAGGAAATTTACGAACCCTATCTTATCCAGGAAGGATTTATAAAAAGAACACAACGAGGCCGAATGGTGACACAATTGGCGTTGGATCACCTGCAGGTTACCAAAAAATATAAAAAAAATCAGAAAGATTTATTTGATTAAAATAACCAACGGTTATTGTTCGGGATGAAGTATTCAGGGTTGTAAACGGGGATATTTCAGTGGTTCTTCGTCACCCAAAACCGCAAACATGAAAATCCGAACAGCACCGCTTAATCTGAGGCACATTATGAAATTATCGAACTTTAAGTATGAATTGCCAAAAGAATTGATCGCGCAATATCCCGCAGAAACGCGTGACGGATCACGGCTCATGGTGGTCGATCGTGAATCTGAAGCGCTTGAGGAAAAGAAATTCAAGGACATCATTGATCATTTTGACAAAGGCGATTGCCTGGTCATCAATGAAACCCGTGTTTTTCCTGCCCGTCTGCTGGGAACGAAAGATAAAACTGATGCTGAAGTGGAAATTTTCCTGTTACGTCAGCTCGAGGGCGGATTATGGGAAGTCCTCGTTAAACCTGCGCGCAAAGTAAGAGTCGGTAATCGATTGAGTATAGGCTCCGAGCTCATGTGTGATGTCATTGACAATACAGTTTCCGGTGGACGTGTTGTCCGTTTTAATTTTGAAGGTGATTTTTTTGAAATTATTGACCGAATTGGTCGTTCGCCATTGCCGCCATACGTTAATCGCGATCCTGAGCCGATGGATAAAGAACGTTATCAAACAGTGTATGCACGCGTTCGTGGCGCAGTAGCTGCACCAACAGCCGGTTTGCACTTCACCGGGGATTTGCTGGACGCGTTGCGCAAAAAAGGTGTGAATGTTGTGCCGATCGTACTCCATCTTGGTCTCGGCAGTTTTCGACCAGTAATCGTTGAAGACCTTGGACGTCACAAAATGGATAGCGAATACTATGAAATCAGCCAGCAAAGTGCGGATACTATAAATGAGACGATGAAAAATGGTGGCAAAATTACCGCTGTTGGTACAAGTGTCGTGCGTGCGCTGGAAACACAGGTCACATCCGAGGGCTGGGTTAAGCCTGATCAGGGCTGGACGGATAAATTTATCTATCCTCCCTACAATTTTAAAATTGTTGATCAATTGGTCACAAATTTCCACTTGCCAGCATCAACATTACTTATGTTGATTTCTGCATTTGCCGGGCACGATCTCGTTTTTAAAGCATACAAGCAGGCAATTGATAGTAAATTTCGCTTTTACAGCTACGGCGATGCCATGCTGATTAAATAAGCTGCTCGATCACCTAAAGATGGATTTGTGATGGATCTTATTATTGTAGCGGCGGGAAAAGGATTGCGGTTTGGGGGAGATATGCCAAAGCAATTCCTTGAATTAGCCGGCAAACCGGTTCTCGCCCATACAATAGATGCTTTTCAGATTCACCCGAAGATTGGTCGAATTATTGTAGTTGGTCCGGAAGATTGGCTTTTTTATATCGCAGATGAAATTGTCGACAAGTATAAATTTGACAAAGTAAACCACATTGTTAGTGGTGGCCAGGAACGGCAGGACTCCGTGCTTGCCGGCCTGAACGCGCTTGGTTCACAAACCGGTCCTGTTTTAATCCATGATGGTGCCCGTCCCCTTGTTACTGCCCCATTAATTGATCGTGTTATCGCTGCTCTGGATGATGCGCCCTCGGTAGTCCCCGCTGTTGCGGTAACGGATACAGTTAAAGTTGTTGAGGGAGACTTTGTTTCCAAATCCCTGCAGCGGGATAAGCTTCGTGCAGTACAAACACCGCAAGGATTCCATGTGGAAAATTTGCGTACCTTACTTCTGCAAGCGCAAATGGAAAAACGTACAGTCACCGATGAAGCGATGTTGATGGAAGAAAATGACATCGCAGTTGCACTTGTTGACGGTCAATCATCCAATTTAAAAATAACAAGCGCATTCGATTTAAAGATTGCAGAACTGATTTTGAAGGAAAGGGATTTATGAGAATCGGCCAGGGTTATGACGTGCATCAATTCGTAAAAAATCGACCACTTATCTTGGGCGGAGTGAATATCCCCCACGAAAAAGGCCTGGCAGGTCATTCCGATGCCGATGCGTTGTTGCATGCTATCGGTGATGCAATTTTAGGAGCTGCAGCACTTGGAGATCTTGGCAAGCATTTTCCGGATACGGATCCGGCTTATGCTAATTTTTCCAGCTTGCTTTTATTGCGCGAAATTTATGAATTGCTCCTTCGTCACAATTATACCGTTGTGAATGTGGATTCAACGATCGTTACAGAAGCGCCGAAAATTGCCCCACATATAGAGGCAATGCGGAAAAATATTGCACAATGCTTGAAACTCGACATAGGGGCTGTTTCTGTTAAAGCTACCACTTCAGAAAAAATGGGCTTTGTCGGGAAAGGTTATGGTTTGGCGGTTCATGCGATCGTGTTGATTGCACCCACAACCACAGATGTTTGATTTACAGTCGTAAGTTCCTGCAATGATTTGCAGAATAAAATTGAAAAGGAATAATTAGATGTCACAGGAAACACGTGTACGTTTCGCCCCAAGTCCCACGGGTAGTTTGCATATCGGCAACGCACGTACCGCTATTTTAAATTGGTTATTTGCACGGCATACTGGTGGCTCATTTATTTTGCGCATTGAAGATACAGATTTAGAAAGGTCATCGAAGGAAAGTGAAGAAAGTATTTACAATGATCTGCACTGGTTAGGAATTAATTGGGATGAAGGACCGGATGTTGGCGGAAAAGTCGGTCCATATCGTCAGATGGAAAGAACGCATCTTTATGAAGAATACACGAATAAGTTATTAGCCAATGGTCATGCGTACCACTGTTTTTGTACTCAGGATGAGTTGGAAGAAATGCGGCAAAAGGCACTCGCTGAAGGCAAAACTGATGCATGGTATGATGGCCGACATCGTAATCTGACGACAGCCCAAAAACAAGCCTTTCGTGAGGAAGGACGCCAGCCTGTTGTGCGATTAAAATATCCTGATCAGGATATCACATTTATCGATATTGTCAAAGGCGAGACGACATTCCCGGCAGGCAGCACAGGCGATTTTGTGATCGTTCGCAGCGATGGAACGCCGACATATAATTTTGCAGCAGTTATCGATGATGGATTAATGAAGATTTCCCATGTAATCCGAGGCGATGACCATCTTTCCAATACCCCGAAACAGATAGCCGTTTATAACGCACTTGGTTGGAAAGTTCCAATTTTTGCGCACATTCCAATGATACTTGGCCCCGATAAGAGCAGGCTTTCCAAACGCCATGGAGCAACCTCTGTGCGTGGATACGCCGATGCAGGCTTTTTACCCGATGCACTCATCAATTTTATGAGTTTGTTAAGTTGGTCATCACCTTCTGGTGACGAAATTTTATCTATTCAACGCTTGATTGATGAATTCGATTTTTCGCGAGTTTCAAAATCTCCTGCAGTTTTTAATGTCGAGAAGCTCGAATGGATGAATGGTATGTATATCCGTTCCCTTGCGATTGAGAAACTCACGGACCTCTGCTTACCCTACTTGCAAAATGCTGGTTATCATCTTCCTGAGCGTTCTGTTCTTGAGCAAATAGTTGCGATGGTGCAAGAAAATCTGGAACGACTTAAGGAAATTGTTGAAAAACTGGAATTTGTTTTTGCTGATAAGGTTATTCCTGCAACAGCGGAAGCCGTTCGAATGATTGAAAAGGAGTCCACATCGAAGGTCTTCTGGTCCTTTCTGCGTCAACTCGACAAAGTTGAGCAGCTTGATTTTGCCCGTTTTCGACAAATTATGAAAACGGTGAGTGAGGAAACCGGTGTTATGGGAAAAGATTTATGGATGCCATTACGAGTTGCATTGACTGGTCAAATCCATGGACCTGACTTACCTAAAGTTGTGGATATTTTTGGAAAAGAACGATGTAAGAAGCTGGTTGAATCGGCTTTAAACATTTAAAAAATTATACATAATCCAAAAATATCTACACTATCTGGAGTACAATTATGGCGATAAAAATTTATAATACATTATCAGGCGGGAAGGAAGAATACCAACCAATAAATTCCGACTATACCGGATTCTATGTCTGTGGTCCAACCGTATATGATTATTTTCACATTGGCAATGCCCGTCCTTTCATCGTTTTTGATGTGATCAGGCGATTTTTGATTTTTCGTGGATATAATGTTCGTTACGTCATGAATCTAACGGATATTGATGATAAAATTATCAATCGAGCGAAAGCAGATGGAGTAACCAGCAAGGAGATTGCTGATCGTTATATCAATGCCTTTTTCGAAGACATTCAAAAGTTAGGTGTTCGCCCAGCTGATGTATATCCACGAGCCACGGATCATATCAATGAAATCATTGCAACGATTAAAAAGCTGGTGGAGCAGGACGTAGCCTATAGCAGTGCCGGCGATGTTTTTTATGACGTAACAAAATTTGCCAATTACGGACAGCTTTCAAAGAAAAAACTCGACGAATTGCAGGCCGGCAAGCGTATTGCCGTAGACGAAAGAAAGAAAAATTCAGCGGATTTTGTATTATGGAAAGCTGCTAAGCCTGGTGAGCCTTTTTGGCCAAGTCCCTGGGGAAATGGTCGTCCAGGTTGGCATATTGAGTGTTCTGTTATGTCGATGAAATATCTGGGAAAATCCTTTGATTTTCATGGCGGCGGTCAGGATTTAATTTTTCCTCATCATGAAAATGAAATTGCCCAAAGTTGTGCTGCCACCGGGTGTAATATTTTTGCAAAATACTGGTTGCATAATGGTTTTCTGGATATGAAAGGCGAAAAGATGTCGAAATCGCTGGGAAATTTTGTTACCGCCCGCGGTTTGATGGAAACTTATCCAACTACTGCTATTCGACTTTTCTTTCTGCAAAAACATTATCGGGGCCCGATCGATTTTAGCGAAGAAGGATTAAATGCTGCTACAGTTACTGCTCAACGGCTTTCGTTAACCTATAAAAAGTTGAAAGATTTGATTCCAGCGGATTTCGTTCCCAATAAGTTGGAAGAAACAGCAAAAATTGGGGATTTTGTGCGGCAGATCCAAGCTTTGGATAGCGATTTGCTTGCCGCCATGGAAGATGATTTTAATACTCCTGGTGCCATAGGCAAATTATTTGATATCGTGCGTGAGACGAACAAGTTTATCGATGAAGTTGCTAAACGAGAAGATGCGAATAATGTTTTGCATTGGTTAATTAGCAAGTATGATGAATATGACCGTTTTTTTGGTATTATCGATAAAAGCCATGCCGGCGTCGATCATGAGCAATTGGATGGTTTAATGCAGGCTATTTTAAAAACACGTCAAACTTTGCGAAAAGAGAAGAATTGGGCTCTTGCAGATCAACTGCGTGATGATCTCGCAAATGCGGGTATCGTGTTGGAGGATTCACCTTCTGGAACGACCTGGAGATGGCAGAATAAAATTTTAAAATAGTCTTGACATCCATATTTTTTTTTGTATATTATTCGGCTGTTCTTAATTTGAATATTAACGATATACGATGTGATATTTTGCCACCATAGCTCAGATGGTAGAGCAACTGATTTGTAATCAGTGGGTCGCGGGTTCAATTCCTGCTGGTGGCTTTATCGCGGGGAGATTCCAGAGTGGCCAAATGGGGCAGACTGTAAATCTGTTGGCGATGCCTTCGGAGGTTCGAATCCTCCTCTCCCCACAGAAGTTTAGTCATGTTGGTCTGTTACCCCCAGTTATCCTGCTAATTCTGTCAAGTGCTTCATGAGTTTAGACCCCTATTAGTTTATCAGAAGCCGGAATAGTATGCTGAGAAATATGGGGTTTTTTTGTCTTCAAAAATGCGGGAGTAACTCAGTTGGCTAGAGTCACAGCCTTCCAAGCTGTTGGTCGCGGGTTCGAGTCCCGTCTCCCGCTCTACTGGTGTAGCCTGCTCACGTAGCTCAGGAGGTAGAGCACTTCCTTGGTAAGGAAGAGGTCACCGGTTCAAGTCCGGTCGTGAGCTCTCGTTTTTGAGCTTTTATGCTGCCGTTTTTTGGAGAGAGTGAGAGTTTGGATTAGGTCTGTAGCACAAGTGGCTAGTGCGCCGGTCTCCAAAACCGGAGGTTGGGGGTTCGAGTCCCTCCAGGCCTGCAATGTAAGAGTTTGTTGTTAATTTGATTGAGAAAAGTAAAATGGCCCTATTGCAAAAACCTATGCAGTTTATCGACGAAGTAAAGGCAGAGCTCTCTAAAGTGAGTTGGCCTACTTTTGAAGCTTTGAAAAGTAATACGTGGGTTGTAATCGCACTATCACTCTTTTTGGCGATTTATATTTTCGTAATCGATAAAGGACTGAGTTATTTAATTTTTCTTTTGTATTAAAAGCCAGGAACGGACGCGTGGCTGAAAATTTAGAAAATAAAGGCAGTGAAGAGCTGAAATGGTATGCATTGCATGTGCTTTCGGGGCACGAGCAAAAAGTTAAAGCTCATTTGGAAAACGAAGCCGAGCTTGCTGGCTTATCAGATAAAATAGCTCAAATTCTCATTCCCTCGGAACAGGTAACTGAAATGCGGCAGGGAAAAAAACGCACTCGAAATAAAGTTTTTTTTCCAGGCTATATGCTTGTAGAGTTGGAGTTGAGTAAGGAAACTCGACATCTTGTACAGAATACACCGGGTATTACAAATTTTGTAGGGCCGCGGAATGAGCCTCAGCCACTCCGACCAGATGAGGTGGATCGTATTCTTGGTCGTGTTGATGAGACCAGTGCTGAAGGACGTATTGAGATTCCGTTTCGAATCGGTGATCCTATTCGAGTTACGGATGGTCCTTTTACAGATTTTACGGGTTTCATTGAAGAAATCAATGAAGAGAAGAAAAAAGTTAAGGTTAGGGTAAGTATTTTTGGTAGGTCAACTCCTGTTGAGCTTGATTTTTTACAAGTTGAACTTGAAAACTAAGTATACGGTGGATTTTTCATGGCAAAGAAAATAACAGGCCTTATTAAACTGCAAATTCCTGCGGGTCAGGCTAATCCTTCGCCTCCTGTTGGTCCCGCGCTGGGACAGCACGGCGTAAATATTATGGAGTTCTGTAAAGCATTCAATGCGAAGACGCAAGATAGAATGGGTTTGATCATTCCAGTTGTAATTACTGTTTATGCGGATCGATCGTTCACGTTTATTACAAAAACTCCTCCGGCTGCTGTTCTTTTAAAAAAAGCTGCGGGTCTTGAAAAAGGTTCAGGCGAGCCAAACCGTAATAAGGTTGGCAAGGTGACGAACGACCAGGTAAAAGAGATTGCAGAGTTGAAAATGCCGGACCTGAACGCAAATGATGTTGATGCTGCTATGGAAATTATTAAGGGTACAGCTCGCAGTATGGGACTGGTTGTTGAAGGCTAAAACTTTTCTGATTTTGGGATAACGGTATGAAACACAGTAGAAGATACAATGATGCACAGACTAAAATAACTCGTGGGGTCGATTACTCCTTGGATGACGCAATTAAGCTGGTAAAGGAAGTTGCAACTGCCAAGTTCGATGAAACAGTTGAAGTTACTGTGCGTTTGGGTGTTGATCCACGCCATGCTGATCAGGTTGTCCGCGGGACTGTTACACTGCCTCATGGTACTGGAAAAGATGTGCGTGTTCTCGTCATAGCAAAGGGCGCGAAAGCAACTGAGGCTGAAGAAGCCGGCGCTGATTTTGTTGGCTTTGATGACGTAGTTACTAAAATACAGGGTGGATGGTACGATTTTGATGTAATGATAGCCACACCTGATGTTATGGCGCAGGTAGGTAAATTAGGACGTGTTCTGGGTCCCCGTGGTTTGATGCCAAATCCTAAGGCTGGAACCGTCACCATGGAAGTTGCCAAAGCTGTTCAAGATGTAAAAGCTGGAAAAATTGAGTTCCGTGTTGATAAGTACGGAATTTTACACGTCGGTGTTGGAAAGGTATCTTTTGATCCAGCAAAATTAGAAGAAAATATTCGTTCATTCCTGGATGTTGTGCAAAGATTGCGTCCGCCAGCTGCAAAGGGGCAGTATGTGCGAAGTGTAACCTTGGGAAGCACGATGGGGCCGGGTGTCCGTGTAGATAGAAATTCAATAGTATCGTAAGGTGCTGCAATCGAAGGCGAGAATATTATGGAAGCATACATGGCAGAGCCGCGTCCTGAGAAGGTTGCGGAAGTTGAAAAACTCTCAGAAAAACTGACCAACGCGAAGGGTGTATATCTAACAGATTTCAGCGGTCTGAGTGTTGAAGATATAACTGATCTCCGCAAACGCTTTACCAAAGAGAATGTTGAGTATCTTGTTGTTAAGAATACTTTAGCCCGATTTGGCGCGCAAAAAGCCGGGCAGGATAATCTTGTTGAGCATTTTCGTGGTCCAATTGCAATGGCCTTGGGTTATGAAGATCCCGCTACCCCTGCTCGAATTTTAACTGGTTTTTTAAAAGATCATCCCAAGCCTGAAGTTAAAGCCTGTATGATTGAGGGTGATGTGCTTCCAGGTAGTGAAGTCGAAAATATTTCAAAATGGCTGACAAGAGAAGAATTGTTAGCAAAACTTGTGGGTAGTTTGAATAGTCCGATCTACGGATTCGTCAACACCCTTGCAGGTGTCCTGCGACAGTTTGTAACTGTAGTAGATGCCATCCGTCAACAAAAAGAAAATCAATAGGGCTGTTCGCAGCTTTAATACAATTTCCGTTAACTTGCAAACATTTCAATGAGACCAAGGAGGAATTCCCGTGGCCGCAGAAACTAATGGTCAACTCGATAGCTTCATCGAGTCAATAGAAAACATGTCCGTTAAAGAGCTTAATGAACTCGTGAAGGCTCTTGAAGAGCGTTTTGGTGTAAGTGCAGCTGCACCAGTTATGGCTGTTGCAGGTGCAGTACCTGGCGTAGCAGCTGAAGCTGCAGAAGAAAAAACTGATTTTGATGTCATATTAGCAGGCGCAGGTGACAAGAAAATCCAGGTTATCAAGGTTGTACGTACAATTACTAACCTTGGGCTGAAAGAAGCGAAAGAACTGGTTGATTCTGCCCCCAAGCCAATTAAAGAAGCTGTATCGAAAGACGAAGCAGAAGAAATTAAAGCCAAACTTGAAGAAGTTGGCGCTACTGTGGAATTAAAATAATCCTAAAACCAATTGCCAGAGGATGGTTTTTGCATGACCTACAATGGCCCTTTTAACAGGCGAGTAAGTTTTTCGAAACTGAAATCAATCATCGATCTTCCCGATCTCCTTGATATTCAGTTGAGATCGTTTGAAGAATTTCTTCAGGCAAATGTTGCGCCTAGTAAAAGAAAGGATCAAGGCCTAGAGGCAGTTTTTCAGGGAATTTTCCCAATTGTTGATAGTCGGGAAAATTTTCTGTTGGAATTCGTCGAATACTATGTTGAGCATCCGAAATCCAGTGTTGCCGAGTGTCAAGAGCGCGGTATAACTTTTTCTGCGCCTCTCAAGGCCAAATTACGCCTTTCTGCAAAAGATGACTCCGGGTCGGATAGCGATTACAAGGAAACAACTGAGCAAGTTGTTTATCTTGGTAATCTACCTTTCATGACCAACAGGGGCACTTTTGTTATTAACGGCGCTGAACGCATCATAGTCAGTCAGTTGCACCGTTCCCCGGGAGTCTTTTTCGATGAAGCAGACCACCCAAATGGTGCTAAATTGCATTCTGCTCGTATTATCCCTCTACGCGGCTCCTGGATAGAATTTACTACCGACATTAACGATATGCTTTTTGTTTATATCGATCGTCGTAAGAAATTTCCAGTAACGACTTTGCTGCGTGCTCTCGGTTATTCCGAAAATCAGGCTATTCTTGAATTGTTTAGCTTAATTGAAAAAGTAGCAGTTCAAGATCTGAAAGCAAAGAAACACCTTGGGCGCATCGTCGTCGAGGATGTCGTGGATATGGAAACAGGCGAATTGCTTGTTCAGGCACATGAAGCATTGAACGAAGATAATCTCGAAAAGATATCGCAATCAAGCGTCGAGTATGTATCTTTATTGCTTCATGATTCCACATTAGGTCCTGAGCTGATAAGCAATACTTTGCGGAAAGATAATACGCGCAATGAAGAGCAAGCCTTAGAATTTATTTATCGCAATTTACGCTCAGGAGATCCGCCCGATGTTGAAACGGCCAGAAATTTTCTTGAGCGCCTCTTCTTTAATGCTAAACGCTATGATCTTGGTGAGGTCGGACGATATCGTTTGAATAAGAAATTGAATCTGCACGTAGATGTTCAGGATGCAGTACTCACGAAAGACGATTTAGTTCAGATCATAAAATACCTGATGGATATGCGTTTGGGAAAACGCTCCAGCGACGATATTGACCATCTTGGAAACCGGCGAATTAAAACTGTTGGTGAACAATTATCCGCACAAATGAGTGTAGGTCTATCGCGTATGGCTCGGACTATTAAAGAGCGTATGAACCTTCGTGATAGTGAGAAGTTGACTCCACAAGATTTAGTAAATGCTCGAACCATTCTTTCAGTAATAAATACTTTTTTTGGAACGAGCCAATTGTCGCAATTTATGGATCAGACAAATCCATTGTCCGAAATGACCCATAAAAGACGTCTTTCAGCGCTTGGGCCAGGTGGGTTAACGCGCGAACGTGCAGGTTTTGAAGTTCGCGACGTTCATTATACTCACTACGGCCGTCTGTGTCCGATTGAGACGCCTGAAGGTCCAAACATTGGTTTGATTTCGTCGCTAACAACTTATGCTCGTATTAATGATTTCGGTTTTATAGAAACGCCTTATCGTCCGGTGAATTCCGGAAAGGTGCAAAACAATATCGAGTATCTTACAGCTGACGATGAAGATAATTTTATTATTGCTCAGGCAAATGCACCTCTTGCTGATGATGGTGCTTTTATTAATGAGCGAGTAAAAGCTCGAAGTAAGGGTGATTTTCCTGTTTCGACCCCTGATGAAATTAATTATATTGACGTTTCACCTAACCAGATCGTCTCTGCCGCGGCTTCATTGATTCCTTTTCTAGAACACGATGATGCCAACCGAGCGTTGATGGGTTCAAACATGCAACGTCAGGCAGTACCTCTGCTGCAACCGGATTCACCAATGGTTGGCACTGGGATGGAAGAGAAAGTTGCACGAGATTCGCGTGCCTTAATAGTTTCTGATGTTGATGGTGTGGTTGACAGTGTAAGCGCCGATGAAATTGTAATTCGCCAGGATCGAAATGTAACAGATGATGACCGTGATAGTTTGTTGAGTTTTTCAGAAGATGGATTGTTCCGCTACCAGACTACAAAGTTTATGCGGTCGAATCAAGATACTTGCATCAACCAAAAGCCAATCGTCGTGCCAGGCCAAAAAGTTGAAAAAGGTCAGGTTCTTGCCGACGGATTTGCGACTCAAAATGGTGAATTAGCGCTTGGGCGTAATGTACTCGTCGCTTTTATGCCATGGCGTGGGTATAACTTTGAAGATGCTATAGTTATTTCCGAACGTGTGGTACGTGAAGATGTTTATACATCCATCCATATCGATGTATACGAGCTTCAGGTTCGAGATACAAAACGTGGCGAAGAAGAACTTACGCGTGAGATTCCGAATGTAAGTGAAGAAGCCACGAAAAATCTTGATGAGAATGGTATAATTCGTATTGGCGCAGAAGTGCAGCCGGGTGACATTCTTGTTGGAAAGGTGACGCCAAAAGGTGAAACGGATCCAACACCGGAAGAAAAATTGTTGAAAGCAATTTTTGGCGAGAAAGCAGGTGATGTGAAGGATGCCAGCTTAAAAGCACCTCCTGGACTCAGTGGTATCGTCATTGATACCAAGCTTTTCTCTCGCAAGAAAAAAGATGCCAAAACGAAAAAGCAAGATAAACTAGAGCTTGAAAAACTTGAAGTCTGGAAAGAAAAGGAAGAGCAGCGTGTAAAATCGCTCTTGTATTCTAAGCTGGATATCGTACTTCGCGGGCAAAAATCAATCGCAATACAAAACACGGTTGATGGCAGCTATTTTGTAAACGATAACATTGTCTTCGACGAAGAGATTCTCAAATCTATTGATGTTGCAGCAATTGATTTGAACAAGGGTTTTACGAAAAGCAAGAATGAAAATGAACTTGCTATAGAAATCGTGAAAGCTTATTTGGACAAGTGTGAAGACATTGAAGAAGAATTTGAGCGACTTAAGTTAAAGATCGTTGTCGGAGATGAACTACCTCCAGGTATAGTGCAGCTTGCAAAAGTTTACGTTGCGAAAAAGCGTAAACTTCAGGTTGGTGATAAAATGGCCGGACGCCATGGAAATAAAGGTGTCGTTGCTAAAATTGTCCCAATCGAGGATATGCCGTACCTGGAAGACGGAACACCAGTCGATATTGTTTTAAATCCATTGGGTGTTCCTTCTCGGATGAACTTGGGTCAAATATTTGAAACCCAGCTTGGTTGGGCTGCAAGTAAATTAGGTATAAAATACGCCACACCCGTCTTTGATGGTGCAAGCTATTCTGAAATTCTTGAAGAATTGAAGAAAGCTGATTTGCCGGAAAGTGGAAAGGCCACCCTTGTTGATGGTCGCACAGGTGAATTCATCGAATCGAAGGTGACCGTAGGTTATATTTATATACTTAAACTCTCCCACTTGGTTGAGGACAAAATTCACGCACGTTCCATTGGTCCATACTCACTCATCACACAGCAGCCACTTGGTGGTAAAGCCCAATTTGGTGGTCAGCGATTTGGTGAGATGGAAGTGTGGGCACTTGAAGCTTATGGCGCTGCGCACACACTGCAGGAAATTCTAACCGTCAAATCTGATGATGTTCGTGGACGCAGTAAAGTCTATGAAGCCATCGTGAAAGGTGACAACCTTCCTGAACCCGGCCTTCCGGAATCATTCAATGTTCTTATTCGGGAATTGCAAGGATTGGGTCTTGATGTAGAACTTATTGAAGAGTCTTTAAACGGAAATTTTTAAGTATGAATAATAAAATTGCGGAGCAGGAGAAGTGCTGTTCCGCAATTTTTTGTCTATGCAATTTTAATTTCGCTTTCTTACAACGTGTACACACTAAATCACTAAGTGTGGAGGTGAAACCTTGAATTTTTTTCAAAAGCAAGAAAGTGCCTTTCGTCGCAATATTAAAGCAATCGGCATTAAACTGGCTTCGCCAGATAAAATATTAGAACGATCACATGGTGAGGTAACAAAACCTGAAACCATAAACTACCGCAGTTTCAAGCCAGAAAAGGATGGCTTGTTTTGTGAGAAAATTTTTGGTCCGGTACGGGACTACGAATGCCACTGCGGAAAGTATAAACGTATTCGTTACAAAGGCATAATTTGCGATCGTTGTGGTGTTGAGGTTACGACCAAAAGTGTTCGACGAGAACGAATGGGGCACATTTCCCTGGCTGTACCGATCGTTCATATTTGGTTTTGGAAGTCGCTGCCTTCCAAGATCGGCTATATTTTAGGTATTAGCCCAAAGGATTTGGAAAGGATAATTTATTACGAATCCTATGTGGTTATTCATCCTGGGAATACCAGTCTTCAAAGTGGAGAACTGATTTCTGAAGAAGAATATTATAACTTATTGACCGAAGCTGAAGCATTGCCTGAAGGCGATGAAGGTCACAAATTTGAAGCCAAAATTGGTGGTGGCGCTATACTCGATTTGTTAAAACAAGTTGAGTTGGATGGTTTATCACGCGATTTACGAAACGCGGTTCGTACTGAGACCTCTGCACAAAGAAAGAATGATGCGCTTAAACGCCTGAAAATTGTTGAGTTATTCAAGAAGAGCGGTAATAGACCCGAGTGGATGGTTATGTCCGTTGTCCCCGTTATACCACCGGAATTACGTCCACTCGTTCCTCTTGAAGGTGGGCGTTTCGCCACAAGTGATTTAAATGATTTATACCGTCGCGTGATTATACGCAATAATCGACTTAAAAAACTAATGGAAATAAAAGCTCCTGAAGTCATTTTACGTAATGAAAAACGGATGCTTCAGGAAGCAGTTGATGCCTTGTTCGATAATGGGCGCAAAGCTGCGGCAGTCCGCGGTGATGGTAATCGTCCATTAAAATCTTTGTCCGACATGTTGCGTGGAAAGCAAGGTCGCTTTCGTCAAAATTTATTGGGTAAAAGGATCGATTACTCTGGCCGCTCGGTAATTGTTGTCGGGCCTGAGTTGCGTTTGCATGAGTGCGGTTTGCCCAAATATATGGCGTTGGAACTTTTTAAACCATTTGTCATTCGGCGTCTTGTTCAAAACGGCCTTGTTAAAACCGTCAAGAGTGCTAAAAAGCTTGTTGATAAGAAAAGTGCAGAAGTTTGGGATCTGCTGGAGGATATTATTAAGGATCACCCAGTAATGCTCAACCGCGCACCTACCTTGCACCGTTTGGGAATTCAAGCGTTCCAACCCGTTTTAGTTGAAGGTAAAGCTATCCAGGTGCATCCATTGGTTTGTGCTGCTTTCAACGCCGATTTTGATGGAGACCAAATGGCAGTCCATTTGCCATTATCAAGTTACGCACAGGTTGAAACGCGTGTTCTAATGCTTTCCAGTCACAATATTCTGTCCCCGGCAAGCGGTCGGCCATTGGCAATCCCAAGTCAAGATATCGTTCTTGGGTTGTATTATATGACCAAGCGCCGTAAAGGCAGTCTTGGTGAGGGAAAGTTGGTTTCGAGCCCAGAAGAGGCTTTAATTGCTTACAATAATAAAAAACTAAGTTTGCATGCGAGTATTAAAGTTCGATTTGGGTCGAAAAAACTTGAAACAACAGTTGGTCGTATAATTTTAAATCAGATCGTTCCCAAGGGCATTGGATATATCAATGAACTTTTAACTAAGAAACGAATTGAAGAACTCATTTCCGAAGTATACAAACAGCTTGGTAATTACGAATGTGCTGTCTTCCTTGACAATATAAAGAGAATGGGTTTTGAATTTGCAATGCTTTCCGGTTCAACAGTTGGTATTGAAGATGTAAAAATTCCTGCAGAAAAAGTGCAATTGCTCGAGGAAGCTACAGCTCGCGTTGAATCCATACAAAAACAGTATGAAAACGGTATTATTACAGATGGAGAACGCTATAATAAAATTATCGATATCTGGACGCATGTGACCAGTGATATCGCAGAGAAATTGTTTCAGCATTTAGAATTTGATCAGGATGGATTTAACCCAATTTATATGATGGCTGATTCTGGTGCTCGTGGATCGAAAGAACAGATACGTCAATTGGCTGGTATGCGTGGTTTGATGGCGAAACCGCAAAAGAAAATGACTGGCCAAATGGGTGAGATTATTGAGAATCCAATTACTGCTAACTTTCGCGAGGGATTGTCGGTGTTAGAATATTTTATTTCTACACACGGAGCTCGTAAAGGTTTGGCTGATACGGCGCTAAAAACAGCAGATGCTGGATATTTAACCCGTCGTTTGGTCGACGTGGCTCAAGATGTGATAATATCTGAAGATGATTGTGGTACCATTCTCGGACTTCGTATTGGTGATTTGAAGGAAGGTGAAGAGGTAATTGAACCTATTCGTGATCGAATACTTGGTCGTGTAGCTGCGGAAGATGTCTATGATCCTGAATCGGGCGATATTATCGTCGAATCCGGCTCTTTAATCAATGAGAACAAAGCAGATATCATTTCTGATGCTGGTATTGAAACGGTTTATATCCGCTCCGTGTTGACATGCGAATCTGAACGCGGAGTCTGTGCGAAATGTTATGGCCGCAATCTAGCTACTGGCAATATGGCTAACCATGGCGAGGCTGTCGGTGTTATGGCGGCCCAATCGATTGGTGAGCCAGGAACGCAGCTGACATTACGTACATTCCATATCGGCGGAACAGCATCTCGTATTGCAGCGCAATCTCAAATAACTGCACGTCAGGATGGTGCTATTGCAATCGAAAATCTTAAGGCAGTAGAACAAGCCGATTTGACAAAAGTAGCCGTTGGTAGAAATGCTAAATTGAAGTTAATTGATGATAATGATCGTGTTATTTCTCAATTTATCGTTCCCTACGGTGCTACCATTAATGTAAATGATGGTGATAAAGTTGAAAAAGGGAAAGTTCTGTTTAATTGGGACCCTTATACGGCAAGCATTATCTCTACAACTGATGGGACTGTCCGATACGATGATATAAAAGAAAATGTCACAATGCGGGAAGAATTGGATGACACGACCGGCTTAAAGCAGCGTGTGATTATCGAATCGCGTATGCGTAATTTGAGCCCCGCAATTTCAATTGTTGATGGTGAAGGCAATAAACTTACATCATTTATACTTCCAACTAGAGCCCATTTACAGGTATCGGATGGACAGAAAGTTTTTGCTGGTGAAGTCTTAGCTAAAATTGCTCGAAGTATTGCAAAAACTCGTGATATTACTGGTGGTTTACCACGTGTGGCTGAACTCTTCGAAGCCAGACGTCCGAAAGAACCAGCGGTCGTTAGTGAAATTGATGGAACGGTGAAGTTTGGCGAAATTCGACGCGGAATTCGGCGTATTATCGTAACATCACGGGATGGGCACGACGAGCGAACTTATCTTATTCCTTATGGAAAACATGTGCTTATTCATGACGGCGATTCAGTAGAGGCTGGTGAAAAGCTTTGCGAGGGATCGGTGGCTCCACATGATATTTTGAATATTCTCGGGCCTAATAAAGTTCAGGAATATTTAGTGAACGAGATCCAGGAAGTATATCGCCTTCAAGGTGTGCGTATCAACGATAAGCATATTGAAACTATCGTACGTCAAATGTTGCAAAAGGTAAAAATTGAAGATCCTGGCGATACGCAATATCTCGAGGGAGATCAAGTTGATAAAATCCGTTTCTTGCATGAAAATGAAGCAATTCGAAATAAAGTTGTAATTACTGAGCCATTCGATAGTGAATACGTCTCAGAAGACGTGATCGATAAGGAAGAGATGGAAGAAGTGAATGCTCAGCTGCGAAAAGATGGCAAAAATGCAGCAGAATTTCGCCAGGCAATTCCAGCCACTTTCCAGCCACTTCTTCTTGGAATTACGAAGGCTTCATTAACTACGGATAGTTTTATATCTGCTGCATCATTTCAGGAGACAACACGTGTATTAACTGATGCAGCCATTTCAGGTAAAAAAGATTATCTACTTGGTTTAAAAGAAAATGTCATTATGGGAAATCTAATTCCAGCTGGAACTGGTTTAACTCGGTATAAAAATATTCGTGTAAAGCGTAAATCTGAACCTGTTGAGTTTGAAGATGATGCAGAGTATGTTGTTCAATAAATTTTGTTGAGTAGACGTATTTTGTAGAAATATTATTTGCATTTAAGTTGGTAGATACTTATATTATAAGTCTGTAACTAAAGGAGGAGCTTTGCCTACTATAAATCAACTTGTTAGAAAAGGTCGGAAGCGCCAAATTCAAAAAACAACTTCTCCGGCTTTGACGGGTTCACCTCAGCGGCGTGGGGTGTGTACGCGGGTTTATACGACGACACCTAAAAAACCAAATTCTGCTTTGCGGAAAGTGGCACGCGTTCGTTTGACGAATGGTTTCGAGGTGACTGCTTATATACCAGGTGAGGGGCATAATCTTCAGGAACATTCTATTGTTTTGATTCGCGGTGGTCGCGTGAAAGATTTGCCTGGGGTGCGGTATCATATTGTTCGTGGTGTTTATGATACGAGTGGTGTGCAAGATCGTGTACAGGGTAGATCGAAGTATGGTACTAAGCTGAAAAAATAAGAGCCTTATAATATGAGACGGAATAAAGCAGATAAGCGACGGGTATTGCCCGATCCAAAATATAAGAAAACGCTGGTGACTAAATTTGTAAATGGTATGATGTTTGGCGGGAAAAAGAGTACTGCCGAATCTATTTTTTATTCTGCTATTGACATCGTTTCTGCGAAAAGTGATAAGCCGGGAATTGATGTGTTTGAAAAAGCTGTTGAAAACGTGAAGCCAATAGTTGAGGTTAAGTCGCGTCGTGTTGGTGGTGCAACTTACCAGGTTCCTATCGAAATACGTGAGCATCGTCGTCAGGCACTTGCTATTCGTTGGTTGATTTCCTTTGCTCGATCTCGAAATGAAAAGACGATGTATCAACGCTTGGCGAGTGAGATAATGGCAGCTTCTAATAATGAAGGGGCGGCTATTAAGAAGCGCGAAGATACGCATCGCATGGCAGAAGCAAATAAGGCATTTGCACATTTCCGTTGGTAGGTAGCTCTGTCTTCTTATGTGATGTTTGTGGTTAAATGGTTGATGTGGATTCCGCGTATATTTATGTGCAGTTTGAAGAAAGAAATTTGATTTAATGTCAAAAGATTTGTTAGAAAAGACTCGCAATATCGGCATTATGGCTCATATTGATGCTGGTAAAACTACGACAACTGAAAGAATACTTTATTATACAGGTATTTTGCATCGGATGGGTGAAGTCCATGAGGGTGGTGCAACAATGGACTGGATGGAGCAGGAAAAAGAGCGTGGCATAACGATTACCTCTGCTGCGACCACTGCTCATTGGAAAGATCATATTATAAATATTATTGACACGCCTGGGCACGTCGATTTTACGGTTGAGGTTGAGCGGTCGTTGCGTGTTCTTGATGGAGCGGTTGCGTTATTTTGTGCTGTTGGCGGTGTTGAACCACAGTCTGAAACTGTTTGGCGGCAGGCTGATAAGTATCGTGTTCCGAGAATTGCTTTTATTAACAAAATGGATCGTGTCGGCGCAGATTTTGGTCATGCCGTTGATATGATTCGTGATCGTCTTGGTGCTAATGCAATTCCATTGCAGATTCCTATTGGTTCAGGTGAGATGTTTACCGGCTTGGTCGATTTGATACGTATGCGTGCAGTTATTTATCGTGAAGACACGTTGGGTGCTCAGTGGGATGAGATGGATATACCGGATAGTATGCAGAGTGAGGCAAAAGAAGCCAGAACATACTTGCTTGAATCGATTTCAGATTACGATGATACTCTGATGGAAAAATATCTTGAAGGTATGGAAATTGAAGAAGAAGAGATAATTGCTGCAGTTCGAAAGGCGACAATTGAGGTAAGTATAATTCCAGTCTTGTGTGGTTCTGCTTTTAAAAATAAAGGCGTGCAGCGTCTATTGGATGCAATTAATGCCTATTTACCTTCACCAGTAGATCTTCCACCGGTGCATGGGACTCATCCAAAAACCGGGGACACAATCGAGCGACATCCAGCTGACGATGAACCGTTTTCTGCGCTAGCGTTCAAAATTATGACAGATCCTTATGTTGGGCGTTTGACATACTTCCGAGTTTATTCCGGGACAGTTAAATCAGGATCTTATATCTACAATTCTTCTGTTGGTAAGAAAGAGCGTGTAGGTCGATTATTAAAAATGCATGCGAATAAACGGGAAGAAGTTCAAAAAGCAGTTGCTGGGGATATACTTGCTGCTGTTGGGTTTAAATTTACGAAAACAGGCCATACTCTTTGCGCCGAAGATAAACATATCGTTCTTGAAGAAATGGAGTTTCCAGAACCAGTTATACAGGTTGCGATTGAGCCGAAGAGTAAGCAGGATCAGGATAAATTGAGTGAATCTTTGGTCAAGCTGGCAGATGAAGATCCTACATTTAAGGTTTCAACTCATGAAGAAACGGGTCAAACACTGATAGCAGGTATGGGTGAATTACACCTTGAAATACTCGTTGACAGGCTTGTGAGGGAATTTAAGGTTCAGGCAAATATCGGTAAACCACAAGTTTCTTACAAAGAAACAATCCGCGCACGCGCTGAGGCTGAAGGTAAATTTGTCCGACAGTCTGGTGGGCGTGGGCAATATGGTCATTGTGTCATTGCTTTGGAGCCTGCTGAGCCTGGTAAAGGATTTGTGTTTGAGGATAAAATTGTTGGTGGTGTTATACCACGTGAATATATTAAGCCTGTTGCTGATGGTGTTAGAGATGCAATGTCTAATGGTGTTCTAGCTGGTTACCCCGCAATAGATATAAAGTGTGAATTGTTGGATGGCTCATATCATGATGTGGACTCATCTGAAATGGCTTTCAAAATAGCGGGTTCCATGGCTTTTAAGGCTGCGTGCAAAAAAGCAAATCCAGCAATTTTAGAACCGATTATGGATGTCGAAGTTACTGTCCCTGAAGAGTATATGGGCGATGTGATGGGTGACCTGAATTCACGTCGTGGGCGAATACGCGGTATGATTCCACGGAATGAAGTTCAAATAATATCAGCATCGGTTCCTCTTGCTGAAATGTTTGGCTATGCTACAACGTTGAGAAGTATTACTCAGGGACGTGCGATTTATTCAATGCAGTTTTCACATTATGAAGATGTCCCTCGTTCCATAGCTGATACTATTATGGAAAATGTTAAGGGTGTGCAGTCCGTATAAAGTTAGTCGATTGCAAAAAAACTAAATAGCTTCAAATCTGGAGGACCTATAATGGCCAAAGAAAAGTTCGCAAGAACTAAACCTCACGTTAATATTGGTACTATCGGTCACGTTGACCATGGAAAAACAACGCTCACAGCAGCTATTACTCAAACTTTGGCTGCCGCTGGACTTTCCGAGTTTGTATCTTTTGATAAAATTGATAATGCACCTGAAGAACGTGAACGTGGTATTACAATCGCTACTGCACACGTTGAATATCAAACTGAAACTCGGCATTATGCACATGTTGATTGCCCTGGTCACGCTGATTATGTAAAGAATATGATCACTGGTGCTGCGCAAATGGATGGTGCTATACTTGTGGTTAGCGCCGCTGATGGTCCTATGCCACAAACACGCGAGCATATCCTGCTTGCTCGTCAGGTTGGTGTTCCGTATATTGTTGTCTTTTTGAATAAAGTTGATATGGTTGACGACGAAGAGCTTCTTGAGCTTGTCGAGCTTGAATTGCGTGACTTGTTGAATGAATATCAATTTCCGGGTGATGATATTCCAATTATTCGTGGTAGTGCTCTTGACGCACTTGAAAACCCTGGTGATGCAGCAAAAGAAGCTTGTATTCATGAGTTGATGAAGGCTGTAGATGAGACAATCCCCACGCCACAACGCGATGTTGATAAACCATTCATTATGCCAGTAGAAGACGTTTTTTCAATTACTGGACGTGGTACAGTGGCTACTGGTCGTATCGAGCGTGGTGTCATTAAGGTTGGTGAAGATGTAGAAATTATCGGTCTTGGTGCCCATAAGAAAACTGTTTGTACAGGCGTTGAGATGTTTCGAAAACTCCTTGACCAAGGTGAGGCTGGGGACAATGTCGGCTTGCTTCTCCGTGGTATCGATAAAAATGAAATCGAGCGGGGAATGGTAATAGCGAAACCAGGTTCAATTACTCCACATACAAAATTCAAAGGTGAAGTATACGTCCTGAAAAAAGAAGAAGGTGGACGTCATACGCCATTCTTTGGCAACTATCGTCCACAGTTTTATTTCAGAACTACAGACGTAACTGGTATTGTTCAGCTTCCCGAAGGTGTAGAAATGGTAATGCCTGGTGATAACGTAACAATCACTGTTGAGCTGATTTCACCAATCGCAATGGAACAAGGTATTCGTTTTGCAATACGTGAAGGTGGTAGAACGGTTGGTTCGGGTGTTGTTGCAGAGATTATTGAATAATATTTAGTGAATTTTAGTTGGATGCTTCGTTTTAATTGCAAGCATCCAACAACCTCATCAATTTTGGAGAAGAGTTTCGTGGTTGGTCAAAAGATCAGAATAAAATTGAAGGCGTATGATTATCGTTTGATCGATAAATCTACTGATAAAATTATCAGAACTGCCAAAACTACCGGTGCTGCTATTTCGGGCCCTATTCCTTTGCCTACGAAACGTTCTGTTTATACGGTATTAAGGTCGCCACATGTAAATAAAAAGTCTCGTGAACAATTTGAGACACGTATTCACAAACGTCTAATAGACATATTGAATTCGACCCCCAAAACCGTGGATTCTTTGATGAAATTAGAACTACCAGCAGGTGTAGATGTTGAAATAAAGGTCTGAAGTAATTCATGGCCTATCCAAAGCCGTAGCGCATTTATAAATGCAAAGCGGTTGTCCTCTGCGTAGTTATAAACCTTAAGCAAGATACTTGGAAATATAGATGAGTGCAATCATTGGCAAAAAAATAGGAATGTCTTGCCTTTTTTCTGAATTAGGTGATTCTATTCCTGTGACTATTATAGAAGCAGGTCCTTGTTACGTTACGGATATCCGAACGGAAGATAAAAATGGCTACAAAGCTATTCAACTTGGTTTCGGACCTGTAAAAGAAAAGAAGCTCACCAAGCCCCAACTCGGTCAATTCAAGAAGCATAGTATTGAACCCCTCCGCCATTTGAAAGAATTTCGAACTTTCGAAACATCTTCCGAACTCTCTGTTGGCCAGGAAATAAAAGCTGATATTTTTGCTGAAGGTGATATAGTAAAAGTAACTGGTATTAGCAAAGGTAAAGGTTTTCAGGGTGTAATTAAAAGGCATCATTTTCAAGGTGCTCAACAAACACACGGCCAGAAATCTATGTTGCGTGCTCCTGGTTCAATAGGACAATCCGCTACACCCTCACGTGTATTGAAAGGCGTTAAAATGCCTGGTCGAACCGGTAATAAAACAGTTTCTATGAAAAATCTAGAAATTGTTAAAGTGGATGCTGATAAAAATATTTTAATGATTAAGGGTGCTGTTCCAGGTGCTAAAAATGGAATCGTTTATATTGCTAAGCGAGTGGTTAAATGAAAGCAGAAGTCTATAATATAAACGGTAAGGCAACTGGTGAAACAGTTGAATTACCAGAAGTGATTTTTTCAACTCCTAAGCATGAGCATGCTGTATATCTCTGCGTAAAAGCGCAGCTTGCCAATATGCGTCAGGGAACACATGCGAGTAAGAACCGAAGCGCGGTTAGCGGTGGTGGAAGGAAGCCTTGGCGTCAGAAAGGGCGAGGTGTTGCTCGTGCAGGAACAAATCGATCTCCACTGTGGGTTGGTGGTGGACGTGCGTTTGGTCCGCAGCCACGTGATTATTCGCAGAAAGTGAATAAGAAACTTAAGAAGCTGGCACGCCGATCGGTTTTAGCTGAAAAATTTCGTGGCGGTGACTTGAAGATTCTTCAGGATTTTAGTGTTGATACCGGCAAGACGAAAGAGTTTATGCCTATCGTACAATCTCTTGAAATTGGTAATAATAAGGCCCTTTTCCTGACGGCTGAATTGGATCAAAAGTTGGTTCAGGCATGTAATAACATACCACGAATTCGTACTCTGCGTGCGGACCTTGCTTCAACTTATGATTTAATCAATACAAAAACTATATTTGTTCAGCAAGGCGCTATCGCGAAACTCGAAGAGGTTTTGGCATGAAGAAACCAGAAGTAATAATTCGGCATCCAATGCTGACCGAAAAAGATCTCATTGCTCAAGAAAAATTGAACCAGTATGGTTTTGTTGTCGAAAGATCAGCTAATAAAATTGAGATAAAACATGCGGTCGAAACAAAATTTAATGTTCGTGTAGAAAAAGTTTGTACCATTTTTGTTAAAGGTAAAAGCAAGAGAATGAATACCAGGCGTGGTCTTACCAGTGGTAAACGCGCCTCATGGAAAAAGGCTATCGTTACATTAAACAAAGATGATTCGATTGACTTTTTTCAAGGTATAGCTTAATAGCCGAGGAAGGACAACCGTATGGCAGTCAGATCATTTAGACCTTATACGCCTACTTTACGATATAAAAAGATTTCTACTTTCGAGGAAGTAACCACTTCAGAACCTGAAAAAAGTTTGCTCGAGCCGTTAAAAAAGAGCGGTGGTAGAAACAATCAGGGACGGGCGACTGCACGTCATCGTGGTGGTGGTCACAAAAGAAAGTATCGAATTATTGATTTTAAGCGTAACAAAGATGAGATTCCTGCTCGCGTAGCGACAATTGAATACGATCCCAATCGAACTGCGCGAATCGCATTACTCCATTATGCTGATGGCGAAAAGCGATATATCATCGCCCCTTTGGGACTGAAAGTAAATGATACAGTTATATCAGGCGAAGGCAGCCCTATTAATGTTGGCAACACATTACCAATTTCTAAGATTCCCTTAGGAAGTATAGTACATAATATTGAGTTGAAACCTCGCAAGGGAGCACAAATGGCTCGTAGTGCCGGGACTTCCGCTCAGCTTGTTGCTCGTGAAAATGATTATGCACAGTTGAAATTGCCTTCCGGTGAAGTAAGGATGGTCCGCGTTGAGTGCCGCGCCACAATTGGCCAGGTGGGTAATGTATCTCATTTAAATATTGTGAGTGGAAAGGCTGGACGTACTCGTTGGTTAGGCCGACGTCCGCATGTCCGAGGGGTTGCTATGAACCCTGTTGATCATCCGATGGGTGGTGGAGAAGGAAAAACCTCAGGTGGTGGACATCCTGTTTCGCCTTGGGGACAGAAAAGTAAAGGGCTGAAAACCCGAGGTAAAAAACCGTCAGACCGTTTTATAGTTCGAAAAAGAAAATAAGGAAGAGAAATGCCACGCTCTATTAAAAAAGGTCCTTATATTGACGAAAGCCTTGCTCGCAAAGTTGATGCGTTAAATAATAACAATCAAAAAAAAGTGATTAAAACTTGGGCTCGTCGTTCCACAATTTCACCGGATTTTGTTGGTCATACTTTTGCCATTCATAACGGCAATAAATTTATTCCGGTTTTCATATCTGAAAACATGGTTGGTCATAAGCTAGGTGAATTTGCGCCAACGAGGACGTATCGAGGACATAGCAGTAAAGCAGAGAAATCCTCACGAGTGCGATAGTCTAAGATTCAGGAGCAAGAATGGAAGCAATAGCGAAAGCAAGATATGTACGAATGTCCCCTCGAAAGATGCGACAAATTGTTGATCTTATTCGAGGCAAAGGTGTAGACGATGCTATTAATGTATTGCATTTTTCCGGTAAGCGTGCAGCCTTGCCAGTGGAAAAAACTTTACGTTCTGCGGTAGCAAACGCAATGAATAAAGAAGAACATGGAAAACTTGATCCACATACTCTTACAATTAAAGAAGTGTACGTTGACATGGGACCGGTTCTAAAAAGATTTAAAGCCGGCGCAATGGGGCGTCCTATGCGAATACGAAAACCCACTTGTCATTTAACTTTAGTCGTTACAGACATACATTAACTTTCAGGAGGTCCTTTGGGTCAGAAAACACATCCAATCGGATTTCGACTTGGAATTATCAAAGACTGGGAATCGAACTGGTTTGAAGAAAAGAACTTTTCGAGTCTCCTTTCTGAAGATTTAATGCTTCGCAAATATATTCGCAGCCGTTTACGCCGGGCTGGAGTTTCGGGTTTGCATATTGCGCGAACCGCACAAAAAATTACGTTGACCATTAATACAGCTCGACCAGGGATCGTCATCGGCCGAAAAGGTCAGGAAGTCGACAAGTTGAAGGAAGAATTGCAACGGTTAACAAAAAAAGAAATCCAGTTGAATATTAACGAAATTAAACGACCAGAATTGGACGCATATCTCGTTGCAGAGAACATTGCCAACCAATTGTCAGCGAAAATTTCTTTTCGTCGCGCTATGAAAAAAGCACTGGTTAGTACAATGCGCATGGGTGCTGAAGGTATTCGTGTTCAGTGCAGCGGAAGACTTGGTGGCGCAGAAATGGCGCGTACGGAACAATACCGACAAGGGCGTGTTCCCTTACACACATTGCGAGCTGACATTGATTATGCAACAGTAACTGCACATACGACTTATGGTGCTATTGGGGTTAAGGTTTGGATTTGCCGTGGCGAAGTGCTCGGTAGCTGAATTTATTAAGATGTACAGTGATGGAGTAACAATAAAATGTTAATGCCTAAAAGAGTAAAGTATCGCAAGGAACATCGTGGTCGCATGCGTGGGAAAGCAATGCGTGGGTCAACGATTGCTTTTGGCGAATATGGTTTAAAGGCGCTTGAGCCCGGATGGATTACCTCGCGTCAGATTGAGGCTGCTCGTGTTGCAATGACCAGACATATTAAACGTGGTGGTAAAGTTTGGATTCGTATTTTCCCCGACAAACCGGTTACAGAAAAACCTGCTGAAACACGAATGGGAAAAGGAAAAGGTTCCCCTGAATATTGGGTAGCCGTTATTAAACCTGGTCGTATTATGTTTGAGTTGGCTGGTGTAGATATAAATTTGGCGAAAGAAGCAATTCGCCTTGCTGCTCATAAGCTGCCAATTAAAACGAAATTTGTTAGCCAGGAGATTCTCTGATGAAAATGTGGGAAATCAACCAGCTTTCACGCGCTGACATTGAGCAGCAATTGGAAGATTTGATGGAAGAGCATCAAAATTTGCGTTTTCAGCACGCGACAAAGCAACTGGATAATCCATTGCGTTTGCGTTCTGTACGCAGAGATATTGCTCGGATCCAAACCGTCCTTCGTGAAATGGATTTGAAGATCAGGCCCGAAAAGGCCAGTGGTAATAATTAAGAACGTAAGTGCCAAGGAAAAGTGAAATGGAACGTGGCCGTCGCAAGACACGGATCGGATTAGTATTAAGTAATAAAATGGATAAAAGTATTGTCATTGGGACTGAACGCAAGGTTAAGCATCCTATGTATGACAAATACGTTCGTAAGACATCCAAATTTATGGCGCATGATGAAAACAATGATGCCAATATCGGTGATAAAGTACTTATCATGGAAACACGCCCACTGAGCAAACGCAAACGCTGGCGCCTGATTCAAATTATTGAAAAAGCAAAATAAACGCTGTCGCACTGTTTTTGGTGAAGCTGCGAATTGACGGAGAATAGAAATGATTCAAGAATATACACGCCTGAATGTAGCAGATAATACAGGCGCCAAATCGGTTATGTGTATCAAGGTTCTTGGTGGTAGCAAGAGACGCTATGCACGAATTGGTGATCAGATTATCGTGTCAGTCAAGTCTGCAATCCCCGGTGGCACTGTTAAAAAAGGTGAAGTGGCCAAGGCGGTTATTGTTCGAACCAAAAAAGAAACACGGCGTATGGATGGCACCTACATTCGATTTGATGAAAATGCTGCTGTTTTGATTAACGACCAGAAAGAACCACGGGGTACGCGCATTTTTGGACCTGTAGCACGTGAGCTGCGCGAAAAACAGTATATGAAAATTATTTCACTTGCACCTGAAGTGCTCTAATAATTAGTTGGTAAACGGAGCAAATAATGCATATTAAAAAAGGCGATCAAGTCATTGTAATTTCGGGAGATGATAAAAATAAGCGCGGAAAAGTGCTTAAGGTATACCCGAAAACAAATCGTGTTATCATCGAGGGTGTAGGTATGATTAAACGTCATATGCGCCCAAGCCAACAATATCCCAACGGTGGGATTATTGAAAAAGAAGCACCTATTCATGCATCTAATGTAATGGTTATCAGCCCGACAAGTAATGCACCAACACGTGTTTCTATTAAAGTAATGGAGGGCGAAGGGAAGTTGAGTCGTCGACGTGTACGCTACTCCAAAAAATATGATGAAATTCTACCTTCTGGTGAGTAATAATGGCAAAGAAAGCTAAACAGGCACAAAAGGAAATCGTTGTCAAGGGTTATATTCCCAATTTGCAAACCCATTATAAGTCTACGGTACTTCCAGCGTTGATGAAGCAATTTAACTATCAAAATGTCATGGAAGCGCCAAAACTTTCCAAAATTGTATTGAACATGGGTGTTGGTGAAGCTGTTGAAGATCGTAAGAATCTTGATAATGCCATGGCTGATATGGTGATTATAAGTGGACAAAAGCCCCAGGTTACCAAAGCAAAAAAGTCAATATCAAACTTTAAACTTCGTGAAGGCATGCCAATCGGGTGTCGCACGACTTTGAGAAGAGCACGCATGTGGGAATTTCTCGATAGATTTATTTCTATTGCTGTACCACGTATACGCGACTTCCGTGGATTACCATCAAAGCTAGATGGTCGTGGGAATTATTCGTTAGGTATTAAGGAACAGATTATTTTCCCGGAAATTGATTATGATAAGGTCGACAAGATTCGTGGTCTAAACATAACCTTCGTGACAACAGCAAAAACGGATGAAGAAGCCGCAGCACTTTTAGCAGGTTTTGGCATGCCGTTTAAAAATAAAACGAATTGAGAGGTTAAAATTGGCTCGTAAGGCACTAATTGAAAAGGCAAACCGTACGCCCAAATTTCGTGTGAGGTCATACAATAGATGTTCCCGTTGTGGACGTCCAAGAGGTTATTTAAGAAAATTTGGTATTTGCCGTATATGTTTTCGTCAATTGTCCCTGGAAGGTCAGATTCCAGGAGTAAGAAAAGCGAGTTGGTAAGTACGTTAAGAAAGGAACGCAACTTCGATGAGTATGACAGATCCCATCGCGGATTTTCTAACAAGAATCCGTAATGCTGCAAAAGCAAATCATCGCAAAGTCGACATCCCGGCGTCACGGATGAAATTGACGCTGACAAAACTGTTGTTAACATACGGATTTATTAGGGACTACTTGCTTATCCGTGACAATAAACAGGGTGTAATTCGAGTCTATCTAAAATACGATGAGAATGACAATTGTGTTATAAATGGATTGAGGCGTATTAGTCGTCCCGGACAGCGAAAATATGTTGGTGTCGATGCAATACCTCGTGTTTATAATAATATCGGCCTTGCAATTCTTAGCACTTCAAAAGGAGTTATTTCTGACCGCGACGCACGCAAGTTGGCCGTTGGCGGTGAAGTTCTCTGTTATGTGTGGTAACTATTGAAATCTGAAGGATAAACGTTGTGTCTCGAGTAGGTAAAAAAGTAATTGAATTGCCCGTCGGTGTGAGTGTTTCCCGTGAAGGGCACATGGTTCATGTAAAAGGTCCTAAAGGCGAACTCTCCCAGGCTATCGATCCTGCGATGGAGATTAAAATCGATGGTACTCATTTAACCGTTAAACGCCCATCGGAGAGTAAAGAGCATCGTTCTTTGCACGGCTTGTCTCGCAGCTTGATTGCGAATATGGTAGAAGGTGTCACTAACGGTTTTGAAAAGAAACTGGAAATTCGTGGAATTGGATATCGGGCAGAAATGCGTGGAAATAATGTTTTATTTAATCTTGGTTTTTCTCATCCAATTATTTTAATTCCGCCAAAATCGATTACTGTAAAAGCTGAAGCTAATACAAGCATTACGGTATCGGGTATAGATAAAGAACTCGTAGGCCATGTTGCTGCGAAAATCCGTACATTTCGTAAACCTGAACCATACAAGGGAAAAGGAATACGCTATGTTGGTGAATATGTGAGAGAGAAAGCTGGAAAAACGGCAGGAAAGTAATTGCTGCAATCAAATTTATTTTGTATATTGGTAGCTATGCTCATTAGCTATAAGTTAATATTTTATCATTTTGGGTATTTAAATGGGCTTCAAAAAGAAAAATAAGAGTGAAGCAAGAACGAGAAAACATCGTTCTATTCGCAAAAAAATTATGGGTACCAGTGATCGTCCCCGACTTGCGATATTTCGTAGTTCAAAGAATATCTATGCGCAACTCATTGATGATGTAAACGAAAAAACGATTACTGCAGTATCTACACGAAATGCTTTGCTGAAAGATCAAATTTCAAGTGCCGATGGAAAAATTGCCAAAGCTAAGATAATTGGTACTGCAATAGCTGAAAAGGCGAAGGATTTGAAGATCGAGAATGTTGTTTTTGATCGCGGTGGTTACCTGTACCATGGTCGTGTGAAAGCTTTAGCTGACGCGGCACGTGAAGGCGGATTAAAGTTTTAACGGGAGTTATATCAAGTGGCTAAAGTAGAAAGATTTTCACCAGGCGAGTTTGAATTAAAAGAAAAAGTTGTTCAAATTAATCGTGTCGCAAAAGTCGTGAAGGGCGGACGTCGCTTTTCCTTTAATGCAATTGTAGTTGTTGGCGACGGGAATGGTCATGTTGGTATAGGTTTGGGCAAGGCCAACGAAGTGGCAGACGCAATCGCTAAAGGTGCGGAAAACGCCAAAAAAAGTTTGAAAAAGATACACTTGATTAATGGAACTCTTCCCCATGAAGTCCGCGGTAAGTATGGAGCGGGGATTGTTTTTTTAAAGCCTGCAAGTCCTGGAACCGGAGTTATTGCTGGTGGGCCAGTGCGTGCAATTATGGAAGCCGTTGGTGTAACAGATATTCTAACAAAATCAATCGGATCTTCAAATCCCCATAATATGGTAAAAGCAACGATGTCCGCATTGGAAGGACTTTACGATGTCGCTACAATCGCTCGACGTCGTGGCCTGACGGTTAGTGAAGTTTTTTCAAAAACAACTGTTTGAGCTTTGGAGTTTAATGATGGCTAAGAAGCAACAAAAAAAGTTAATTGTAAAACAAGTACGCAGTAAAATTGGCCACAATCAAAATCAAAAGCGAACTTTAGAAGCGCTTGGATTAAGAAGAATTGGGCACAGTGTTGAGAAGAATAATAATCCGGAAATTTGGGGCATGATTAATGTCGTAAAGCATCTCGTCACTGTAGAAGAAGTTTGATAGGTGAGAAATGGATCTTAGTACGCTTTCATTTGCAAAAAAATCCCGAAAAAACCGTAAAAAAGTAGGACGGGGCATCGGTTCCGGGCACGGAGGTACTTCCTGTCGCGGACATAAAGGACAGAAGTCGCGCTCGGGTGGCAGTATCCCGCCATGGTTTGAAGGCGGTCAGATGCCATTACAGCGACGTGTACCTAAACGTGGTTTTACTAATATATTTAAAAAAGCCTACCAGCTTGTTAATATCACTGATCTTGAACGTAAATCTGCAAGCGGAGTCGTTAATCCAGAAGAGCTTGTAAAGCTAGGGCTAATAAAAAATCTAAGAACGCCTGTGAAGATACTGGGAGAGGGTGAGCTTTCCAGCACTTTAGAAATATCTGCACATAAATTCACTAGATCTGCTATTGCCAAAATAGAAAAGGCTGGAGGGAAGGCGATACCGTTATGCTGAGCAGTTTGCAGAGTGTCTTCAAAATTCAAGAACTCAGAAGTCGAATCTTGTTCACGATGGGTATCTTGATAGTATATCGTATTGGAAGCCATATTACATTGCCGAATGTCAATCCTGAAGCATTGTTAAGTTTCTTTTCGGATGCAGGTGGCGGTGGTCTCTTCGGTCTATACGATATGTTTGTTGGTGGTGCTTTCAGTCGGGCAACTATTTTTGCCTTGGGTATAATGCCTTATATTTCGGCTTCAATTATAATTCAGTTGTTAGGCGCAGTAATGCCTTACTTTCAACGTCTGCAGAAGCAAGGCGAAGAAGGACGGCGGAAAATTACCCAATATTCTAGGTACGGAACAGTTTTAATCTCACTCATGCAAGCCTATGGCGTTAGCGTCTTTATCGAAAGTATAACAACCAATCAGGGATTGCCAGTTGTTCCGAATCCAGGCTGGGGATTTCGTATTATGACGATGATTATCCTGGCGAGCGGAACCGTTTTAATTATGTGGCTTGGTGAGCAATTAACAGAGCGCGGTATCGGAAATGGGATTAGTTTAATTATCTTTGTTGGAATTATAGCTCGTTTTCCAAATGCCATACTAGATGAATGGCAGCAACTCATGGCTGATAACCGTGAATTGATTGTCGAGGTTATTTTACTTGCGATCATGGTATCGTGTATTGGTCTTGTAACTTTACTAACACAAGGAACACGCAAAATTCCTGTTCAATATGCTAAACGTGTTGTTGGTCGTAAAATTTATGGTGGTCAGAGCACCCATATTCCATTACGTGTTAATACTGCAGGTGTAATGCCGATTATATTTGCTCAGTCTCTTATGTTTGTTCCCCAAACGATTACATCGTTTTGGCCCGACAGCGAGATTATGGGATTGGTCAATATATATTTTAATATGAACTCTGCACTCTATCAGATTGTTTATGCAATCCTTATAATTTTCTTTACTTATTTTTATACCGCTATAGCATTCAATCCGGTTGACGTTGCAGATAACATGAAAAAGAATGGTGGCTTTATTCCTGGCGTGCGTCCTGGCAAGAAAACAGCAGAATATATTGACAATATCCTAACTAGGGTTACGCTTCCCGGTTCCTTCTTTCTGGCTCTTGTTGCGGTACTCCCTTATTTTATAATTAAAACTACGAATGTATCCTATAGCTACGCATCCTTTTTTGGTGGCACCTCCTTGTTGATTATTGTTGGTGTAGCATTAGACACTTTGCAACAGATGGAATCGCATCTTCTAATGCGGCACTATGATGGCTTCATGAAAGGTGGAAAAATAAAGGGTAGACGATAAGCACAACGGGAAGCCTATTGTCCAAATGGAACTCATTTTTATTGGATATCCTGGGTCGGGTAAAGGAACGCAAGCTTCATATCTCGCCGAGAAATTTGCGATACCTCAGATATCAACAGGAGATATTCTACGAAGAGCAGTAGCTGAGCAAAGTCCACTTGGGGTGGAGGCAAAGAAGGCAATGGATGCAGGAGAGCTCGTTCCTGATCGTGTCGTGATAGGAATGATCGAGAACCGCTTGACAGAGCCTGATACAAAAATGGGATTCCTTATGGATGGATTCCCAAGAACGATCAAACAAGCTCAGGAATTTGATCGCATTTTACATAAAATCCATAGAAGAGTCAAAATTGTTCTTTCTCTTGAAGTTTCAAAGAAACGAATACTAATGCGCTTGACAAGCCGAAGAACATGCCCTGGTTGTAATCATATTTACAATTTGATTTACGATCCACCTCCTCAATCAGGTGTTTGTGTTGGTTGTAATCAGACTGTTAGTTTTTATCAACGGGAAGATGATCGTGAAGAGACTGTTAAACACCGAATGGATGTATATGAAGAACAAACTCGGCCCTTGAAAGAATATTATGATGCGCAAGGGAAGTTGAAAGAGGTTGATGGCTCGTTGAGTATTGAAAAGGTTCGTGAACATATTGTCAAAATTTTAACTGGTTTAGAACGGTGATAAAATGATTCATATTCGTAGCCAGGAAGAAATAGACAAAATTCGTGAAAGCTGTAAGATTGTTGTTGATTCGATTCAAAAAGCAGGCGAGGCACTTAAAGAGGGTATAACGTCACGCGAATTAGATATAATTATTGAAAAAAATATCCTTTCTTATAATGCTGAACCAGCTTTTAAGGGTTATCAAGGCTTTCCTGCATCTGCATGCATTTCTATAAATGAAGCTGTTGTTCATGGTATACCAAATGATGAACCTATTTTGACTGGTAGTTTGGTTAAAATCGACGTTGGTGTAAAAAAAGACGGTTATTTTGGAGATGCAGCCAAGACATTTTATGTGGGTTCAATACCAAAAAAAGTCTTGCTTCTCCTAAAAATAACTCGAGAAGCTCTTTATAAGGGTATTGAGGTTGCAAAATGGGGGAATCGGTTGTCTGATATCTCACATGCTGTTCAAACGCATGTTGAAGAGCATAATTTTTCAGTTGTTAGACAGCTTGTCGGGCATGGAATAGGTACAGAACTTCATGAAGAACCTCAAGTTCCAAATTATGGCAAACCCGGTCGAGGGCCGCGATTAAAACCCGGTATGGTTATGGCTATTGAACCCATGATCAATATTGGTGGCTACGATGTAATTACAGCCGAAGATGGGTGGACTGTCAAAACAGCAGATTCTTCAATGTCTGCTCATTATGAGCATACTATTGCGATAACAAAAGATTCTGCGGAAATATTAACACAAGGTTTATAAAATACATGGCAAAAGAAGAAGCAATAAGGGTAGATGGTACCATTTTTGAGACTTTGCCGAATGCATCTTTTCGTGTTGAATTGGAAAATGGGCATAAAGTTTTAGCTCATATTTCAGGAAAAATGCGAATGCATTTTATCAAGATTCTTCCTGGCGACAAGGTAACCATTGAATTATCCCCTTATGATCTTTCAAGAGGCCGGATTGTTTATCGATATAAATAAACAGGGAAAAGACCATGAAAGTGAGATCTTCCGTTAAAAAAATGTGCGACGCGTGTAAAATTATCAAGAGAAAAGGTAAAATCCGCGTTATTTGCAAAAATCCGCGCCATAAACAGCGTCAGGGATAATTAATAAGAATATTGGAGGAGTATCTTGGCTCGTATACAAGGCATTGACCTTCCACGTGATAAGAGACTTGAAGTAGCACTCACATATATCTATGGCATTGGACGTAAAACAGCCCGGGATATTCTTGTAAAGGCTGAAATTGATCCCAACGTGCGTGTTAAAGATATGACAAGTGAACATATTGCGCAGATTCGTGCTGTACTCGGTGCAGGCTACAAAGTGGAAGGCGCGCTTCGCACCGAAGTGCAAATGAATATTAAGCGATTGATGGATATCGGTTGTTATCGCGGTCTCAGACACCGTCGTGGATTACCGGTACGCGGGCAGAGAACATCGACAAATGCACGGACGCGAAAAGGTAGACGACGTACGTCCGGAATTGGCAAGAAACGTTAGGTTTAAGTATATAATCTACTTCTAAATCATGGAGTGTTCCATTGGCAAGTGCAAAAGGGAAAAAAACTAAAAAACGTGAAAAAGTGGATGCTAATGGCTTAGCAACCGTTCACGCTACTTTTAATAATACAATCATCTCCTTAAGCGATATTTATGGCAATACAATTTCTTGGGCATCAGGTGGAAAAGTTGGTTTCAAAGGTTCAAGAAAGTCCACGCCTTTTGCAGCACAGGTTGCTGCTGAGAATGCTGCAAAAATTGCCATGGATCTCGGTCTAAGACGTGTAGAAGTATTGGTGAAAGGCCCTGGGGCAGGTCGCGAATCTGCTGTACGCGCACTTCAGGCTGCAGGGTTGGAAGTAACTGCGATTAAAGATGTTACACCGATTCCTCATAACGGGTGTCGGCCTCCAAAGCGTCGCAGAGTTTAATTAGTTAATTCGTAAATCCTTACGGGACAGATCGTAAGGAAAGCCGTGCTGTCCTGATGTATTTATTGTGCGATTTATAAGACTTTTTATTAAAAAATGGTATGGTACTACACGGCGATACTTCTCAATTTTCATGAGTTGGAGGTTTTAAAAAATATATGGCACGTTATGTAGGTTCGGCATGTAAACTATGCCGCCGTGAAGGTCAAAAATTATTTCTCAAGGGAGCGAAATGCACCTCACCGAAGTGCCCGATTGAAAATAGAAATTTTCCTCCTGGCCAGCATGGGCGTGGTCGTTTCCTGAAGAAATCCGAGTATGGTATTCAGCTGCGGGAAAAACAGAAAATGCGTAGGATATATGGCCTATTAGAGGCGCAGTTTCGTAATTATTATGAGAAAGCAAATCGACAGTCTGGAATTACTGGTGAAAATTTACTGAAATTCCTAGAAAGACGTCTAGACAATGTTGTTTATCGTCTAGGTTTTGCGCCATCCCGTAAAGCAGCTCGACAGCTTGTTCGACATCGCCATTTTTTGGTGAATGGAAAACGGGTTGATATTCCGTCTTACCAGGTTAAACCAGGTGATGAAATCAAAGTATGCGAAAAAAGTAAAAAACTTGAGATGATCCACCAGTCATTACGCCGTATGCGTGATGGTCGTTTGCTGCCATGGCTCGATCTGAACAAACCGCAGCTTACGGGAACGCTCCTTGAAATACCTGCACGAGCAGACATCCCTGTTGAAGTCAATGAATCATTAATCGTCGAGCTTTACTCGAAATAAGAGTAAGGATTTTTCCAACTAGGACTATTTATAAATATATGGAGATATTTCTATGAATTGGCCTAATCTTCAAATGCCAGAAACAGTGGAAATTGATGAACCATCTTATTCAACCACTTTTGGCCGTTTCATAGTTCAGCCACTTGAAAAAGGCTTCGGAACGACGTTAGGTAATGCCTTGCGTCGAGTCTTACTTTCGTCGCTGCCTGGTGCTGCTATAACTCAAATTAAAATTGATGGTGTACACCACGAATTTTCAACCGTACCTGGTATGGTTGAAGATGTTGCTGATCTCATCCTTAATTTGAAGCAAGTCCGTTTTAAAATGATTACGAAAAAACCAGACAAAGTGGTTATCGAAGCTACTGGTCCCGGTGTAATTCGTGCTGGTGATTTACAGAACGGTACTACTGATTTTGAAGTTCTTAATCCAGATCTGCATCTAGCAACGTTGGATAAAGAAGCTAATTTGCGTATGGAAATACGTATTGGTCGTGGACACGGTTATATCTCTGCTGAAGAGAATAAACTCCCGGATCAACCAATTGGTACAATTGCGATTGATTCGATATTCACGCCGGTGACCAACGTAAGTTACTTCATTGAAAATACGCGTGTTGGACAACGGACGGACTATGAAAAACTGATCCTTGAGATCACAACTGATGGAAGTATCACTCCTGATGATACGCTTACTTATGCAAATAAAATTCTTCTGGAACATATACAGATCTTTATCAATTTCGATATCGAACCTGAGGTGGAAGAGCCTGATGAGGTTGATGAAGAAGTTTTGCAAATTCGGAAACTGCTAAAGATGCCCGTTGATGAACTCGAACTTTCCGTTCGGTCACATAATTGCCTTATGGCTGCTAATATCAAAACCATCGGTGATCTGGTTTCGCGCGATGAAGCTGTTATGCTTAAGTTTAGAAATTTTGGACGGAAGTCCCTGCAGGAATTAACGCAAATACTGGAAGAGAAAAATTTACATTTCGGATTTGATGTTGATAAATACCTCAAAAACGATGAAGACTAATAATAAAAGGTAGACCTAAATGCGACACGGTAAAGACCATAAACAACTAGGCAGACCCGCGAGTCATCGACGTGCAATGCTTTCGAATCTGGTTTCTTCTTTGTTCGAACATAAACAAATTCGTACCACTTTAGTAAAAGCAAAAGAGGGACGAAGATACGCCGAGCGTTGTATTACTTTTGGAAAAAAAGGAACTTTGGCAGCTCGTCGTCATGTTTATAAATTTATTCCACATCGAAATATAATTCAAATATTATTTGATGAAATTGCTCCTGAATTTGCCGATCGTAATGGTGGATATACCCGAATCATCAAACTAGGACGCCGCAAAGGTGATGGTGCTGAGATAGCAATACTTGAGCTTGTGGGATATGAAACTACACAAATAGAGAAGCAGCATAAAGCAGCCGAAAAACGTGCTGAAAGAAAGAAGCGCAAAGAGGAGCAAGCGCAGTCTGAAGAACAGGAAACAGCACCGAAAGCAAGTGAAGCAGCTGAGTAATTTTAAATAGTTTTTATAATATCGGATGTTAAAAGTTTGGCCAGAAGGACTGTGTCTTTTTGGCCTTTTTTATATTCGCCCTTTTCTAAAACCAGATGATAAACAGAATCGTCTCTCTAATACGATTACAAAATTTAAGGTGACTTTTAGTTGCATTCCAGATGCGCCTGTCGTAAATTATTTTTTTTAAAAAAGCATCTTTGCCACCGATCTGGCTCTATTCTGGATCCAATTGCTAATTAAAATCGTTGAAATGGACAAACGAGCTAGCGTAATCGATTCGGTTTTTAATAATGCATTTTATCAACACCTTTTAAATAGAAACTTTGGAGAGAAATGATTAAAAAAAGTATCTTTTTGTTTTTTCTCGTTCTACTATTTTCATGCACAGAAAAAACACCACTTCCCCTAACTACGGATGAAAATGTCGGTGAAATCAAAACGGTTAGTTATGTAGCAAGCGAAAGTTATACCGGGGGACCTGTTATCGTGAACACAGGATTAAGCAGGTATTTGTATGTGGGAGAAGTTGATGCGAAGAAATGTGCAGCACTCCTGCGATTTGACAATATCCCCGATAGTTCCGAAATCATTTCAGCTCAACTTGAACTTATTGCGAATGATTCTATCATTGTAAATGAGATGCCCTTTGATGTAGTTATTTATAAATCTCCTCAGCATTTTGAATCATTAGAAGTAACGAGTGAAAATTTCTCATGGAATTCCTGGACTGAAGAAATGTCAAGAGCGACGGTGACAACAGCTGATACCGATACGGTTGTTTTTGATATTGATAAAGATTGGGTCGAAACCTGGAAAGACTCCCTCGATAATACAGGACTCGTAATTGCGACTGATGCTATCGGTGTTGCAAGAAGATTTGGCTCAACATCCATCGCCTCAGTGTCTCCAGTGCTAAATCTCGTTTTTAGATTAGAGTCATCGACGGAAAATGATACAGTGCTCCTTGTTCCAACTGCAGATGCGTTTATTTACCAGCAAGGTCCAGAGATTCCTACCGGGCCACTTTACCTTTCCACTATAGATGAATACCGTTCCATACTGCGCTTTAATTTAACCAGTATTCCAGATAATGCTACAATCAATGAAGCAGAACTTTTTTTAACCGTTGACTCTGTAAATTCCTTTTTATCCCCTGAAGGTATTATTATTAATTCATACCGGCTGGAGGACGCTGGAAATGATCCATTTACAGTCGCGATCGATTCAGCGTTTAGCCTCGATTCTGATATTGTAATAATCCCTGGAAATCAAACAGCTGTAGTTGATCTTTCATTTATAGTTCAACAGTGGACTCGTCAGGATACTTCAAGTTACGATAATTACGGATTAATATTATTCCCCAGAGTGAAGTACAATATTTTTTCCCGTGTCGCCTTTTACAATACCGATGCAGAAATTGATAAAGTTCCGAAACTTACAATACACTATACAATCCCCCCAAGTCAAGAGTAGGATAAATGATTATGAGATTACAACGATCGTACATTGGTTTGATTTATTTTTTACTGCTTTTGATGGGATTTTCACAAGAAACATTCAGTAATTCACTTTATTCTAAGTATGGCATAGGTATCCTACGACCTTACGCGGGTGCATCTTATTTCGGGCAGGGCAATATTGGGATTGCTGCCTATAGCCCAATAGCTTTGCAATATTTGAATCCTGCATCATTAGCGTATTTAACAAGGACACGTTTTGAGGGTAGCTTCCTATTTGAGCGCGCCAATGTTAAATTAAATAATAACACAGGTAAATTTTCTGATTCAGGATTTAATACACTCCATATCGGGATTCCAATGGCTGATGGTTATGCCCTTGGTTTCGGATTAATGCCGTATAGTATTATTGCCCATACCTATGAGGATGTCGTAGACGGAGAATATCGCAGTGAACTGGAGGGAACTGGCGGATTGGAGCGAGCATTTTTTCGTTTATCTGGAATGATTGGAAAGAAGTTTGCCTATGGTGCGGGATTTGATGTGTACTTCGGACGTCTTGAAAGAACATGGCGAGTCTATTTTGATAATGCGACTTATAATAAAACAGAAGATGTCACCTCCACCACGGCAGTTGGAATGAGCGGTCATGTAGGATTTCTTATTGAGCTTCATCAAAAATTGCATATAGCGGGTATGATAAATGCCCCAGCAAGCCTGAACACAAAAACGCAAACTGATTACGTTTTTCGAACTGAAAACGATATTACAGAAGGTGAAATTAAACTTCCGCTTACACAAGGCTATGGTTTAAATTTCAAGCCGAACTCCAGATTTACATTGCTTGCAGATTTTGAAGCGAGCAATTGGGGGAGTTTGGCGGCTTCTGAAATCCTTGGGGCAAAGACGACAGACACCAAAAGGTATGGAGTCGGAATTGAGTTTGTCCCTTCGCGTAAATTTAATGAGAGTGTCTGGAAAAAGATGAGTTATCGCCTTGGATTCAATATGGGTAACTTGCCTTATCTTGTGGCTGGTGAAAAGGTAAACGAGAAATTTGTAAATGCTGGCTTGACTCTACCGTACAACGCATTCAACAGTCAAATGGAAATCGGGCTTGAATATGGAAAACGCGGCGATGCCAACCAAATAGGATCTGAGGAAAACATCATCCGCTTTATTTTTGGCATTGCCAGCGGTGAAAAATGGTTTGTGCGTCCTGAACGCCGACGTAAAGACTAATTAATTTTAAATTTAAATTCGAAATATAGCCTATAATTAGAGTCAATGAGCTATACTCATCATTGATTGTTTTGCTTGATTTTGCAGATCAATTTAGCTATTATTTCAATTCAATATCATTTACGGATCAAGAAAATATTAAAACATTACCAGAATGACCGAGGGAGGACGTTCTAAATGTATCCAAAAAAAGAAAATTTAAAATCTGTGATCTACGGAAGCGTGATCTTTGCCTTCGTATGGATGATGGTTTGGGGATGTGCTCCTGCTCCGAAAGTATCACAAGCTGAAATGGACGCTCAAGCTCGAGAAGCCGCAAGACAGGATTCTATCGCCAGAGATTTTGAGTTGAAGAAAAACTGGAGTCTTGGTTACGAGAATTACAAAAATAAGGAATATACACGAGTTGTTCCTTACTTTTGGAAAGTGATTGAGTTGGATAAATACAAAACATTTCTCTCAGTTTACAATCTTCTCGGCCGGACATATTTCGAGTTAGGTAAACCGGATTCAGCTCAGGTCGTTTATGAACATGGCTTGAAAGAAGACCCAGATAATGTCTTCCTCAACCGCAGTTTAGGGCATATCTATTCAAGTCGTTATATGGATGACAAGGCAATCGCCTCGTACGAAAAAGTTGTCAAGCTTGAACCAGGCAAAGAAAACGATCTTGTTGCTCTTGGGACACTCTATCGTAAAACAGATCAAATTGAGAACGCGGTTGAGATTTACAAACAATTGGTCCAGATGCAACCGGACAATTTGGAGTATCGCCAGACTTTAAATGGTCTTTATAGTCAGACAGGAAATCAGGAAGCCCAGGTCACTGGCTGGGAAGAAATTCTCGCAAAAGATCCTGAAAACAAACAAGCTTTGTGGGATTTGACAAATTACTATAGAAATGAGCGTGACTGGAACAACGCAATTAATTATATGAAAAAAATTCTGGCACTAACACCGACAGATGTTTCTGCGCGTAAGGATTTAGCTTTTTTTTACAAAACCAATGAACAGTTCCAGGATGCCATTAACGAATATGCAACGATACTAAAAAATGATCCGAACAATGCTGAGATTTTAACGGAGCAAGCAGACTGCTACAAGGAGTTGCGCGATCTTTCTCGTGCACGTTCAATAGCACGAAAGGCACTGCGGGCCGAGAGTGGCTACGGTAAAGCCAATATAATTATCGCACAGTGCTATGAACTCACAGTCGATAAATGCCAACGTGATGCAAACCGTGCTGGCGCAAATTACTACGATAAATTGGCTTATGAGATGGCATCGACAGAATACGATAAAGCGCTGCGTGATATGCGAGTCGCTGACCTTGCTCGATCCTATAAAGATGCGTTAGTACCGGTCTTACCGACGAAAGGTGATAAATTTCTCCATAAAAATAAAAAGCTGACCGATCCGGCTGCTGATTGTTATCATTGGATGGTGAAGTAATACTTTTCACTTCTCGTTTTGAAGCGTTGTATAACCTCGATTTTAATTCGTGCCCGGCACCATGCCGGGCACATTCTGTTTGAATGCACTATTATTCTCTTTTCGTATTAAAAATAATCCCAAGGAAACAGTAAGTTGGAATTTTTACAAAAGATTGACAGCGAAGTCGCACAGGCAATTCGAAAAGAAATTGACCGCCAAAACAATACACTAGAACTTATTGCTTCAGAGAATTTTGTAAGTCGTGCCGTCTTGGAAGCAATGGGACAGCCGATGACCAATAAATATGCTGAAGGGTATCCCGGTAAACGCTATTACGGTGGTTGTGAGCATGTCGATGTTGTTGAAGAATTGGCTCGTAATCGAGTTAAGAAAATATTTGGGGCTGATCACGCCAACGTGCAGCCTCATTCTGGCTCTCAGGCAAATATCGCTGCGTATTTTTCAGTTTTAAAACCTGGTGACACAATTCTTGGGATGAATTTAGCCCATGGTGGTCACTTAACACATGGAAGTCCTGTTAATTTTTCAGGGCGTGTATTTCGTATTGTTTCCTATGGTGTAAGTCGTGAAACTGGCTGCATTGATATGAATGAAGTCCGGGATACCGCCCTTAAGGAGCGGCCACAAGTTATTATTGCGGGAGCAAGTGCATATTCTCGCGAAATCGATTATAAAACCTTTCGTGAAATTGCGGATGAAGTCAATGCAAAATTGATAGCCGATATGGCGCATCCAGCCGGACTGATTGCAGCAGGTTTGTTGCAAAGTCCCATACCACATTGCCATATTGTAACCTCAACTACGCATAAAACTTTGCGCGGGCCTCGTGGTGGACTCATTTTAATTGGGAAGGATGCGGATAACGATCTTGGATTATTAACGCCCAAAGGACGTAGGAAAAAATGGTCTGAAATAATCGATTCCAATATTTTTCCTGGATTTCAAGGTGGACCATTAATGCACATAATCGCAGCAAAAGCTGTTGCGTTTAAAGAAGTGTTGCAACCTGAATTTAAGGTTTATGCAAAGCAAGTTGTTCAAAATGCCCGAGTTCTTGCGGATAAATTACTCAACCTTGGTTATGATATTTCTTCCGGTGGGACAGATAATCATCTCATCTTGCTCGATTTGAGATCCCACAAGCTCACAGGAAAAGATGCTGAAGCCGGACTGGAAGAAGCCGGGATCACTACAAATAAAAACATGGTTCCCTTTGATCCGGAAAGCCCGTTTGTCACAAGTGGGATTCGTATTGGTACGGCCGCTTTGACAACAAGAGGAATGAAAGAAAACGAGATGAATGAAATTGCCTTTCTTATGGATACAGTACTCAATAATTTGGATAATAAGAAGGTAAGTAGTAATGTGCGTGAACAAGTACAGGATTTGTGCAAGAGGTTTCCTCTTTACAGTTTTTAAGTGAACTGGATTGCATATGAATTGTCCATTTTGTGATAGTAAAAACAGCAAAGTATTGGATTCGCGCTCCAGCAATGAGGGACGAGTAATTCGCCGTCGTCGTCAATGTCAGACGTGTAAACAACGTTTCACAACAAAGGAATTTGTGGAAGAAGTACCGCTCATGGTTATAAAAGATGATAACCGTCGAGAGGTATTCGATCGGGAGAAGGTGCGTCTTGGTTTGTTGTTGGCATGTAAAAAACGTCCGGTTTCGGTGGAAAGTATTGAAGGTTTGGTGGATAACATCGAGTTGAAAATCCGGGACAGGCATGTGTATGAGGTAAAAAGTACCGATATCGGGAAGATGGTGATGAGCGAGTTACGAGGCATCGATGAAATCGCTTATATTCGCTTTGCCTCAGTTTATCATAATTTTCAGGACAAAACAGAATTTATAAACGCATTACGTGATCTTGATTATTAAAGGTGTTAGCGAATTAATATGCCAGAAGAAAATAAAGAATCCAAACAAAATAAGAATTCCTCAGCCGAGATGCCATTTTTGCAGCACCTGGAAGAATTAAGGTGGCGCCTGATACGTAGTGTCGTTGCTATTCTTGCAGGAGCAATTGTAGCTTTCTTTTTTGCGGATCAGATTCTTCATTTTTTACAAGTGCCTTTTGATGCCGCTGTGAAAATGTATTCGGAGAGCAGTGGCGCGAATACTGTCGAACGTGCAAAACTAATTTATCTTGCACCGACGGAAGGATTTATGATTCAGATAAAAGTTTCTATATTTGCCGGTCTTATTTTTACACTTCCCTATATTTTCTATCAGATTTGGCAGTTTGTAGCACCTGGCCTTTTGGAAAAAGAAAAGCGCATTGTGCCGAAAATAATCGGCGCATCGACATTTTTCTTCCTCTTAGGTGCTTTTTTTTGCTGGGCTGTAGTTTTGCGATTTGGACTTGCTTTCCTGTTAGGATTTCAAAGTGAAAGTTTGCAGGCAACCATAACGATTAATGAATACATGAGTTTTGTCCTTTTGCTTATTTTGACGTTTGGCCTTGTATTTGAGTTGCCGATTCTGGCATTTTTTCTTACGAAGATGGGCTTTCTATCTTCGCAAGGCATGCGCGATAAACGGAGTTATAGTATTGTCGGTATTTTTATTATTGCTGCTGTAGTTACACCTCCGGATGTATTTACTCAAATGGCGCTAGCGATCCCATTATTGATTTTGTACGAACTGAGTATTTTCGTCAGTCAGTTTGTAGAAAAAAAACAAAAAAGTGATGAATCTGAATCGACTGCGGTTGTGTAAGCCCAAATCGGCGGAATTTTCACGATATAATGATTAATTTTAAATCTGTTGTTAAAAAAGTCGAATATGCAGATTTGCATTTGCATACAAATGCAAGTGATGGCGATTTTGCGCCTGGAAAATTGGTAAAATTATGCGCAAAATTTAATTTAAAAACCATTGCTATTACCGATCATGATACAGTCGCAGGTGTTGAAGAAGCAAAGGCTGCAGGTGAAAAGTATAATGTTACAATAATTCCCGGTATCGAATTAGGAACTAGCCAAAACGAGCGCGAAATACATATTCTGGGATTCTATCTTGATGTTGATAATCCCACATTAATAGAGTATTTGGCAGAGATTAACACCAAACGGCTGAGACGCACTGAACTTATTGTCGAATCTCTGGCCCGCCATGGTATTGAAGTCAATATCAATAAAATTATTGATCAGGCGGGTGATGGGACCATAGGAAGACCACATATCGCAAAAGCAATGGTAGAGGCAGGTGTAGTCAAGTCCTATCAAGCGGCATTTAATCAATGGATAGGTGATGGTGCTCCGGCATATGAAAAAAAATCTATTCAGCGCCCCGAAGAGTTGATTGAAATAATTCATGAAGCTGGCGGAGCGGCAGTGTTGGCACATCCAGGAACTGCATGGTCCGAATTTGAAGTTCGGCAGCTCAAACGTTCCGGATTGGATGGCATTGAAGTCATTCATCCCCGGCATACGAAACGAACCAGCGCAAATTGGCAGCGCATTGCATTTGAGTCTGGTTTGTTGGTAACGGGGGGATCAGATTTTCATTCAGAAAAACGAAGGGTTAATCCCTTAGGGAAATATATCATTGAACAAAAATATGTGAAGCAGTTAGACGACTATTGCAGGAAGAAAATCGATGCCTGATCTGGAATGGAAAAAATTAGCCGTCGGTCCATTGGCAATGAATTGTTATATCTGCATATGTCGAAAAACGAATCAGGGTATGATTATCGATCCGGGAGATGATATTGATTTTTTATTGCAGACGATTGATGAATTGGATTTCACACTTGAGAAAATTTTAATAACGCACGGTCATTTTGATCATATTTTAAAGTTGAACGAATTTCAGGAAAAAACTGGTTTACAAGCGAAAGCGCATCCCGGTGATCAGTCTTTTTTTACCAATCTGAATACAATTGCTGCGATGTATGGTTTAAGATCTGCTGGTATTGCGGATGTTGAATTTTCTCTCGCTGAGGGACAGATAATAGAATTAGGCGTTCATTCTTTTGAGATTTTGCATACGCCTGGTCACTCTCCGGGCTCTGTATCCTTTGTCAGTTCCGGGCTGGCTATAGTCGGTGATGTATTGTTTCAAGGATCGATTGGACGAACAGATTTACCCGGAGGATCATTTGACCAACTGATTGGTTCGGTTCGTAATAAATTATTTCCCTTATCGGATACAACTAAAGTATTGAGTGGGCATGGTGAAATAACAACCATCGGGTATGAAAAGAAGTATAATCCTTTTTTGAGTTAAGCGGATAGTGGAGCTGAAATTGTCAATTAAGGCTGGTTAAAAGAAAAATCTTGCTTTCGATAGTTGATTTTAGTATTCTTTAAACTCATTTGTCGAATTTTATCTTAGCATGTATAGATTTTTGTACATAAAATGCAACAGCAGTTCAATATTAAAATTGAGTTAGATGTTGCATGGATCATTGCATCCACCGTTTTATTGTTCCTTGAGAATTAGGGCTATTTCTTTAATGTTAAGCAGATCAAAGAAAAGGTTAATTATTGGCACGAAAAAGACCCAATAGCCCTGTTAGAGAGATTTATATCAATTCCACCATGGCTGAGACACGCATTGCTCTGATCGAAGAGGGCACGCTTGTAGAGCTGTTTGTTGAATTACCAGATAATGAACGCATGGTTGGGGATATTCATCTCGGCAGGGTTGTCAACGTTGTAAAAGGTATGCGTGCCGCTTTCATTGATATTGGACAGAAGCAAGATGCATTTTTGCATTTTTCCGATATTGGCGAAAACCTTGCGGAATATAATGCTTATATCGATCTTGATTCCGTACGAAGAGATAATGCTCGACGCAACAAACGACCAATTCCTGTTGAGGGACAGGAGATTCTGGTACAAATTATAAAAGAGCCAATAAGTAAAAAAGGTTCTCGTATCACGACAGAAATTTCCATTCCCGGTCGTTTTTTTGTTCTCGTTCCCAACTCAGATATGATTGGCGTCTCAAAAAAAGTAGTAAGCGTCGCTGAAAAACGCAGACTGAAGCATCTCGGTCGCTCAATTTGCCCCAAAGGATTTGGTTTAATAATCCGCACTGTGGCGGCTGGTAAAGATGAAGCTTTGCTACGACAAGATTTAGCGAATTTATTAAAAACCTGGCGCCAGATTGAAAAAAAACTGAAAACTTTACGACCACCAAGTTTGGTGTTTAAAGATGTTGGGATGGCATCCAGTGTAATTCGTGATTTATTTACAAATGATGTTAAACGAGTTGTTGTTGATTCACAGAAACAGTACAAAGAGACTGTTAGATACCTGCGGGATATTGCCCCACAGCTGATTAATCGCGTCGAGCTTTATAAGGAACAGAAGCCACTCTTTGACGTTTTCGGTATTGAATCTGAAATCGAAAAAAGTCTTTCACGCAAGGTGTGGACCCGTAGCGGCGGGTATATTTTGTTTGATCACACCGAAGCACTTGTCGCAATTGATGTTAATAGTGGAAAATTTATTGGCAGAGGAACCCATGATGAAAATTCTTTGCGAATAAATTTGGAAGCTGGACGAGAAATCGCACGTCAATTACGGTTGCGGGATATTGGTGGTATAATCGTTATTGATTTTATCGACATGATTGATCCTGCGAATCGAAAAAAATTATATACTGAGTTCACAAAAGAACTCGAAAATGATCGGGCACAATCGAGTGTTAGTCCAATCAGTGAATTTGGACTGATTGAAATGACACGAGAACGTATCCGACCCAGTTTAATGCACACTTATAGCGAGCCATGTCCTGCTTGTCACGGTAGTGGCAGGATATACTCCAAAAATACTTTGTTAACGCAAATCGAACGAAGTTTGAGCCGAATTAAGGCGGAAGACAAAGATCGAAGCATTAAACTCGTTGTTAACCCGGATGTTTCGATTTATCTGAATTCCGGATTACGAAGCCACATACGGCGCCTGATGTGGAAATATTGGATTAAAATTGAGCTTGTACAGGATGAAGACTGTGCACTCGATGATTTTACGATTTATTCCAAAAAATCTGGAAAAACAATCGATCTTTAATCTGGCAAGTTTGAATGAACAATGCCAAATTAAAGAGTTGTATTTTAAAAATTTGAGTTAGAAGGAGTGGTTCGATGTACGCTGTAGTTGAGGTCGGCGGAAAACAATACACGGTTGAAAAAGACATGAAAATTATTACCGAGAAGATAGCCGGTAAGTCTGGTGATGCTATTGAGCTCGACCGTGTTCTCATGTGTGTAGATGGAGACGATGTTAAGGTTGGGCAACCAGTACTTGATGGAGTCGTAGTCAAAGCAACAATTGAAGATGAATTTCGCGGTGCAAAAGTCCTTGTTTTTAAAAAGAAACGCCGCAAAGGATATCGTGTAAAAAATGGTCATCGCCAAGATCAAATGGCTCTACGCATTAATGAAATTTCTGTCTCGTGAAGTAAATAATTTAAATTTAACATAAACGAAGGAGCGTGTCATGGCTCATAAGAAGGGTGTGGGCAGTTCGAAAAACGGTCGTGATTCGAATCCCCAATATCTTGGTGTCAAGCGGTTTGATGGCCAGCTTGTGACTGCGGGTAGTATTTTAGTCCGTCAACGGGGTACCCGAATACATCCGGGTGAAAATGTTAAAAAAGGACGCGATGATACATTGTTTGCCATTATTGATGGCGCTGTAAAGTTTGAGCGAAAAGGCCGTTCACGAAAAGTGGTCAGTGTTTTTTCAAAGTAGAGAAAAAAGCCAGAAGATTCGAATCTTTCTGGCTTTTTTATTAATTAATAACTGCTATAGAATTACTTAATTTGTATTAAAGGTAAAGTTCAGTTATTTTAATAGTGAATGATGATCCAGTTGATACCAACAGTAATAATGACAGTACATCTTCCCTTCGTCCGAAATTTCATTTAACGTCAGTGATCAGGTAATCCTCGCTTTAAAAATGAAATGGAAGAACATGGTTTAATCTTTTATAAAGAGGAGTTTATATGAAGATAAGTGTAATCGGTGCAGGAAATGTGGGTGCAACATGTGCTCAACGAGTCGCTGAAAAAGAATTGGCGAACGAGGTGGTTCTTGTTGATATTATCGATGGTGTTCCTCAGGGTAAAGGTCTGGATATGTGGGAATCGGCTCCAGTAGAAGGATTTGATACTCGCATAATTGGAACAAATGGCTACGAAGAAACAAAAGATTCGAGTGTTGTTATCATCACCGCGGGTCTTGCTCGTAAGCCTGGAATGAGCCGTGATGATTTGCGCGACAGTAACGCGGGCATCGTAAAAGGTATTTCTGAACAAGTTGCTAAATATTCACCAAATGCGAAGGTTATCCTAGTTACCAATCCACTCGACGTTATGACGTATGTGGCATTTAAAACAACTGGCTTTAAACCACAAAATGTTTTCGGACAAGCAGGGGTGCTCGATACGGCACGTTATCGCACATTCCTATCGATGGAATTGGGAATATCTGTAAGAGACATTCAGGCCATGGTTCTTGGTGGACACGGCGATGATATGGTACCATTACTGAGTTATACCACAGTTTCCGGTATTCCGATCACGCAACTCGTTCCGCAAGAACGTCTCGATGAAATCGTTGACCGAACTCGCAAAGGTGGTGGCGAAATAGTTAAATACTTGAAAACTGGTAGTGCATACTATGCCCCGTCCGCTGCAGCAGTGGAAATGGCAGAAGCAGTAGTACGCGACAAAAAACGCTTGTTACCATGCAGTGCCTGGTTGACTGGTGAATTTGGGATTAAAGATACCTATGCTGGCGTACCTGTCATTCTTGGCAAAGATGGCGTCGAAAAGATTGTTGAAATCGAATTAAGTAATAATGAAAAAGCAATGCTTAATGCCTCTGCAAACTCTGTTAAAGAAAATATAGCACAATTAAATATTTAAGATTCTTTCAAATAGATTCCATCATATCCCGTGGTGGAGTCTATTTTCTTGTCTTCCGTTCTTCCCAACTTTCCTCTATTTCATTGTGGCATTTTGTCGATGCCATATCTGCTAATGTTGCTTCCAAATTTATCTATTAAGAAATAATTTTTGTTAACAATAACTATGCCACTCGATCTAAAATCGCCTTGACATAGAAATGCGATTGTTCTATATTACGCCTTCAATTACCATACGATGAACCTAAAAAGATAAATCAATATGAGCATTACAATTGAAGATGTAAGACGTACAGCGAAGCTTGCCCGCCTGGATTTTAATGAAGATGATTTGCACAATCTAACCAACGAGATGGGGGCAATTCTTGAATATGTGGAAAAATTAAATGAGCTTGATCTCAATAATATTCCCGAGACAGCCCATGTTTTGCAACTCACCAACGTTTTTCGTGAAGATGAAGTAAAAACGGGATTATCGAACAAGGAAGCGCTGGCTAATGCCCCGAAGGCGAAACACGGCCATTTTAGCGTGCCGAAGGTTATTAGCGAATGATTTCAAGTATCGGGATAATTCCTGCACGCTTTGCATCCACCCGTTTTCCAGGTAAACCTTTGGCTATGATCGGTGATAAGCCGATGATTCAACATGTTTATGAACGTGCTACTGAAGCAAAGTTTCTACAAAAAGTCGTTGTGGCAACCGATGATAAACGCATATTAAATGCAGTGGAAGCGTTTGGTGGCAATGTAGTCATGACGCGTACTGATCATAGGACAGGTAGTGATCGGATTGCTGAGGTTGCACAGCAAAATGATTTTGAACTCATTGTTAATATCCAGGGGGATGAACCTTTCGTGGATCCTCAAGCCCTCGATAAAACAATTCAACTCCTCATCGATTCTCCTGAGGCTGTTGTGAGCACGTTAATCGCGCCTATCAAAACGAGTGAGGATTTGCACAATCCGTCAGTTGTAAAAGTTGTTATCGGCAAAAAACAGGAAGCATTGTATTTTTCCAGAGCTATTATTCCGTATATACGCGATGTTGCGGAGATTCATAAATGGTTGCAATACGGCCAATTCTATGAGCATGTCGGTCTCTATGTTTACCGCCGCGATATACTCATGCAATATGTGAAATGGCCCCAGGGTACGTTGGAAAAATTAGAAAATCTGGAGCAGTTGCGACTCCTGGAAAATGGATACAAAATCGTCTGTGCACAAATTGCGAATGCAGCAATCTGCATCGATACACCCGAAGATTTAAAGCAAGCACAACAAATTTGGGAGGAACGGCGCCGTGTCCACTGAAAGTCGTACAAAATATATTTTCATCACTGGTGGTGTCGTTTCTGCGTTGGGAAAAGGAATAGCCGCTGCGTCCATCGGCAGTTTATTGCAGGCACGCGGGCTTCGGGTTACAATGCTCAAATTCGATCCCTACATCAACGTGGACCCTGGCACGATGAGTCCGTATCAACATGGGGAAGTGTACGTTACAGATGATGGTGCGGAAACTGATCTTGACCTTGGCCACTATGAGCGCTTTCTCGATGTTGATATGACGAAGCGCAATAATGCCACTACCGGGCAGGTTTACAATGAAGTCATTGCACGGGAACGACGTGGCGATTATTTAGGGAAAACAGTGCAAGTTATTCCCCATATCACCAATGAAATTAAAAGTCGTATTTATGCTGCCGCGAAAACGATCGATCGTTGTCAGATTCTCATCGTGGAAGTCGGAGGAACGGTTGGTGATATCGAGAGCTTACCATTTTTAGAAGCCATTCGACAGTTCTGCCTGGAAGAAGGGCAAGAAAATACCTTTAATATCCACTTAACTTTGATTCCCTATATTAAAGCTGCTGGCGAGTTCAAAACAAAACCAACACAACATTCGGTTGGAAGGTTGCGAGAAATTGGATTGCAGCCCAATGCCTTGCTTTGTCGCAGCGAATCGCCTGTCGACAAGGAGCTCCGGGACAAAATTGGATTGTTTTGCAATGTGCGGCCAAGTCATGTCATAAACGCGCCTGATCTTGATTCCATTTATAAAATTCCGCAACGTTTTGAAGAAAATGGTTTGGGTGAAATAATAGTGAAACATCTGGGGCTTGAATGCGCGGAACCTGATCTCAAATCCTGGATTCATCTATCAGAAAAAATTGATAACGTCTCTGATGAGGTGACCATTGCTATTTGTGGCAAATACGTCGGTCTGAAAGATTCCTATAAAAGTATAATAGAAGCGTTTGTCCATTCGGGTGTAGAAAACGACGTGAAGGTCAATTTGCGCTGGGTAGATATGGAAGACGCCGAAAAAAACGGTATCGACGGCCAATTTGAAGATGTAGATGGAATGCTGATTTGTCCCGGATTTGGCAGTCGTGGTACCGAAGGAAAAATCATGTCTGCGCGTTATGCTCGTGAAAATAAGTTGCCATTTTTCGGTATTTGCCTTGGGCTGCAATGCGCGACAATTGAGTTTGCACGCAACGTTTGTCAGTTGGAAAACGCAAATAGTGTTGAATTTCTTGAAGCAACGCCACACCCGGTAATTGATTTGATGGAGACGCAAATTGATGTTTCGCAGATGGGTGGGACAATGCGGTTGGGCGCCTATAAATGCAAGCTTGAAAAGGGGACAAAAGCCTATAAAGCCTACGGTCGAAGCAAAATAAGCGAGCGCCACAGGCATCGTTATGAAGTCAACAATTCTTATGTGGAGACCCTAAAGAATCACGGTCTTACCATTGCCGGTACGAATCCGGATACCAATTTGGTGGAAGTTATCGAAATAAAAGATCATCCCTGGTTTGTTGGAGTACAATTCCATCCTGAATTGAAGTCGCGTGCATTACGCGCCCATCCACTTTTCAGGGAGTTTGTTGCCGCGGCATTGCGACATAAAGCCGCCCGATAAGGTTGAAGAGGCGAATGAAGGCAGGTTATTTTCCATCACAAATTGGTGATAAAGTATTTTGAGTGCTGGAGCACACAGTAGAAGGACAGAAAGTGCATTCGAACAATACCACAGCATCCGTACCAATTTCAAACGCGTATTCAAACGAAAAATGTATTGCTGATGCAAAACGCGTTGTGGGTATCGAGGCTGCAGCTGTGAAAGCTCTGGAAACACGCATTGGCGCAGCATTTGTCGAAGTTGTAAATCTGATGTACAATTGCAGTGGCCGAATTGTCGTAACCGGAATTGGTAAGAGTGGTATAATTGGTAAAAAACTGGCTGCGACGTTGAGCAGCACCGGCACGCCAGCCGTTTTTCTCCATGCAACAGAAGGTTTGCATGGAGATCTGGGAATGCTGCGAAGCGAGGACGTTGTTGTATGCATCTCGAAAAGTGGTAATAATAGCGAGTTTGATTTATTGATTCCCCATTTGCGTCGTATGGGAATTCGCCTGGTCGCCCTTTGTGGGAATATGCGGAGTAAATTAGCAGAAAGTTCTGATTTTGTACTTGATGTTTCAGTGAAAGAAGAAGCCTGTCCACTGGATTTAGCACCAACTGCGAGCACGACTGCTACCCTGGTGATGGGAGATGCTTTGGCTGTCGCCGTTCTCGAAAAAAGACAATTTAGCGCCGAAGATTTTGCTTTGCGCCATCCAGCGGGAACGCTTGGTAGAAAACTGCTTTTACGGGCACAGGATTTGGCAGATAAATCACGAATTCCCGTTGTTTTTGAAGATGCCAACTTTGACGAGGTATTAACGGAAATATCCCATAAACGTTACGGGGCGACATGTGTAATTAATCCGGCTGGTATTCTGGTGGGCTTCATCACCGATGGCGATTTGCGGCGCATATTGCGGATAAATCCTGAACATTGGAGTATTCGCGCACGGGATATCATGACAGATAAGCCAAAGACGATAGCACCTGACACCATGGCGGTAAAAGCTCTTGAAATGATGGAAAATTTCAGTATTACGCAACTCGTTATCATTGATGAGGAGCGAAAACCCCTCGGATTAGTGCATATCCATGATTTAATAAAAGCCGGAATAACATAAAAGATGTCGCGCAGGAAATCGCTGCAAAAAAGTAAAAATACGATCATTTACTGGTCGGTTTTAGTTTTGGTAAAATTTCTTCGCGCATTGCCTGAAACGATAGCTCATGGTTTCATGGCATTTATGGGGCGTCTGGCATTCCGTGTCGCTCCGGGTGAACGACGCAAAGTTCTGCATAATTTGCATTTGGTCTTTGAAAATAAATTGTCGGAAAAAGAACGTGTAAAGAAGGCGGAAGCAATTTTCGAGATGATTGCGCGAAATGGAGCGGCCGCATTACGAATTCCGAATTACATAGAAGACGGTATCGAAAAGTGGGTGCGTATCGTTGGTATGGAGCATTTGCAAGACGCGCTCGCAAAAGGCAGGGGCGTTATCGGTTTAACCGGGCATATCGGCTCCTGGGAATTGATGGCCGCCTACGTATCCCAACTTGGTATTCCATTGGCCGTTGTCGGAAAAAATTTATACGATAAACGCCTCGATAAATTGCTCATCGGCTGGCGTGAAGATGCAGGGATGCAAAATATTCCCCGGGATGGCGCGGCGCGCTCCATGCTGCAATGGCTAAAAAAAGGTGGTCTAATTGGCGTACTCATTGATCAGGATACAAAAGTGGAGAGCGAATTTGCACCGTTTATGGGACACCCGGCCCGTACACCGTTAGCACCCATGCTTTTGGCGCAAAGGTTGGGAGCACCAATCGTTCCAATGGCGATCCATTTGCAGGAGAATGGCAAACATGTTATCACTGTGTTGCCGGAACTTGACCTCATCCCTGATGATAAAACAGGTGCTACACGGCAAAAAAATCTGGCGCTTTGCAACCGGGCTTTGGAGCAATTAATTGCAATCGACGATCGGCAATGGGTATGGATGCACAAAAGATGGAAATCACAACCAAAAAAGAAAACCTGAAAAGCGCCTGGTTCGTCTGTGGCGATGAAAATAAATGTTTGTAGGATTATTCCGTATTTTGATGAAAAAATTGTTCACAATTTTCTGTTTATTTTTACCAGTACTCGCCTGTGAGGATTACAGCCAAAGCACCGTGCAGGAGCCAAAGGTTCCTCCACCCGATCAGGAGAGTTGGAATTCAGTCGTTGTTTTAACAACCCTGGGTCAGCGCACTGCGGTTATCAATTATAATCATATGACTCGGTATCTTAACAAAAAACAGACAAAATTTGATGGTGGAATTATCGTCGATTTCTTTAATAAAGATGGCGAGCACAGTTCACATCTCACAGCCGAACGGGGCATTGTCTACGACACGCGACGCAATTTTGATGCTTTCGGCAATGTGATCTTTGTTTCTGATAGTGGCTCGGTCCTGCGAACAGAAGAATTGCGCTGGGATAATATCCGTGAAAAAGTCTATTCCAATGTTTTTTCGACGTTTACAACAGTAGATGGGGATACTCTCCATGGTGACAGCTTTGAATCGGATGCACGCATGCTGCATGTGAGGATAAATCAGCCCCGCGGTGTAACACATACACAGGTTGATTTCGAAAAACTGGATAGTGACGATGAAATGTCTGATTCTACTGTGCAAGATACGGTTGCATCCGACACATCGGGCACTGTTCAATCGGGGAATTTCGAGCAGTGAAGACTTTGAAGTTTCATGCACGAATATGGCCCAGCTTTGTGCTCGTTTTCCTGGTTTTGGGTATGTTTTCGAGCATGGCTGCAAGGCAGGACCGCAAGGAGCGTTTGCGGCTTGTTCATGCGAAGGATGCTGAAAGTTATGAGAGAAATGGAAAGCTCATCCGCAAATTTGTGGGCGGCGTTGTTTTCGAGCAAGGTCAGATGAAATTATTTTGCGATGAATTGTATAATTATCATCGTGAAGAAGAATATCTGCTGCTTGGCCATGTGAGAATTCAGGATGCGGATTATAAATTGGTCGCTGATTCAGCGCAGTATTTTGCGAAAACCAAGGTTTTTCAGGCCTATGGTACAGTGCATTTGTTGTCTGATGACTCCCAATTGGATGCGAACCAGGTTACGTATTATCAAGCCGAAAAACGGGCAGTTGCTGAAAATAATGTAAAGATCGTGGATCATAAGCAACACGTCGAAATAACCGGCCAAAAGGCAGAGCTTCAGCGGCGGCAGAACTACACAAAAATGACCGGGGAACCGGTATTGATTCAATATGATTCCACAGGGCGGGAGGAGATGCGTATCGTTGGTGAGAGTATGGAATCATTTGAACAGGGGAAAAGGTTTGAAATAAAACACGATGTAAAAATAACCCGTGACTCTACAGTAGCAACCTGCAATTTAGCAACTTACATGTCTGAAGCCGAAACTATCGAGTTGCAGGAAAATCCGATAGCGATCAATGGACGTGACAAAATTATTGGAGAGAAAATGCTGCTGCAACTGCATGAAAAAAAATTGCAGTATATTCTCGTAACGGGTAAATCAAAATTCACTTCGCCTCCGGATTCATTAATAAAAGAACAAGTGGATGAAAACTATCTCACGGGCCAAAGTATCCAGCTTTTTTTTGTGGACAATGAAGTGAATAAAGTACAGGTAAGTGGCACGGCAACCAGTGTGTATCATGTTGTTAATGAAAAAGGCATTTACCAGGGCGAAAATTGGGCGCAGGGCGATACGATCATCATTTCGATCGTTAATAAATCCATTGACCGAATTAAAATAAAAAGCAATCCAGGCAGTTCCCAGGGCAAATTTACACCACCGGAACTAGCGAAGGCGGATAGTGTTAAGGCCGGGAAGAAAGAAATTATAAATTCAGTGTTGCAGTAAGGTATGCATTATAAACGCCTTTGAATGTGATCCAGAAATTTTGAACCAGAACGTCATAATCTGAAACCATAAATTGAATGATCTTAAAAGCCGAAAATTTAGTAAAGATATATGCGAAGCGACGCGTCGTCAATAACGTCAATGTTCAGGTCAGTCAGGGAGAAATCGTTGGACTTTTGGGCCCAAATGGCGCAGGAAAAACAACGACTTTTTACATGATTACCGGCATGATTGCCCCATCCGGTGGACGCATTACTCTTGAAGACAAAGATATTACCCGATATCCAATGTACAAGCGAGCACGATTGGGAATTGGGTACCTTGCGCAGGAAGCGTCTATTTTCCGGCAATTGACAGTGGCTGAAAATATTATGGCGATTCTGGAGACACTGCCATTGTCCCGTGCTGAACGCAAGGAACGTTTGGATGAACTGCTGAATGAGTTGTCCATTGCCCATTTAGCAAAAAGCAAAGCTTACACGCTTTCCGGTGGTGAGAGACGGCGCCTGGAAATAACTCGATCCCTGGTAACAAAACCAAAATTCATTCTGCTGGATGAGCCATTTGCTGGTGTTGATCCAATCGCAGTGGAAGACATCCAAAATATCGTGCATGGTTTGAAGGATAAAGGAATTGGTGTTTTGATTACCGATCACAACGTACATGAAACATTATCGATTACAGACAGAGCATATTTATTATTCGAAGGCAATGTGCTCCTTTCCGGCACAGCTGAACACCTGGCCAATGATCCGGAGGCGCGTAAATTGTACTTAGGAGATAAGTTTAAATTGGATCGATAATTAGAAGTATTTTTATAACAGAATTTTGTGCTTGGAGTATTATAAATTTTTTTGTTTCTAATAAAGAATTTGGTTACTTTAGCAATAGGCTCAACGCATCCGCGGGAAAGTTTTGGTTTAACATAGGATTTTTAAAGGGCTAAGGAAAAAATGCTTAGTATTCATCAGCGACTGGTTCAGAAACAAATTCAATCACCACAACAGGTGTTGCTCTCATCATTGTTGCAACTCCCGTTACTTAAATTTGAACAACGCCTCAAAATGGAAATCGAAGCCAATCCCTTGCTGGAACTTTCCGATGAAGTGGAAATGGAGCAGGATTTGGAGGAAAACCAGGAACAGGCGCTCAAAGAAGAGAAATTGGAGGACAATAACGATGATTCGGAAGATTCCGGTGAAAAGGACAGTGGCGATGCGGTGGAAGATATTGATAAACACGAGGATATCGACGACACCGATTGGGAAGCAATTCTCGGTGATGACGGAACCCTGGACACCCGTGCACCGCGTGATAACAGCGCGGAAGTCTTCGAGCGGACTGAAGTGGCGACAACCAACCTTTCCGAACATTTGCTGGAACAATTGCACCTGTTAAACCTCAGCCCGGAAGCAAATGAAATTGGCGAATATGTTATTTGGAATATAAATGAAATGGGGTACCTCGGATGTGAAGTGTCTGTGATTGCCCACAACCTGGATGTCAGCGAGGATGAAGTAGAAAATGTACTGGAAAAAATACAGCGTTTTGATCCTGTCGGCATCGGTGCGCGTAATTTACAGGAGTGCTTGCTCATCCAGCTCCAGGAACAAACTCCGCCGGACAAATTGACCATCGAGATTATCCGCGATCATTTTGAAGATTTTTCTAACCGCCGTTATGAGCGAATCATTAAAAAATTGGATATGGACGATGAAGATATGCGTGGTGTCATTGAGGCTGTTACACATTTGAATCCAAAGCCGGGTGATGGCTATGTCTCCTTCGCTGACAGTGTGGTTGTTCCCGATCTGGCGATCGTTCGAAAGGAAGATGAATTTGAAATTGTCATGAATGATTGGAATATCCCCAACCTGCGCATAAACAATTCCTACAAAACACTCCTGCTGGATAAAAAATCCACCTCCCGTGAAACCAAAGATTTTGTTCGCAAACGTCTGGAATCAGCTCGTTGGTTGATCAATTCAATTCACCAACGCCGCATGACGATTCTCAAAGTAGTGGAGAAACTCATTGAAAAACAGTATGATTTTTTCGATCGCGGAAAAGAATACATCAGACCGATGATTCTGAAAGACATTGCTGATGAGATTAATATGGATATTTCCACTGTTTCGCGAGTGACAAACGGTAAATATGTTCAGACGGAATACGGCGTATTCGAGCTTAAATACTTCTTTAGTGAAGGCATTAAAACCGACTCCGGTGAAGATGTTTCGAACCGCAGGGTGAAACAGCTCATTAAAGAGATCATCGATAAAGAAGAAAAAAAGAAGCCGCTTAACGACCAGAAGATCGCCGATATGCTCAACGAACAAGGCTACACACTGGCACGCCGTACGGTCGCCAAATACCGCGAGCAAATGGATATCCCTGTTTCCAGGCTGCGAAAGGGATTGTAGGGATTGGGATTGTTTAAGTTTAGTGGAAATCAGACAAGAATCTGGCAGAAAGTCAACTTAAACAATCCCATATATCCACGTTTTTAAGTTTATTGATAACTCTCCTGCGCTAATAGCGACGCACCATAAGCCCCAACGAGTTGTGGTTTTTCCGGAATAAAGACCTCCAGTTCCAATTCATTCGAAATCAATTCTTTCATGCACCCATTGTTCGCAACGCCACCGGCAAAAAACAAGCTGCCATTTGTGCCAAGGCGTTTTAGCATGCTTATGGCACGTCGTGCAACGGATTTGTGCAAAGCCATGGCAATGTCATTGCGATTCTCGCCTTTCGAAATAAGCGAAATAACTTCCGATTCGGCAAAAACCGTACACATGCTGTTGATTGTAATCTCGTTTGAAAAATTCAAGGCGCCAGCTCCAAATTCTTCAATCGGATAGCCCAGTGTCGAAGCCATGATTTCCAGAAATTTCCCCGTGCCAGCTGCACACCGGTCATTCATCTCGAATTTGCGAATCTTGCCGCTTTCGTAGAGTGAAATAACCTTGCAATCCTGTCCGCCGATATCGAGTATGGTCGATGTCTGTGGATACAATGCTTTCGCGCCCCTGGCATAGGCCTTGATCTCGGTTACCGTTGGACTGTCGAATTCAATTTCGATCAGATTTCTGCCGTATCCGGTGGCGAGAAGATGATCAAAGGTTAATCCTTGCAGCGTCTTTCGTGCATGCTCCAGTGGATTGTAGCCGGTGTCGGATTGCCTGTATTCGACGATCTTCTCATTTTCGGTGACGACAACCTCAATACTGCGTGAGCCGATATCGATGCCCGCAAATCTCATCTCTGTTGAACCTCTTTATTTTAATTGTTCGATGAATGCTTCAACGCGCGTTTTCAACTGACCAACGTCTTCCATGCTGTAGTCTGTTTCAATGCGCAAAGTCGGGATTTCCTTTTTATCCAATGCCTTTTCGACGGGAATGGATTCTATGAGATAGGGTTGGCAGAACTGCAAGCCATAGTGAATGACGCCATCGGCTTTGTAGTCTTTGGCCATTTCTTCAATATGATTCAAGCGCTCTTTATTCGGTGTAAAAATCGCGCAGTCTACTTTGAAATAACGATCCACCAGGGCATCCATCAGCTCATCGATTGTCGAACCGGAATCGTCGATAACGTTGCGTGTACCGCGTTCGCCGACACAGGATTCTTCACCGACGATCACCGCACCGGACGATTCGATGATCCACGGCAGCTTCCAGTTTGGCACCGCCATGGGGCAGCCGGAAAGCAATACGCGCGGCGCCGATTTGGTAACGACACCGTTCTCTGCTTGAATGCGTTCTTCAAGCTCGTCGCAAATCGCGTTTACTGAGGCAGTAAAGCGCTCAGGATTGTCGTAGAAGAAAACCTGGTTGGCAAGCAATGCATCCAATCCGGAAATGGGGGCGGGAGATGCTGCACGTAATTTAGCAAGCCGGTGCACCGCTTTGCGTTTGTTGTTGACAATTTCGATGCCTTTTTTCAGCGATTCCAGTGTGACACTCACGCCGGTTAATTGCTCAACTGCTTCTTTGAAACGATAATATTCGGCTTTTAATAGGGCCCTGCCCTGTGTTGATTTGACCTGTGGAATATCCATAACATACAGGTTCTCAACGAGATCATCGAGGATTTCGTAGGCTTTTTTCTTGCCATCGCAGGTGTTTTCTCCGACGATCATATCGGCGCTTTCGAGGTAGGGGCACACTTTTCCCAGTTTGAAACCAAAGGATGATTTAATCAGCGCACAGGTGTTGCGCGGTAGGTATTGCTCCACTTGTTCGGTGGCGAATTCAGCACCGGAACACAGCCCGATGAGCGTGGCATTTGCGGCCAGGGCAATTTCTTCCGGAACAAAAACACAGTAGGAGCCGATTATTTTTCGGCCTTGTTCTTTTTCATCCAGAAGTTCTTTGATGCGCAGGCCGTGAACTTCGCTCATCACAAAGTCGAAATATTCCATGCCTTTCGGCCGGTTGGTTTGCGAAAGGAAAATATCTGCGTATCCTTTGCCGAGAACATCGAGTAAAGCATCGTGAGCATCGAGATCGAGACCTAAATCTGACCACATGGGACGGTAATCGTGAGACATGTTAATCCTCCGTTACAGGTTCTTCGCACACCGGTCTGTGTACGTTTACCTGATTCAGGACATGATTAACACAGGGGTGGGGCGAAATGCGAGATTTGAGAGGCGCTGACCAGCCCTCTTAAATTAATTCAATTAATAGGTTTTTTGAATTTTATAATCTTCATTTGAAGAGATGTGTTTTTGTAAAAATATGTTTTTAAATGGTTTAATTTTTTATGCAAAGAATTAATTTAGAACTTATACTAAATTAGCAATGATTTCGTGGGTTGATTCTAATAAATTTTCTTTATAATTGCAAGCAAAAGAGAAGCACTTTTGTAGTATTTCTTTTTTCATGATGTAAACATCTATTTTTACTTCTTTAAAATAAAGATTAAGCGTTTTCTTTTGTGGTTGCTACGTGTGTCATGTAGCTTTCTTCTATGGGAGAAGCTGTTGCTTATGGATAATATCCGGAGTTAAAAAATGATAAAATTATTTGTTTTAACAGTGTTGCTTATCTTAACAGGATGTTCACAACAAAAAGAAACGGAAGAGCAGTTGAAAAATTCTGAAATTTACATGAAAATAAGTGTATTACAATCGGGTAGTATATTGCTTAATGGCAAAGAATCAACATTGGAGCAGGTTGAGCAGGAACTTATCGAACTTAAAGCTAGAAAGGGTTCTGTTTGGTATTATCGTGAAGTGGGACAGGAAGAACCGCCAAATGAAGCAATGGAAGTCATTAAGCTTATCGCTGAAAATGACCTTCCGATAACTCTTTCAAGCAGGCCTGATTTTTCGGATTATATAGATGAAAATGGGCAATCACATACTCGGGAGTAAATTTCATGAACAAGTGTAATTAATAAAACTGGCTATTTTTTACACTTTTTTTCAAATGTCTGCTAATTATCGACCTTCGAATCTTTAACAAAGTAACTTAGATTTCCCTGCGTGGCTTATTATGCTTGGCGTTCAGTACGTTTGCACAATCGCTAATCCATAATATCCCTCAACACAAAACACATGAACAAAAACAATTAATTTCATTCCAAAATACCCTATCCGCATTGTCAGACCCACACCCCCACCCATTTGCAAGAATCCTGTTACATTATTTCAAAAATGCATTTTCTAACCGAATCTTGAGAAGATAAAGTTATCAGTATATTTTGATCGCGCAAGGTGCGCATTTGGGATGAATAGTCCAGACTGTGTGAAAACGTAAAGTTCAAGCGGTCGGCGAGCTTACCTGCACTGAGTAAAGTCGAAGTATCGAAGTGTCCGGTTGAACTCCATCCGGCTTCGACAGGTTCAGCCTCCACGCTTTTTCGCACAGTTTGGTCGTTCCGAACACGAATGCCGGATAAATCGATCAAAAACAAACGTGCAGGCTGACAGGCGCTGCATATATGAATAGCGGAAAGGGTTAGCAATGCAAAAACGGGATAAAGCAAAACATATACTTTGGCCGACAAGGAAAGGAATGATCACACTTATACTTTCTTTGTTGCTGTTTTTGTTTTTTAATGGTTTCTCAACAACGAGTAATTCAAATGCACCCGTAAAAAGTGTATTCGATCTGAATAACGATTTAACGAATGTGCTCAATAATGGCGATTTCGAGCAGCCAGCGCTGCCGCCCAATTCGATGCGCCTGTATAAAGCCATCGAATTCCCCGGCTGGCTAACGACAGCGGAAGACCAATTGCTGGAAGTCTGGTCTTCTGCTTTTATGAGTGTCAGTGCGGCAAATGGAAACCAATTTCTTGAAATCAATGCCACACAGGCAGCCAGTGTTTATCAGGACATCCAGACAATCCCCGGTGATCTCATTTCCTGGCGCTTCTCTCACCGGGGTCGATTGGGTTCCGATACGCTGGATTTTTATCTTGGTGAACCGGGATCGGAAACCAAAATTGGCCGCTTTGCAACCAGCGCCGACGCATGGCAGGAATACAGCGGCTCATGGGAAGTGCCAGAGGGCCAGGCGATCACCAGAGTACGTTTTGCCTCCGTCGCAAGCGCTGGCGGCGATCCGGCAAAGGGCAATTTTATCGATAAGGTGGTGATTGATATTCAGCGGGAAACCGACGCCGATTCTGATGCTGATGGGATCGCCGATGATGTGGATCAATGCCCGGACACACCCTTTGGAACACCGGTTGACGAAAATGGTTGTCCCATGGCCTGGGAGGATGCTGAAGTGTGCCAAATACTGCCCGGTCCCTTCGGTTTGTGGTTTTCCGATTTTGGTCCGGCTACTGGCGAGCGTGAAAGCTGGGCAATCGATAGCCGCGCACAAAATTCCTTTGTTAAATTTTCTGACGGCACAGGGTGGATTCGTTATACCGTGGTAAACGGTGACAAACGGATATTCCTCAATCTCGTCTTAAAAAATAAAATGGATTGGGCCGCATGGTCTGGTCTGGATCGCACGTACAATCTTGCACCGGGTGACCACACGGATTGGAATTACTACGAAATTGACAGTGAGAAAAGTTATCGCGTGCAGCTTTGGGATAACGATACGACACGCATTCAACAATCTCCGGTGGATTTACAGATCGGCGTACAGGAAGGCCTTGGTGCAACGAAAACTGGTGCTTACGGCATTCGTTCTTGGCTTCTCATGCCCAATATTGGCAGTTTTGTTTTCGAATACGATAACTGTGGCCTGGTCTCCGATACCGATGCCGATGGTGTCATCGACCTTTTTGATACGGATGATGATAATGACGGCATTTCTGATCTTGTCGAAGGCAACGGCGCTGTTGATTATGATCGCGATAATTATCCCGACAGCCGCGATCTCGACAGCGATAATGACGGCATTCCCGACAATATTGAGGCGCAGTCAACCTCCGGCTGGATCGCCGCATCACAACAGGATGACGATTCCAATGGAATGGATGATGCCTATGGTGTTACGGGCCTTACGCCAGTCGATACGGATAATGATGGTCTGGCGGATTACCGCGATCCGGATAGCGATAACGATGGCGTTTTCGATCTTTATGAATCGGGATTGCCAAAAGCTGCCGGAACCGATACCGACGCCGATGGACTCGATATTTCTATCGATGCCGATGATAACACCTTTGGTCCCGCTGATGCTGGATTGAACCCGCCAGTGGCCAGTTTGCAGGATAGTGATGGCGATGCACAAACCTACGGCAACCTGGATTTCCGCGACACAGACGACGATGGGGACGATGTGCTTTCACGCGATGAAAACAATGACCCCAACCGTGATGGCAATCCGTCAGATGCCCGCGATGCGAATGGTGATCTTCTACCGGATTATCTGGATGCAAACAGCAATGTGCCAGACCGTGATGGCGACGGTATTGCCGACGATGCCGATGCGGATGACGACGGTGATGGTATTCTCGATAATACTGAGGGCAATGATGATTTTGACGGCGATGGTTTAGCAAACAGCATGGACCTCGACTCCGATGACGATGGCATTCCCGATAACATCGAAGCACAAAGCACCGCGGGCTATGTTGCACCCTCAGGAACGGATGCAGACAACAACGGTATCGATGATGTTTATGGTGTGAGTGGTTTGTCTCCGGTCAACAAAGACGGTGATGGCGATCCGGATTATCTCGATTTTGACTGTGATAATGACGGTTTGTACGACACCTTTGAGACGGGTTTGCCGGCACAATCAGGAATTGACAAAGATGACGATGGGCTGGATGATGCCGTTGATGCCGATGATCTGCATTTCGGACCAGTCAACGCCGGCATGAGCAACCCGGCGGCAACGTTACAGGACTGGGATCAGGATGTTTCTGCCAATGGAGATTGCGATTGGCGGGATTACGATGACGATGGTGACGGCCTGGGAACATTTCACGAGATTGCCGATCCCGACACCGACGGCGATCCGGTGGACGCCCAGGATATCGATCAGGATGGCACGCCGGATTATTTGGACGTTGATGATGACGATGATGGAATTTTGACACGTTACGAAAATCCGGATGCAAATCACAATTCGCGTCCGGATGACGCACAGGACAGCGACGGTGATAATGTGCCCGATTACCTCGATTCGGACGACGACGGTGACGGCATTGCCTCGGCGATTGAAGGCAATGATCCGGATGGTGACGGCAGACCGACAGATGCCCGGGACAGCGATAAGGACGGTATTCCTGATTATCTCGATGCAACAAGTTCTGGTGACCTCGACGGTGATGGCATCGCCGATTTACAGGACAAAGATGACGATGGGGATGGCATTCCTGACACCATCGAAGGTGATGCAGATTTTGATGGTGACCGAATTCCCAATTATTACGACCTCGACAGCGACAACGATGGTATACCGGATAACATTGAAGCGCAAACGACACTGGGTTATGTAGCTCCGCTTGGTACAGACAGCAATGGTGATGGAATTGATGATGCCTATGGCGACGGCATACAGCCGGTGAATTCTGATGCGCGCGGCAATTACGATTTCCTCGACATCGATGCGGATGACGACGGCCCTGAAGACAATTTCGAATCCGGATTGCCTGCACTTTCCGGATTGGATGATGATCGCGACGGTCTCGACAATGCTATTGACGCAGATGACACAGCTTTTGGGCCTGTGAATGGAAATCTGAACGATCCGGTTTCCGCATTGTTGGATACCGATGATGATGCCGGCAGCAGCGGTGGCGATCTGAACTACCGTGATTGGGATGATGACGGCGATCACGTTCGCACGGATATGGAAGATGTTGATCCTGATTTTAATGGAATCCCCGACGATGCGGTTGATAGAGATGGCGATGGCGTGCCTGATTATCTGGATGCGGATGATGATAATGATGGTGTGCTGACGATTCATGAAGCGCCTAATCCTGATGGGGATCCGGACTTTGATCCCGAAGATGCCCGTGATTTCGATGGCGACGGCTTGCCAGATTATTTAGACGCCGATGACGACGGCGATGGCATTTCCTCTGCCCGTGAAGGCAACGATCCGAACAAAAATGGCCAACCGGATGATGCAGTTGACCTGAACCAAAACGGTTTGGTCGATTATCTCGACCCTGACCTGAGTCACGATACCGATGGTGATGGCGTTCCGGATATTACAGATATCGATGATGACAACGATGGTATCCCCGATGCAATCGAACTCGATGTGGATGCCGATGGCGACGCGTTAGGAAACGCGCACGATCTTGACAGTGATGATGACGGCATCCCGGATAATATCGAAGCCCAAACGACCACTGGTTATCGTTTGCCCTCCGGTCAGGATAGTGATGGTGATGGGCTTGATGATAGCTACGAACCAGATGGCCTGGTCAGTTTACCCGACAAAGATAACGATGAACGGGCAGATTTCGTCGATAGCGATGCAGATCAGGACGGAATAAATGATTCCGCAGAATCCGGGCTGGTTGCTTTGCAATTACAGGACAAGGATTTCGATGGTCTGGATGATGCCATTGATAGCGATGATACCCGGTTTGGACCTGTCAATGCTGATATCATTGATCCCGCAAGTGAACTGCAGGATGCGGATTTTGATGTTTCCTTGGCAGGCGACGTCGATTACCGTGACAATGATCGCTATGCGCCTGGTGGCGTAAGTGGTGGTCTGGTGCTCTGGCTCCGGTCGGATACAGCCACTTCTACGATCAGTAATAATGGATTGATCAGTAGTTGGCTGGATCAAAGCCCAATACATCACATAGCGATAGCCTCGGGTGGACAACAGCCATTTTACAGCCTGAATCCCGGCGACATGATTAATGGCTATCCAACCGTTTGTTTTATGGGTGATGATGACTACATGCAAATTCCCAATGGGGTTTTCACCGCGGGCGAGACAGTTAGTGAGCTTACGGTTTTTGTTGTGAATAAAACCAGTTTGCTGGGCAATGCTTTGCAATTGGCGCAATACGGATTGAATGATACCCGCACTGAAGTGGCGACGCCTGATTTAACAGCAGGTCATCATGCCGATTTCATCGTCGGTACGGGAGAAAGAACGCCTGGTAACCTGGATATGGCTGCACGGCAAAGTATCGAAAATCATTCGTTTATCTGGTCCATGCGAAGCTCCGCTAATCTCGGGGAAAGGAGTATTTTTCAAAATGGGGCCCTGACTTTCCATGACACAGAGGCAGGTGCTTTTTATCCCGGTAGTTCCGCTGCTTACATCGGCGGAAATTCACAGAATGGATTTTTTAATGGATGTTTGGCGGAGATAATCGTCTATCAACGGGCTTTAACTGGATTTGAACGCATAAATGTTGAGAATTACCTCTCGGTGAAATACGGTATTTCCATCCCATCCACTTCCAATAACTACTTTAATATCAGTGGTTTTGAAAATATGGTTGCCGGTATTGCACGGGATGATATCTCCGGTCTCCGGCAGTTCCATGGCCGACATCAGGATGACATCGTACAATTGCAGCGAAACGAAATTCCGGATAATTGCTTTTTATTCTGGGGCAACAATGGCGGTAACTTAGCAACAAATGCAACAGCTCCACAGACAATTGAGCAGCGCTTAAATCGCATTTGGCGGGTCAATGGAAAAGGAAGCCCCGGCAGTGTGGAATTAGCATTTGATCTTGAAAACGTTCCTGTTTTTCAAAATCGTGAGGCAGCACAATACGCTCTGCTCGTTTGCGCAGATGGGGATTTCAGTCGCGCAAAAGTTTTTACTTCAGGAAGAAAATTCACAGAATCCGTACTCAGCTTCAGCGATGTTGAGTTAGTCTCCGGTGATTATTTCAGCCTCGGATACGGGATTGCTGCAACAGGTGTTGTGCGTGATTCTGAAATGCCAACAACATTCCGGCTGGAACAAAATTTCCCCAACCCGTTTAATCCGGAGACCGAGATTCGCTACGTTCTGCCAGAAGCGGCCCTGGTTAAAATAACCGTATACGACATACTTGGTCGGAAGGTAGCCGAGCTCGTGAACGAAAGGAAAGTCGCTGGAAAACACAGTGTCAAATTTAATGCTTCGCATTTTTCCAGTGGTTTGTATTTCTATAGAATTTCCGCCGGCAGAAACACTGCAGTACGTAAGATGTTATTTTTGAAGTAAAAAACGTGATAAAAGTGCATCACATTTCCCTTGTGGGTAAGCGGATTGGAAATCTGCAATTCGATTACAGGGCAGTGTGTTGCACTAATTTCTCTTTCAAATGATCAACTATCCAAACGACCAATAATAAACAGAAATCTATGGGAAAAAATTACCTACCAATTTTAAAGTGTTCTCCAAAAAACAACAAATTAACCTCAATCTCACCAAATTTAAAAAGCCAAAAATTGCATTTTTTAAATCAAGTTTTCAGTTTGTTCATTCGATAGTTTGTTTAAAGATGCGATGAGTGGTGGCGATAACTGATGGGTTTCTCCTTCACTTTGTCAGCATAAATAGCCTTACATATAAACCAGAAATTGGATGCAACAGGGATCTTTGTATCTGAAAAATAAAGGATTAAATGTGAATCAATATTTTGCGTTAAAAATTTTTCACTCTGGCATTGCGCTTGCTTTTTCTTGCAGTGCATTCTCCAAAAAAAATCAACCTGGAATTTTGACGATGGAGGAAATTCATGAATAGAACAACTTATCAAAGCGCATGCAACACCAGACAAGAAAAACGCAAACTTCTGGTAATCGTATTGCTTGCGGCAAGTTTTGTAGCCTGTGCCCCTGGTGGAAAATTTGTTCAGAAGGATTTTGATTCTGCTATTGAATGTCTGAAGGTGCGAGATATTCCCGGCGCATTGCATCGGGCCGAAAAATTACCCGATGCAGAAAAAGCTCGCATTCGTGCCTATGCCTATTTTGTCCTTCAGCAATATGAGGCAGGCATCCATGAACTCGATAAAGCGATTAAATCACTGCAATTGCGTGCAACGGTGCAAGCCGAGCGTGATATTCAGCATTTAAAACACTACAAAGACAAAATGCGTGAAAAGCAGGTGTTGCTTAAATTGCAGGATACCACGGAAAGCAGCACAGAATAAATAAGGATTATTCTATAAGCGGAGGAGAACAGGATTGGTACAGGACAGTATCGATCCTGTTTTTTTTTGCCTGCCCCTGATCATAAATTCATGACAATTTCATTAATCTTGTCATATTACTGCACACGCTTCCCGATAAACTTTAAAAATAATGACGATTCTTTTGCATGAGTTGCGAAAATGTTCGCAACATTCCTTTTAAAACACCAGAGTGAATAGTGGTTATATCAAAGATTCGAATCGCCAGAAAAGTACCTTTGATTTTAGTGTTGTTTTTACTCAATGCCGGCGTATCCCTTGCCGGACAAATGGTAAAAAGGCATATTCTTGCCTTGTATTCTAGTGAGCAGCAAACGGCACCGCGTTATACACGAATTCATCAGAATGTGGAAACAGTACTGAATCATCTCGGCTGCATCGTGGAATACCACGACATAGACACTGGATTACCTGACGCTGCGACAATGCAAAAATACCGTGGAATCCTGACCTGGTTTACGCATAACCAAATCAAACACAAGCTTGATTATATGCAATGGTTGCCACAGCAATTGAAGCACGGCCGCAAGCTTGTCATCCTTGGTTCTCTGGGTGGATTTCAGCCAGATCAGGCGCAAATTACCTCCGAAATAAGCAAGGTGTTTTTCAGGGCACTGGGAATCGAATGTGACGATAATTCCTGGGATGATAATCCTGCGGTTATCGAGATTGCTGAAAAAAATACACCGATGGTTGAGTTCGAGCGCTCCCTCGATCATGAGCTGGATTATTACGTTCGAGTACGGCCTTTGAACGACAGCATTCACCCACTTCTCATTTTGCAGAAACACAATCATGCGAACAGTCGCAGTGTCGTCATTGCGACCAGTCCATGGGGTGGCTTTGCCCTCTCACCATACATTATTTATGATGATGACGTTTCCTTCAAACGGCAGTGGCGTTTAAATCCTTTCAAGTTTTTTGCCCAGGCCTTCGATTTACATGAATTGCCAAAACCGGATATCACAACACGCAATGGCAGTCGAATCTGGTTGTCCCACATCGATGGTGATGCTTTGGTGTCGGTTTCAGAAATTGGGGCCGGAAAATACTGCGGCGAGGTCGTTCGGGACAAGATTCTCAAAGCATACGACTGGCCTGTAAGCGTGTCCATTGTCGTTGCTGAACTCCTGCAGGATGAAAAATTTGATGCCATTGCACGATCTATTTTCACACTCGACAACGTTGAAATTGCCAGTCACACCTATTCGCACCCGTTCTATTGGGATGAAAATTACGGGCATAAGAATGAATATAAGCAACGCCATTTACCCATTCCGGGATACAAGTTCAATGCACAACAGGAAGTCATTGGTGCTGTGGAATATATTGATAATCGATTGGCACCCCCTGACAAGAAGACTTCCGTTTATTTCTGGAGCGGCAATTGTGAACCCACAGCCGAAGCGGTTCGTCAGTGCACGAATGCCGCGATTTTAAATATGAACGGCGGGGATACTGTATTTGACAAAAATACACCTTCTTATTGTCATGTTGCGCCGCTGCGTGTTCCGGTCGGCGGGCAAATGCAGTATTATGCCGTGAATTCCAACGAAAATATTTACACCAATGAATGGCACGGTCCTTTCTATGGCTATATGAACAGCCTGCGAACATTCGCTTATACCGGGACACCCGTCCGACTACGCCCCATAAACGTTTATTATCACTTTTATAGTGGTGAAAAATGGGCTGCACTTAACGCCCTCAAAACAGTTCTCGACAGCTCACTAACAAACGATGTGGCGCCGCTTTTTGTAAGCGAGTATCTTAAAATAGTGCAGGATTTTTTCACCACGGAAATTGAAGAAACAGGTGAGAATCGATGGAGCATTCGAAATGCGGCTGTATGCCGGACTATACGGTTCGATGATTGTGATTTGCAGCCGGAGCTTCAACAGTCGCGCAATGTTATTGGTTTTTTGCACCATCAAAATTGCTTGTATGTGCACCTGGGTAGTGAAAAAGAAAGTTTCGTTGTGTTGACGGAAAAACCGGCAGAACGTGTCTATTTGCATCAGGCTTCGCATGGGCTGGAGAACGTGCGCCTTTTCACCAACAACATAGAATTTCGCGCTTCAGGTTTCGGAAGAGGGCATTTTACCTTCAGAAATCTCCTTGCTCAATCGGTTTATTCCGTTCGAATAAATGGTAAAAAAGCAAAAATATCAACCAATGAAGAGGGTGAATTGCGCATAGAGTGCCAAATGCATGGCACCACAGAATTTACTGTGAATCGTGATAGAGCAGAACATGCGATTAATTAAGAATATTTTTACGCTAATCATTTTTATTATGAGTTTTTTTTCCTGTATACAAAATAGTGTATCGCCAAAACAGCGTTTGCAGGGCGTGCAAAACTGGGTGTGTTGTTACAATAGTTATGTTCCCAGTGAAGAGATTGTGCGCTACGATCTGGCGGTGCTTGATCCCGATGCCGAAATTGACATTCCTTTGTTGAAAGCTTCGTCGACAAAAGTTGTGGGTTATGTAAGTCTTGTGGAAGTGCAGCCATCGCGCTGGTACTGGGACAAGGTTGTGGGGACGGATGCTGTTCTGCCGGAGAAAACGGTTTACGGTGGATTCTATGCCGATGTGCGTTCCCAGAGTTGGCAACAGACGGTAGTTGATACCGTCATCCCGAATATCTTGCACAAAGGGTTTGATGGCATTTTTCTGGATACGATTGATTCCGCGGAATATCTACAGTCTTTGAAAGATGGAGAGGGATACGAAGGAATGCAGGAGGCCACGGTAGCACTCATCGAAGCAATCCGGCGAGCCTTCCCCAATATCGTTATAATTGCCAATCGGGGTTTTGCGATGCTGCCGGATTACGAGCCTTTTGTTGACGGATTGCTCGCGGAATCTGTTTTGACAGAATACAATCCCAAAACTGAAAAAGCTGCGCTTCGCGATCCCGCTCAGTACGCACATTATTTGCAATTGATGACTAATTTTCATCGAAAAGGTGGCCTCGTTCTCACCCTTGATTATGCTATAAATAGCAGCTTTCTGGTGCAAAAAAATGTACTCAAACTCTCCATGAAATACGACTTCATTCCCTATTTAAGCGATCCGTCATTGAACAATATTTATCATATTGCTTTGGAGAACTCTTATGGGGATTAAAAAGCGGTGGATTGTGCTTTTTTTATGCAGCATTTTGGGAATTAGTGTACTGCTTTATGCTTCAGATACGCGACTTATCGATTTGCATGTGAAAGCGGGAGAAGTGGATGAAGCTTTACGCTTGTACGAAAGTTTATTAGTTGCGCAGCCTCGAAACCCTCAGTTGCATTACGAAATTGGCACTATGCTCCTGCAGGCTGAAAGAACGCAACAGGCACAGCTTTATCTGGAACAAGCTTTTGTCCTTGGGTTCAAATCAGAAAGATTATTGAATCATTTATATGCCGTTTATCAAGGGGAAGAAAATAGGGATGGCATGATTCGCATGCTCGAACTTTTGCTTACGATGCGGCCTCAAGATAGCAGCAGGAGAGCACAACTCGCTGCATTGTACACCTGGGCGGGTCAGCCAGAGGATGCGATTGTTCACTACAGCTTCCTTTTGAAAGATGATCCTGGCAATGCGGAATATGTTTATAAAATCAGTTCCCTGTTCCAGGCCCAGCTCAAGTATGGCAAAGCATCGGCAGTGGTTGAAAATTATCGCGCTTATGCTCCCGAAGATGACAGGGCAAAGCATTTACTGGCAGATTTGTATCTTGCGGACGGTCATTGGAAAAAGGCGGCAGCTCTTTACGAAAATATTTTGCAGAAAAATCCCGCCGATCGGGACACCCGCGATCGACTTGTGGAAATTTACAAGTGGAAAAAGAATGCACCGCAAGCATTGTCCCACCTGCACTATTTGGCCGATTTACCTGACCGTACTACGAAGAATTACCGGCAGCAGTTTATGACGATCTCCCAACAGTACGAACCACTGCGTGCCGTCGGTTTTCTGGAAAGACAGCTGCAATCGGAACCTGAGAATAGCGAAATACACGGCGAATTGGCGGAGTTATTTGTGTTCCTGGGGCGTCCCCGTTCTGCTTTGTTTCACCTGAAAAAGCAACTGCAATTTGCACCCCATGATCCATCACTGCATAAAAAATTGGCCGATTTACTGCAAACAATCGATGAACCGGAAGAAGCGCTTGTCGCTTACAGAGCAGCTTTTGAAAATGGTGATACAAGCCGAACGACCATTAATTATTTGCTGCAGGAGTATAGTTTTTATAAAAAATTTGAGGAATTTCTCTCACTGCAGGAACAAATGCTGGAAAAACACATCGCACGTACTTTGGATCGAAAAAATCGTGCCGCCATGTTTTTCAAAACAGGAGATGTAAATTCGGCCATCGATGGATTTATTGAAGTCATTCAGAAACAACCACAGGACACGGATACGCGGCAACGATTAGCCTATGCGCTCATCGCCGCTGATCGAAATACGGAAGCTGCAGAAGTGTTATGGCAGGGGGTACAAAAATTTAATCTTGCAGAAGAGAATTATTTGCAGACCTGTATCCGTCAGTTTGTACTCGAAAATCACTATGACCGGTCTTTGTACTGTTACCGTCTTTTATCCCGCAATTTCCCGGAAAATCTGGATTATCAGTTCGGCTATCGTAACGAACTCGTTCGCAATGGTTTGTATAAAGAAGCGCTGGCAGAATATAAAAAATGGATACAAAAGCACAGTCTCTCCATTGCTGATAAGTTGCAAATCGCGATGCTTTACTGGCGTCTGGGGGATAAAGAAAAAATGCGCGCGTTTTTACCCCGCAAAATGAATTCTCTGCCAGAACAGAAACAACTTGTGCAGTTTTATTTTGAGTCAGCCATGTTTGACGAAGCCCTCAAAGCAGCGAATCCACTACTGCAAACAATGCCAGGCGACAGTGCTCTACTGCGAATTCTGGGATTAAGTTACGCGTGGAACAACAGACCTGAGACAGCGATAAAGATACTCGAAAAATACCATCGTGATTATCGTGGTGATTACGAAAGCAGGTTTCATCTGGCAGAAATTTTTCATGCGATTCGCAAAAAGCGCAAAGCACAGGAGGAGTTTACCATTGCTCTCCGCATGCTGAGATCGGAAGCACAAAACAAAAACAGTCAGCTCGTTGCAGCGCGTATTTACGCACGACAAAACAAGTTAGAAGAATCACGCAAAATTTATGAAAACCTATTGCAGGGTTCACCTGAAGATCTTTTTGTCGAATTGGATTATGTCGCCACTCTCATTGACGCATCGCTTTTTGCGGAAGCGACGACTCGTCTCAATGCCTTTCGTGGTAAGCATCCAATGAATAGCCAGGCCATTCAATTGCAAAGTGCACTCTATTATAAAAATGGAAAACCCCGGCAGGCACTACAGGCAATGCAGTTGCTGGAAAAAAATGGGTCCCTCAACAGTGGCCAGATGCTTGACATGGCCGATTTGCACCTGTTAGTCGGCGACTGGGTGGCAGCCAGGAATAAGCTGGAGAGCGCGCTGAAAATCGATCCAAAAAATGAAGCAGCGCGTGCACGCTTGTTCCGGCTTCGCCGGGATTATGGAACCGAAATCGCGACCGTTTACTCCACAGAACAACAGAGCAGCCGCTTTCAACGCAGAATGTATTCCGCACTTTTAACTTTTGCAAAATCTTCCCTGGGGCAATTTATTTTTCGCGCGGATCATGTCATGCCTTCCGATGCAACGGATTCTGGCCCACAACCCGACTATGATCGATTTTCCGTTACAGCGCGTTCCCGTTTAAATGATCAATGGCAAGCACAAGCATCCACTGCTCTAAACCGGCAATCGGCGGTGCAGGATGTCACAAGTAGTGCCGTAACCAGTTGGTTTTACCGACCCGGCGATGCCTTGAAATTGCGACTCTTTTACAACCAGATCTGGCGTGAAATAGTATTTGCTGAAACCCTTGGTGGCAGGCAAAGGGGTGTGCATTTTTCCGGTGGATTGCATCCTATCCCAAGGTTGCACCTGCAGACAGGTTTTGCACACAGCACAAATATTCTGGCGATGCCAGATATTGCAATGGGTACACTCAATCAATTTAATGTACAATCGGATTATCAATTTCAGTCACTGGAAAACATGCTTCTGAGCTATAATTTTTACCGCTACGATTATTCTGGTGTAAATAATTCCCATGAACTAAGCCAATTCCTGAATGATGACGATGTTCACAATATAGGTGTGCGATTCAACTATGACACCAATGGATTTTATATCAACCTTGGGGGAAGCCTGGGGTACCAGATGAATCGTAATGAAATGAGTTATTTTACCGATGTCAATCTTGAATACATGCTTTTGCGTAACCTGCGCTTGCGCAGTGAAATGAGCTACGGAACCGAAAATCGAACCTATGTGCAAGGTGATTCCTATAAGTTTCTACTCGATCTGGGATATTTTTATTAGAAATCTTTGATTTCTGATCCATCGCTGGAAGATAACAGGAAAGTTATAAAATGAAAATCCACAAAGAGGACGTGTGGGCCTACCGTGACTATTTCTTTTTAGCGGAAATATTAATTTTTTCTGCAATTTTGCATGGTTTCAATTTGCTGTTAAACCCTGCACACCCTGGTTTTGTCGGTATTTCACCAAATCCCCACTGGATTACTGTGCTTCTCATCGCTTCACGCTACGGATTGCTGCAAGGACTTACCGCTGGAGCTACCAGTGCTGCAATTTATATCTTCTTCGCTGCCCATACGGGAATCATCGATTTTCAAACCATGCGCTTTCCCCATCAAGGATTTCGTCTGCCCTTTTTATTTATCCTGACCGGTGTCATCATTGGTGAAGTTCGCTCAATTTATAAAAAGCAAAAAGAAAAGCTCGATGTGCGATTTGCAGCCACCAATAAAAAAGTGAATGAATTAAATGTGTTGCTCTCCGCCGTTTCAACATCGAAACAGGAACTCGAAAAACGTATTGCGACACAAACTTCAACTTTATTGTCCTTATTTGACCGGTTAAATCAAATCGATATTTCGCAAACGGGAAAACTCTATTCGAAAATACTGGAAATGTTGTCGGAGCAGTTGCAGGTACAAGCAGCCTCGATTTATCTGCTCGATGGCAACCGGCTTGTTTTACAGGAGCGTTATGATCCGGAGAAATTGAGTGAATTGCCTGACTCCCTCGAGCTCACCGATGGCATCATGCAAAGATTATTTGCAACCCGTTCGATTGTGTCGATAAATCCCCCGGACACAGAACCGCAATGGGAAGACGAAGGCAGGCAACCGATCATGATGGCAGTCCCCATCAAGCGCCAGGACGAGAGTATCATCGGTGTCATTAACGTTGAACGCATTCCATTCCTGATTTTTAACCACCATGCTATTCGAATTTTCAGCCGGATAGGAGACTGGGTTTCCACACTGATCGATAAACGTCTGCAGATCGCCGAAGCAGAAAAACAGCGAATATACGATCCCGCAAGTGGCAATACGACATATACGTATGCATATTTTCAATCACGGCTTGCACAGGAAATTGCCCGGGCACGACAATTTAAGAGCCAGCTAACCCTCGCCCTTGTACGCATTGACCGTTTTAACGAAATGACGGAGGAAATACGTAACGATTTGAACATGGTGCTGGGTACAATTTTTACCAAAAAGCTATGTGAAACTGTGATCATCGGACACTACAAATGGCCGGACGCTTATGCAATTATTTTTACAGGTTACTCCGATGAAAAAGTGCACCACTTTGTGGAAAATCTGGTCCATGAAATCACAAATTATCAATTCAAACCTTTTGAGGATTCGCAGGATATTTTAGAGATCAAAACGGCGGTGAGCCAATTTCAATCATCGATTTTTTCGGTTACTGATTTTGAAAGCCATGTGGAAAAAAACTTCAATAAATCGGAAAATGACGATCTCGATCTCACATTTTTGCAACTGCTCACGGGCTCACATTTTGATAGCACCGGAATTCAATTTAATGATATGCAGTTTGTTGAAACGAACAAGGCGGAGTTTGCGGATATCTCGTTTTTGCAGTAGTGTTTTTTATGAATCAACGAATCATGAAAATATCGATCTTTTTATTGCTTGCATTGTGTGGCATTGCCGATGTTTACGCTGCCCGGGGCATCGTTTTTAGCAGTGGTTTGCTATTCTCCGTCGGGCTTTTCAGCCACTTTCTCCTTTGTTTTATCTTTCTCATTTTGCTGTATCTCCTGCAAAGTAGTGAGGAGCGTATCAATTATAACTTTCTGCTCATTTCGGCTGCCGTCGCTCTGGTTGTGCCAGCCTATGGCATCCCCGGGATGGCACTCGTGTACGCCGGAACCCGCAAGGCATCCCTTGTCGATGAGAACTATTTTGAATTCGATGAGTCATTAGTCCCGGACCATCTCGATGCGCTGACCCATGAAATGGGTGATGATGTCATGGGTTTCATTCGGGCTGAGCAAAACATTGATGCTTTGAAAGATATTTTTCTCAGCGGAAATCAGCGACTTGAGGAAATCGCTATCCAGAAGCTGAACCGTGTGGGTAACAAATCCGCCGTGAGCATTCTGCAGTCCGTTCTCAGCCAATCCTCTTCGGATGTGAAAATTCTCGCTGCTTCTGCGCTTATCGCCATCGAAGAGAAAACAGTGGAAAAAATTGAAAAACTGCAGGAAGTGCTCAAAGAACAGCCGAAAAAATCAGAAGTGATCCTTGAGCTCGCCCGGGCATTCGATTTGTATTGTCACCTTGGCGTCCTCGATGATTCGCTGTTGCGGTATTACCAGAATTTGGGCATAAAAAATTTTAACACTTATTGCCAGCTCGTACCCGGTGACCAATATGCAGCTGTGGAGTTTGGACGTTTGCTGCTTAAAGCGGATCGACAGGCAGAGGCAGAAGCAGTATTTCAGCGACTTATTCATGACAATCCACACGATTTGAACCCACGGATATGGTTGGCGGAAGTTTATTATACTTTGCAAAATTATCGCAAGGTCAGAGAAATGTGTGTTGAGATCAAAGCGATTGGTGGTGTGCCGGATGTTTATGTGGAAACCGTGAACTGGTGGATTGCATCTCACGAACAACTTGCAACGGAAGTGGTGATGGTATGATCAAAAATGTTGCCGATATATGCCTGGTTCTCGAAGGATCGTATCCCTACGTCTCAGGAGGTGTCTCCAGTTGGGTTCACCAGCTTGTTTCCGGCTTGCCAGACTTTACATTTGCCCTTGCAGTGATTACACCTGATGAAAAATTCGAACGGAAATTCCGCTATGATTTACCGAACAATGTCATTGCTATGCACGAGATGCACTTGCATGGTGGTGACCTGCCACGACGAGGATCACAGCGTTCACAAGCGCAGGACTGGCAGCATTTACGGCTTTTTCACAATACACAAAAGCCCGTTGAAAAGTCGGATATGTTTAAGGAAATATTTGCCAATTTTTTTGATGCTGATACGCGAAAATATGCACCCAATGAAATCCTCAATATGAAGAAATCCTGGGAATTGTTGAAGGAATTGTACGCATCGAAAGCGCCAAACGATTCGTTCCTCGATTATTTCTGGAGTATTCGATTTATTCATCAGCCGTTGTTCAAAGTGTTGTGCGAACCTTTGCCGGAAGCACATATCTACCACGCTGTTTCAACGGGATATGCAGGTCTATGGGCTGCGTTGGGAAAAATAAAATACGGGAAATCACTTCTGCTTACGGAACATGGAATTTATACGCGGGAGCGACGAATTGAAATAAGCCGTGCAGAATGGATTTACGAGAAAAATAGCAACTCCGTGCGCCTTGATCGTTCCTATAACCATGTGAAGCACTTGTGGAATAAAATGTTCGGGTTTCTCAGCCGGCTCTGCTACCATTATGCTGATGAAATCATAACACTTACGCAGGCCAATTTGCATTATCAAATCGAAGAAGGCGCGGATCGTCAAAAATTGCGTATCATACCCAACGGTGTTGATGTCGAGAAATTGTCGCGTTTGGACATCCCGGCTAAAGATGCCGGTGATCCCTTCGTTATTGGTTTCATGGGCCGTGTCGTTTCGATAAAAGATGTGAAAACATTTATTCGTGCCTGCAAAACCGCAGCGCACGCCATCCCCAGGGTGAAAGTGTTGATTATGGGGCCAACGGACGAAGAGCCTGCATATTATGAAGACTGCAAACGCCTGGTGCACTTGCTTGAACTGGAAAATATTGTGACATTCACTGGTAAAGTGGATATCGAGGAATATTTCCCTTTGATCGATATTATGGTGTTGACGAGTATCAGTGAATCTCAGCCCCTCGTGATCCTGGAAGCGAATTGTATCGGTATTCCTTGCGTTGCCACTGATGTTGGTGCCTGTCGTGAGCTGCTTGAGGGAGCAACAACCGGAGATAAAGCCCTGGGGGAAAGCGGGCTGTTGGCCGGTGTGACGAACACCAGGGAAATTGCTGAAGCGATCATTAAGCTGTATGAATCACCGACTTTGCGAGGCAAAATGGGTGAGAGTGGCCGCAAACGCGTCGCAAAATACTATAGTAACGATGCACTGGAGAAAAAATACCGTGCACTTTACCTGCATTATAAAAAGCAACAGGCAACAGTGTGAAGCAAAAATTGTGTGATGCGGGATTTAATTCAAAATAAGTCCCTCTTTGAGCGAATGTTCCTTCGACAGGCTGAGGAACCGTGCAGGTGCACAGGAACGATGCACAAGTTCAGGAACCGTGTACAAGCAAGGGGCTGTGAACAGACCTGAAAACCGCACGGTGGCTGAGCTTGTCGAAGCCTGACTCCCTCAGTCTAAGTAAGTAAAAAATTTCAAGTGGTGATTTAAATGGCAGGAATAGGATTTCATCTCAGGAAGCTTTTCAAACCAGATACATTTATCGATAATTTCCGGGCGGTGATTTATTCCGGGACAATTGCCAGCGGGCCAATCTTTTTTTCGATAATTTGCCTGGCACTCCTGGGTTTTTTTGCAAAATCCCAGATGCAGCCGCAGCAGTTCGACGTCTTCACCGTGACCGTGGTTTATATTTTTGCATTCTCGCTCATTGCCACCGGTACCACCCAACTCGTCCTCAGTCGTTACCTGTCGGATTTAATTTATGAGAAGAACTACCACGCGATCGCTCCAGCTTTGAGCACTGCCCTCGTTTTTACCATTTTTATACAGGCTATATTTGGTTTGCCGTTGCTTTTTGCATTGCATGCAGAGGTGTTTTATCGCTTGACGGCTTTTGGGTTGTTTATCATCGTCGGTTGTATTTGGCAACTCATGGTTTTTTTAAGTGCGGTGAAAAATTTCAATTCCATAGTGTGGGCATTTTTTATCGGAGTACTCCTCAGTTTTATTTTAGGGTACGTACTCGCTCAAAATGCCGGTTTATCCGGATTAATGCATGGTTACGCCCTCGGCCAATTCACTATTTTTCTCGTTCTCCTCTGGCGAGTTGTCGGCGAGTTTAACAGTCCGTTACGCCCGGCATTCGCTTTCTTCTCCTTTATGAAAAAATTGCCAGCGCTCCTATTTATTGGTTTATTCTACAATTTGGGGATCTGGATCGACAAAATCCTCTTTTGGTACAGCGATGTCGGAGAAAATATTGATGCCTTCCTTTATGCATCCAGTCTTTACGATAACGCGATGTATCTCGCTTATATGACCATCATTCCTTCCTATACTTATTTTTTAGTTAAGGTTGAAACCAGTTTTTACAGCTATTTCCGTTCATTTTTTCAAACCATTTTAAAAAAAGACGCCCTGCAACTCATCGAAGAAAAAAAAGAGGCCATTGCAGACTCAGTGCGGGAAAGCCTGCTTGGGCTTATAAAAGTGCAGGGGTTAGTAACAGTGCTCTGTCTTTTTTATTCCGACGAAATACTGGTAGCATTAAATATGTCACACCTCAGCATACTTATTTTTGAAAAAGCGCTGGTTGCCCTGTTTTTACAAATGCTGGTGCTTACGCTGATGATTTTCATGATGTATTTTGATATTCGAAAAGAGCTGTTGGTGGTTAGCGGACTTTTTGTCTTCAGCAATGCAATCCTTTCTTTCCTGTCTTTGCAAATGGGAATCGCATTTTATGGCTATGGCTATCTCTTTGCAAATTTCATTACCCTCAGCGCAGCCTATTGGTACCTCAACGAGCACTTGAAAAACCTGGAGTATAATACATTTATCAGCCAGGTTCGCCAAACATAGTGCCTCCGATATAGTATATTTTCCCATCACCGGTTCATATGAGCCACATTGCGTTATATAAACTACTTTTAAAATGTTGTGATGTTTATATAAACCAGCCGATATATGAGAAAAACAAGTTGGAAAAAAATAGAATATCGCAAAAACAAGAAGTTAAGCTTCTGTGGCTTTTTCCTGAAGTAACCTGGCATTGCCTTTGCGATTGGAACAGAAAAATACAATTCAAATTCAGGTTTCGCTATGCGAAAAATATATTACGTCTTCCCTAAAATTCAGTATCCGATATCCTTGCAATGGACAGCAACGGTTGTCATTCAATTGATCGTTTTTGGAGTTACCGTCATATTGACCTCAAGGATTACGGAAAATCTGGAACGTGATATGGCGATTTACATGAGATTCGCTGTATTCATTGCAGAGATTCTCTTGTTTTCAATGTTCAATTTCTGGTTGTCGATCAAATTAACGCATCGTATTGCCGGGCCGCTTGTGCAAGTTCAGCGCGTTCTGAATCAGGCGCGGCATGGTAATTATGATGTTCGCGTGAAAATGCGCACGAATGACTACCTGCATGAATTCGCAACCGAAGTGAATTTATTGCTCCAGGGTTTGGAAGACTCCTACGGCATTTTAAAAGAGATTCAGTCTTCCTTCGATGTCCCCAAAGGAGCCGATTCAAATCGAATCAAACAAATCTCAACTACTGGAAAATCATCGGTTAAACCATGAATTTTACAAAAATATTTGCAGCAGATAAAGGAGGCAGGTGCATGAATTTGGATAAACACCGGCAAAAGTTCACAAGAATACAACGCATGTTTGTCTGTTCGTTGTTGTTTTTATCAACGAGCGTATTTGCACAAACTCCTGTTAAGTTACAAGTTTTGCTGCCAGGTATGAGCGCCGCTCCTGGCACGGCAAATGGTTATACAGGTTCGCCCAATCCGCAAACGACGGGCGTACCTTTTGAAGTCATCGTCAATGCGGTAGATGCCAATTGGAATGTGGTTTTGAGCTCAGATCAGGTTTCTGCTTCGGCATCAGATCCCTTTGCGAATTTGCCTTTGCCAGTCCATTTGTTAAACGGTACGGCGACGTTAACCTTCACTATGAATTCATCCGGGAACCATTCGATTACAATCGATGATGATTCCACTCCATCGGTTTTGAACGGACACAGCCCAACCTTTGCAGTAGTTAATCTTACCTCCTTTCGCATCAGTGATATCGGCGATCCGTGGTGGTTAATTCCGGGACAAGTTCGCGTTGGACGAAGTTTGCGCAACGTTACGATTACTGCGCGAGATGGTAATGGCAATTTGGTGAATAATTACAGCGGTACTGTCTACCTGACCCAGCAGACCGATTATGGCGTTGGCCGTATTTCTCCCTCCTCCGTGCAGTTGTCAAACGGTGCGTGGGAAGGGAGTATCCGCGTTTACCGTGCAGGCGAAAAATCAGCCAGTTGGGGTGTTACGGGCGATGCCTGGGTGGAAGCCAGCGATCAGGCACCGACGCCACATACGGGCGAAAGCAATCATTTCTGCGCCAGTCCGGATGAATTTGACCGGTTGCATGTCATTGTCCCGGGTGAAACGTATCTTCCCGGGAGTGAGACAGGAAAATTGGGCGCAGCCTCGAATCAGCAGGGTGATCATCCTTTCCAGATTGGTATTTATGCCACGGATCAATACTGGAATCAGATTTCGAACGTGAACCACACGATCGTTTTGACCTCTACAGATCCCGCTGCAGTGCTTGGACCCTATGGCACGCTCTCGAACGGAAAAACCACGATGGCTGTGCGCTTGCTCACTGCCGGAATCCAGACCATTACGGCGAGCGACCAAAGCGATCTCAGTAAGGATCCGGGAACGAGTTCAGCGATAACGGTCATTAGCCAAGGCTTGCACCATTTTGCGTTTAACAATATTTCCTCTCCACGTACAGCAGGGGAGGCTTTTCCGGTAATCATCACCGCGGTCAATGAACAAGGTTCTATTGTGAGTGATTTTAATGGAACTTTGGATTTAAACGTATCGACAGGAAGCGCAACGCTGTCCCCTGCAACGATTAACATGGCAAACGGATGGTGGTCGGGGGATATCACCCTGACAAAGGCCGCTTCCCTGATAACCATGTCCGTGCAGGATCGCACCAATCCGCCCCATACCGGAGAAAGCAATCAATTTGATGTACAGCCAGGGCAATTGCATCAATTGCAGGTTTTGCTGCCCGGGGAAACGGCAACACCGGGAGTAACACCGGGTAAATCCGGTACTGCAGGAGAGATTTTATCCGGAAGTTCAATTCAAATACGCGTCAATGCCGTAGACGCCTGGTGGAATGTTATTCCTAACAATAATGATCTCGTGCATGTAACCTCGAGTGATCTGGCAGCAGTGTTACCTTTGGATGCCCTTTTGAATTCGGGAACCCGCCAATTTCTGGTCACTTTGAATAGTACGGGCTTGCAGACAATTACCTCTTCAGACCAATCAAATGGCAGTGTTGCACCAAATACCAGCTCAACTATTCGTGTCAATCCGGGCAATTTTGATCATTTTGCATTTAATCCAATTGGCGGCATGGTTACAGCGGGAACGCCTTTCCAGGCTTCCATTGCTGCTGTGGATGAAAATGGAAATCCGGTGGATGCATTTTCCGGCATTGTCACTTTGCAGGCAGTGTCTGGTGCAGGCACGGTTTCACCGACACAACTCAATTTCAATAATGGCCAGTGGAATGGCACCATCACTGTGACAAAAGCTGGAACCAATACACTCTCCGTTTCCGATGCCGCGAATCCACCGCATGTCGGCTCGAGTAATCAATTTGTAGTGAATGCTGGCGCCTATGCCCGTTTACAGGTAATTGTCCCCGGTTTGTCAGCAAATCCGGGTGTGAGTCCGGGATACAGCGGAACAACCGAAGCCCAGAATGGCGGCGTACCTTTCGCAATTGCTGTGAATGCCGTTGATAATTGGTGGAATATTGTCACCAGTGTGAATGATTCATTCGCCGTTTCATCGACCGATCCTCTGGCTTCTGTTCCGGATGCAACAACTTTCTTCAATGGCAGCCGCAATTTGAGTATTACTTTGAACACTGAAGGCGGCCAGACAATTTCTGCGGGATCACTGAATGTACCAGGTATCTCCAATGGGCAGTCTCCAGCAATTACGGTTTTGCCTTCCAATTTGCATCATTTCACCATTTCACAAATTTCAGGACCTGTTGTTGCGGGTGAGCCGGTAAGTGTGACCATTCATGCGCAGACAAATACAAATACACTGGTTTCCGGATTTAATGGTTCTGTCGGTCTTTCCGCTTCAAGTGGTGGGGGAACAGCCTCACCAACGACTATCGGGCCGTTTGTGAACGGCGAATGGTCAGGTGAAATCCAAATGACCAAAGCGGCAACAGATGTTACGGTAACGGTAAGCGATGGCGCAACGCCGGCACACGAGGGCGTGAGCAATCCGTTTAATGTCATTCCCGGGGAATTCAATAAATTGCAGGTTTTATTGCCTGGTGAAACATGGCAACCCGGTGTCAGTCCGGGAAAAAGTGGTTTACCCGTCGATCAGCAGACAGGGATTCAGTTTGACGTACACATCCAGGCTGTGGATGCCTGGTGGAATTTGGTTAACACTGAGAGCGACAGCGTGAAGATAAGCTCCACGGACACACTGGCCTTATTGACCGAACGTGGTAAATTGATCTCCGGAAAAGTGTCGTTCACGGTGATTATGGGACTTGCGGGAACACACTCTTTTACGGCTTTTGACATTTCGGACAACACCAAACTTTCTGGTCTGAGCAGTGCTTTTAATGTGAATCCCGGCAATTTGGATCATTTTGAATTTGAATCCATTTCACAACAAAGTGCAGGAAATGCCTTTGGCGTGAAAATAACCGCCGTTGATGGCGCTGGAAGTCCGGTCGCTGGATTTAACGGCCATGCCAAATTGCAAAGCTCAACTGGTGCAGCAACGCTTTCCCCAGCAGAAATTGTATTTGTTGATGGCGCCTGGCAGGGCAATGTTACGATAACGAAGTCCGCAAACCAGGTTCACTTGACCTGCCTTGATTTCGCAGCCACGCCGCACACTGGGCAAAGCAATGATTTCGTTGTTTCTGCGGGTGAGTTCGTCAGTTTGCAAATTATTTTGCCGGGTGAAACCGCCACGCCAGGTGTCTCTCCCGGTAAAACGGGTGAGGTGAAAGCACAAATTACCGGAGATGCCTTCCTTGTCCAGGTCGCTGGTGTCGACCGTTATTGGAATCCAGTGCCAACAGCAACGGGAACGGTTGGGCTCGCGAGTTCCGATCCTGCAGCAAATCTGCCCGTCGATGCCGCGATGCAAAATGGCAGTGTGAGTTTTTCAACCTTGCGATTCGGAACACCGGGGTACTGGTCGGTTACTGCGAATTTTCGTAACAATAACGATATTTCCTCCGATACCAGCCCCTTGGTGCATGTTATAACCGGCTCGGTGGCCAGTTTTTCCTTCAGCGCGATCACCAGTCCACAGATCGCAGGAGACACGATTTACGCAACCATTCGTGCCATTGATGGCAGTGGTGAAACGGTAACCAATTACAATGAACAAGCTAATATCACTGCCTCAACTGGACCCGGAACGATTTTTTCACAAACGGCACATTTTACAGACGGTGAATGGAGTGGTGCTGTTGTTTTAACGAAAGCTGCATTGAGTGTTCATTTGAATATTCATGATTTTGCTGATGTCGTTCGCGGCAATAGCAATCCGTTCACGGTGCTCCCGGGTGAACTGGCGAAAATCCACATGGTTTTGCCCGGCCAAACTGCGACGCCCGGGTTATCTCCCGGACGCTCAGGAACACCGCATGCACAGGTGGCCGGTGTGCCTTTTAACGTGAATGTTCGCATGACAGATGCCTACTGGAATGTGGTTGATCGTCAGGATACGACATGGCTGCAATTCTCCGCCTCCGATTTGGACCCCGGCATTATACTGCCTGTGGATACTTTCATTACCCAGGCGCAAGGAACATTCAATTTCACTTTGTTAACGGAAGGCGAAAACAGCCTGTTTGTCACAATGATTTCTGAACCACTACTTGCGGATACCTCCACAGGTTTTTACCTTGATTCCGGGCAGTTGGATCATTTTGAATTTAGTCTGATCGACAGTGTTCAGACCGCGGGAGCACCCTTTGAGGTGCGTATTACGGCAATGAATGTGCAGGGAAACCCGGTTACGGCTTATGAAAGCGACATTATTCTGTCAGCATCCACCGGAAATGGAACCCTTTCACATTCTGGAGTGACTTTATCAGCTGGAGTTTGGGAAGGGCAATTAACGTGCACGCGTGCTGATGAAGCCGTCGTCATTTACGCTTCCGATTATGTGGCGCCTCCGAATACGCATTCAGGCTACAGCAATGCTTTCGTTGTTGTGCCGGACAGCCTCGCCGGGTTGCATGTTTTACTCCCGGGTGAAACAGCGACTCCTGGTGTAACACCGGGGAAAAAGGGTAAACCCAACGTTGGAATTGCAGGTGAGGTGACACAGTTGACGGTGCGTGCCGTCGATCAGTACTGGAATACAATCACGACTATAGCCGATACGGTGAGTTTGGCGGCGAACGATACTTTCACAGTTTTTCCTGCAGGTGTTACTCTGGAAACCGGAGAAATTGTAGTCGATGTGATTTTCCGGGCTGCCCGTGTGCAAAAGATTTTTGCACACCTCGGCAATGGTCCAGTTCACACCAGCACCATTCTTGCGAAACCTGCGGGAAATACACTTGCTCAGGATAATTCGTTACCAACGGCTGAAAGTGGAGAAGTTACGATAATTCCTGCCAGCTTTGCAAAATTGCTCATGTTGCTGCCCGGCGAAACCGTCCTGCAAGGGGATACCGAGACAGATTTGCAAAAATCTCCCGGTCGCGCAGGGGAGCCCACCAGGCAAACCTCTGGTTTAGGTTTTGAAGTTGTGGTGTTCGCCGTGGATGATTACTGGAATTCGGTATACGAATCCCCGGCTGACCAGATAAGCCTGTTCACAACGGATACGCGGGCTGATGTACAGCCCTCAGTACAATTTTTACAAAATGGGCGAGCAGAATTTCAGGTGACTTTGACCCAGGGTGGCAATCAGGTTTTGCATGCAAGCAACCAGACGAATCCACAGATGACTGCATCCCTGGACGGCGTTGTCGATGTATTATTAGGTGGCTTGCACTACGAAGTCGTTGTTGATTCCAGCACGCTCATTGCCGGTGCGCCATTTTCGATGCACGTTTATTATCGCGATGGAATTGGGCAAAATGTCGTTAGCGCCAATCAACTTGTGCAACTCACAGCAGTTGACGCCCAGAATTTGTCGGAAATCGATGGTGACTTAAGCAATGCTTCCTTTAATCTTCAGGCGGGAAAACGGGATATCCTGCAGTCCTTCAACCGTGCCGGATTGGTAAGAATTCGGGTTTCCGACACCCTTGGGACGGAAACAGCTTATTCCGATCCCATTCTTTTTAGCGCGGGCAGTGTTGCTAAATTATTGCTGACAGCCGATAAAACAGAAATAGGTGGCATGAAAGAAACCGATGTATTTGTCGAGCTTCTCGATGCAACCGGAAATCCGGTTGCAGGAAAAGATGTTGCCTTACGACTCGTCGAAGGAACCGGTAGCTTGTCAAAATCGGGTGTCACCTCGGACAGCTCTGGTCATGCGACACTTCAATTCACGGGGGGGCGGATTACCGAGGTCAACACAATCGAAGCGGAAGTGGATTCGGTTTTTGCCCAACTTGAAATTATCGTGAATCTGACGTCCAGCGATATGCCGGATGGCGAAGCGGTCAATTATCCCAATCCCTTCGGACGAGAATCAAAAACCACCCGTATCGATTATTATTTGTCTGAAGATGCCGATGTTACGCTGACGATTTATGATCTCTTTGGAAGAAAAGTCTGGCAAAATGAATTTGCCGCAGGAGCACCTGGCGGTCGTGGTCGCGAAAACAGTGCGCATCCGAATTCCGTGGAATGGGATGGCACCAATGGCCGCGGACAAAAAGTTGGCAACGGTGGTTATATCCTGGTAGCGCAAGCTCGGGCTAATGGGAAATCGATTATGAATACGAAAAGAAAAATTGTGATCGTTCGATGACACTTTGCCCCGGTGAAGTTGCACGAATCAACAGCAGACCAGCACGTTACGGAGACGAAAGAATGAAGATCACGACGAGAAAATACATTTTTACAATCCTGCTTCTTACCCTTGGAATTCCAATCCATCTGCAGGCGCAAACCGGAACAGCAGGAATGCCTGGCGCTTATCTCTACAACGGTGTCGGTGCGAGGGCGCAAGGCATGGGCGGTGCTTATACCGCCATCGCCAATGATGTCACTGCCGTTTATTGGAATCCGGCTGCGCTCGCATTTCAAAATCCCTATCAATTTTCATTTATGCACAATTCTCTGTTTATGGGCACCTCCCTTGACTTCCTGGTCGCCAGTGCGCCGACAGAACGTTATGGTAGTTTTGGTCTTGGATTGCTCACTTTAGGTTCCGGAGATTTTGAACAACGAAGTGTGCTCAATGAAAATCTTGGTAATTTCAGCATGCGGGATATGGCCATATTTATGTCGTGGGCCCAGGAAGTTTATCCGGATGTCTCGGTTGGTGTGAATTATAAATTTGTAAACCAGAAAATATTGTCCTATTCCGGTAGCGGACACGGTTTTGACCTGGCAGTCAAAACGAGTGTTTTCGATCGCATGAACATCGGTTTTGTTGTGGCTAATGTATTGAGTCCCAAAGTTACACTTGCTTCTGAGGCGGAAACGTATCCTTTGCAGGTGCGCACCGGTATCTCAACAACTTTTCTCGATGATAAACTCTCATTGAGTACGGAATTTTCAAAAATAAGTGGCTGGGATGCAGCGCAATTGCACTTTGGCGCGGAGTATATGGCCATGCCCAATCTGGCAGTACGTTTGGGAATCAATGATGGTTTTTTCTCTTTTGGCGCCGGCTTCACATTCCAGAATTACGGACTGGATTATGGTACAGCTGGTACTTCCGAGTTGGGTTCAAGTCAAAGATTTTCCTTGAATTATGCTTTTGGTGGCTTTGGTGTGCTTGCCTCTGCTTACCCCGCCGTTTTTTCACCTGCCGGTGAAGTCAATGTGACACGAATCAAATTGAAAGTGAAAAGTAAAGCAAAAATTGAGCAATGGATTTTTGCTATCGTCGATGTGGAAGGTCGCATTGTTCGTCAATTTAGCGGAAGCGGTGAAGCGCCGGAAGAAATAATTTGGGATGGCCGGGATAACCGTGGTGCGCTGGTCTCCGATGGCCGGTTTACCTATAGATTTGATGTGAGTACAGGTGAGGAAGAAGACATGGCTTCAAATGGTTTACTGGTGACAATTGACACAAAGGGCCCGGTGGGTGTGATTGGTGGTGAAGATTAAAAGTGGCAAAAAGTTATTTCTTGCTTTTAGTCTGTTTTATTCATGCGATGCTCCAAGCGAGCGATGGACAGGGGATATCCCCTGCCCAATCTTGCGGTTGATGAATAAAGTAGGTTAGATAGTCGAAGACAACATCACCAGGTTCTTGTTATGTCTTCAAAATCTGCCGATTTATTTAGAAAAGATTGAAATACTTTTAGGATAGATGATGGAAGAGCGATTTACAGGGAAGTTTTTGCGTCTTGCCATGGCCATTTTGTTGCTTTCACCAGCTTGGTTGTTCGGCAATGAGAAAAGTACACCATGGCAGATGTATCAGGAAGCCGCGAATTTGTTCCGCCAGTCTGGTTCATCGGAAAAAATTCTCGATCTGTGCAAACAAGTTACAAAGGAAGCAGAAGATCCGCAATTGCGGGTGCGGGCTTTTTTTCTTGCGGTACAGGTTCATGTAAATGAAAAAGAAGCGGACAAAGCGCACAAAATCCTGCAAAACCTTTACGATGAGAAAAAGGATATCACTGGAAATAGTGCTGTTGAAGCACGGCTGCGTGATGCGGAAATTTACAGCCAGGCCGGTGATTTAGTCAGTGCACTGCCGTTGTTTCAAATGGTGTGTGACAGTGTGTCGAATCTGTTTTTATTGCAGGAAGCGCGTCTGGGACTCGCAGGTATCCTCGCTGAAACCAAACAATGGCACCAAAGTGATTCTGTATTGAACCTGGTTATTGCGTCTTCGCCGAAATATAAAAATGATGAACGCGTGCAGGCACTTTCTGCGCGTCAGGCGCTCTCCCTTAATCAGCCGCAAAAGGCAATCGATTTGCTGCAAGGCAACCAGAGCAAGGTTTCGTTACGGCTATTGGCAGAAGCTTACGAACAAGCCGGCAAGTCCATAATGGCCGTCGGGGTGTATAAAAAATTGCGGGACCTCTATCCTGGAACTGCCGAGGCAGAAACAGCCCTTTTCCGTGCTGGTGAAGTTTTTATGCGTGCAGAAGATTGGCTGGCAGCAAAAAATGAATTCGAAAAACTGGTTGAATCCTACCCCGAGAGCCCCAAAACCGCGCACGTAAAATACCGTCTGGGTTGGATTTACCTGCAACTAAATCAATTTGATGCTGCCCTCAATGCTTTTGCATTCAATGAAATTAAGCCGGAAAATGCCGCTTATTTCGCCTACATGCGTGCCGAATGCCTGTATCGCATTGGGCAAACTGCACCCGAGCGGTTGCAGGATGCCTTTCTGGCATTCAACAGTCTCTCTGCTCTGCATTCCCAATCCACTATTGCTCCTTTAGCCAAACTGCGTGCTGCCTTAATTCTATTCGAAAAAGGCGATGAGACAGATGCCATGATTAATTTACGGCAGTATTTGTCTCTCTACAGGAAAGATGATTTAGCGGCGACGACCGTCTTTCTGCTGGCCATACACAGTGATGCAGCGAGCTCCTCACACTATTTCAGTGAATTAATTGAACAATACCCGGAAAGTTATCTCTACGACGCGAGTTTGACAGCTTTGCAGGAAAGGGATTATGCACAAGGGCTTTATCAGGAGATTATTAATCGACAGGCGCATCTTGGTCACGAAACTTCTACAGGCAGGTCAGATTTCTGGCTCCGTGCGCAATATTTGTTGCATGGCGAAGCTTCGTACTATCTAAAACATTATTCACAGGCACTCTCGGAATATCAGAAAGCCGAAAGCGCCTCCGAAGATTTCATCACGCAAAGTGCGAAACTGGGCAAGGCCTGGTGTTTGTTGCAAGAAAACGCCATCGATAGTGCGCGCACCGTTTTTACAGCACTACGCGATGTACTTCAAGGCTCTGACATTTTAAAAGCAGAGTACGGCATAGCAACCTGTTCTTTTCGTGAACAAAAATTTACGGAAGCGCTGCAAGCGTATCCCACCAATGCAGAAGCCGGTGATAACCAGGAAATTCAAGCCATAATCGCGAAATCTCATTATCGTAGTGGCGAGTGCTTTTATCGACTGGAATACTATGGCCAGGCTATCGAATCCTGGCTCAAACTCGTCGAACTTTATCCCCGGGATGCCCTGGCGCCACGTGCTCAATATCGTGCTGCTGATACTTATTTTCGCGCCAATCATTTTAGCGAAGCAGAAGCTGCCTATCAGGTTGTGCTCGATCGTTATGGCAAAAGTTCCTATGCACCGGAAAGCATGCTGCAAGTTGCGCAATGTAAATACAATGCCGGAAATTATCAGGATGCTATCGAAAGGTTTAAATTATTTATTGAAAATTACCCTGAGAATGCGAAAACCCGGGATGCGCTCGAAGGAATACAACTTTCCTATTATCAAATGGGGCAGGGTGCCCAGGCATCGGAAGCCCTGGAAAAAGTCGTGCAGAACTTCCCCGGTGGTATGCTCTCTGCAGACGCCCGTTTCAGGCTTGCCTCGAGCTATCTTGAAGCCAAAGACTACGATAAAGCAGTTGTCGCTTTTAAAGAAATTCTTACCCAATATCCGGGTTCAACCTACGCCATGGATGCCCAGTTTGCTCTCGCTGACGCTTACCAGGCAAAAGGCGATAATGAAGCCGCAACGCAGGAATATCAGCGTTTTATTCAATATTTCCCTGACAGCCCTAATATTGCGGAAGCAATGTTCAATCTTGCCGTTGGTTATTTTAATATTGAAAGCTTTCTCAGCGCAGGGGATTATTTTAAGCAGATTGTGGAGAAATTTCCACAAAGTTCATTTTATAATCCGGCTTTACAAAATCTTGGATGGTGTTATAAAAGACTGGGTGAGAACGAGAAAGCACTGCACCATTTTCAAACTTATGTCGATAAAAATGCTGCAGGTCCCGACGTTGAAAACATGAAATTGCAAATTGCGACCTTGCAAGCTGAAATGGGCCAATCGGGCAAAGCCTTGCCGGTGTTTACCGCACTTTCAAAAAGTAATAATGATGATATTGCGGCGGAAGCTGCCTATCAAAGCGGTATGTTGTTGCTCCAGAGTGAAAATGTTGAAGCAGCACGACAAGCCTTCAATATGTCGGTGAAAAAGGGGGCACGGGATAATTATTACAGGCTCAGTTCATTGGCGCAACTGGGTGCAATTTATGAGGGACAAAAAAGTTGGCAAAAGGCGGTTGCTGCCTATAAATTGCTCGCAGATAGTGCCAGTGATCCGACGTGGATCAATGCTGCACAGGAGCGAATGAACGCCATTTCCTCAAGGGTACCGGCAGAATAAGAATTTATTTTGCGCAATAGACAATTTTTGGAGATCAAGATGGAATTAAATGTACTCGATACCTTACAATCCAGTTTTACGATGCTCATTTTATTAGGCTGCTCCGTGCTGGCCTTAACATTTATTTTTGAACGCTGGTTGTACTTGAAACGGTCAAGCATCAATGCCGAGTCTTTTTTCGGCCAATTTCGCGAAGCTTTAGCCAGAGGGGGACGCGAGGCAGCGCTGACTTTGTGCAACAGTTCGATTACTCCGCTGGCTACCGTCATTCGTGCTGGCATTGAAGATCCCAACGTAAGCGCACATGCTTCCGAGGAGTTGATGGATGCAACAGCGATCAACGAACGAACCAAGCTTGAAAAAAATTTAAACACTCTGGGAACGCTTGGCAATATCGCACCACTCATCGGGCTTTTCGGAACAGTCATTGGTATTATCCGTGCATTTCATGCGCTTGCGGTGAGTGGTTCTGCCGGTCCCTCAGTGATTTCTGCCGGTATTGCCGAAGCACTTATTACGACAGCAGGTGGCCTGGTTGTCGCTGTGCCCGCAGTTGTTTTTTATAATTATTTTCTTCGTCGGGTGAACACGATGATGACGGATATCGAATCGATAAGCAAAAAAGTTTTGGTAGCGATTGGGCAAGTCAGTTGAAATACGTAGGATAGTTAAAATAATGGATGTGAATAAAGGTAAGAAAAAGGGTGAAATGAGTGATATCAATCTCACTTCCCTCGTTGATGTGTGCTTGACCCTGGTCATCATTTTTATGGTGACCTCGCCACTGGTCATGCAATCAGGAATAAAAATATCAGCTCCTTCTATTCAAAAAACGACGAAACAGGAAACGCAAACAGAATTAAAAGCGAAGATCCATCTACAGGAACAGGGCAAAATTCAGCTTAACGGCATTGCCCTCGATGAAAGTGTCTTCGCAGATTCCCTGCGCCACTTTCTTGCGGCGAGTAAGAATAAACTGGTTGTTATCAGCGCAGAAGATAGTATTTTGCATGACCGGGTTATCGCAGTAATGGATGAGGCAAAACAATGCGGTGCAGAAAAGCTATCCCTGATTCGGCGCAAATAAATTTGAAAATGAGATGACATGGAAATTAACAGCAAAATAGAAATCACGCCTCTCGTCGGCGTCGCTTTAATCCTGGTTATCGTCTTTATGGTTACTTCTCCCTTGATTATGGCACCGATGGATATGGAAGTTGATTTACCCAAAGCAGCCACACGAGAAGCGAAATCCGAAACGAATATTACGATTTCATTAAGTAAAACCGGGGTAATCGCACTCAATGAAGATAAATTGCCTCGCCAAAATTTACAGGGCGCTCTGCAGGTTCGTTTAAAGGAACATCCCGAACGGCTCGTTGTAATTCGGGCGGATAAAAATGTTCGGCATGCCGAAATACTCGATCTGCTGACCATCGCAAAAAACGCAGGAGCGCAAAATGTAGCTCTGGCGACAGTACAAAGAAATCGTAGCGGTTCCTGATTTGAGAGATAATCGAGGTAAAAGTGTCTGAAATGGATAATTTTCAAAAAGAACCGCAGAAAAGACCCGAGTTTAAAAAACGTCTTTGGCAGTTTGTGTCGGTCAAAAAACTGCCACGAACGATCACCAGCATTTCAATCTCATTTTTTGTGCATTTGAGCTTGATCATCCTGTACATGGGAATGGCAGCTTTTGATAAACCACATGTTGCAGAGATTCATGAAATCAATTTTGTCGATATGACAGCAATTCCACCGGAGCCTGTGGTTAAGAAACAGTCTTCCCAGAGAGTACATGTACGGGAATCGATTGCCATCGCACAGCCCCAAGCGGACCTACCAAGACCCCAAACTACCGTAGTATCTCATGCAATTGTGGAAAATAATCAGCCGGCACAATCAAAACCGGTATCCCTCGCCCGGCGTTTGGATATGAAGCGGACCCAGGCGCCAATCGAGACCACGCCGATTTCCTTAACCAATAATTCAAAGTCGGATATCCTGAAATTAAGCCAGGCTCGCGGAACGAGTCGGGACGATGATATCAAAAACAAGATTAAAAATGATGCTGCGCCCATTCAGCTGAGTAAAGCGAAAGACTTGAAGCACTCGCCTATTCAACACCAAGCGAAACCAGATATGTCCTTGTCCACCCCTTCGATTAACCTGACAAAGAAAAATCAGGATTTAACAATGGCGCCGGATCGCTCAGTTCAGGACCAGTTCTCGCAGGTTGAGAGTGCCAAATCCTCCTCGGTACAAATCAAAATGGATCAATCCGGTGTGACGATAACCGGGCCTTTAAGTCTGCGAAAAATTCTTAAGCGCGATATGCCGGAATTCCCCGACTGGGCAAAACAGCAGGGGATTGGTGCAACAGTTGCCTTGCAGTTTACTGTTATGGAAAGCGGAATTGTCAAGGAGAATATCGTTGTTGTACGCACAAGTGGCTCGGCAGAATGGGATAATATCGTTAAAAATGCCTTAATGCATTGGCGTTTTGTTGCACTGCAAACCGGTGGCCGTCGACAGGATCAAACAGGTATCATCACCTTTCAGTTCAAAGTGAATTAGAGGAGTGTAGTTTGAAGCGAATTTTAATTATCATTTTTGCCTTCTTCTGGTCTACTTTGTGTTTGGCACAGACGACCGCGGAGACAGATACATCGGCAAATAAACTTGAAGATGTTGTTGTTCAGACGACATATCAAGGCTCTGCAGAAGAAGACAAATTGCCATTGCTTGTGAATTTTGATTACAGCCATGAAGCGGTCATTGAGAATCGAGTGAGTTGGAACAGTCTGGACCAGTTCGAAAATGAAGCCGGTGAAAGTGATGAATCAGCATCGTTTGCCCTTCATTTTTCTCAACCTGAATACGCACGAATTCAACCGGCACCCGTTAAATCGTTTCGCGTGCAGTTTAAAAAATTGCAGCGCTGGCAACTTGATATAACCAGCAGTGATGGTTCCCTTTTTCGCCAAATCAGAGGCGAAGGCAATCCACCGGAAAATGTTACCTGGGATGGAATGAGTGATAACGACGTGCCCTTGCATGCAGGACAAAATTATGCGTATAGTTTTCTGGCTGTGGACGAGGCCGGCAACAAACGAATTTTCCCCGGGAATTCGTTTAACGTCCCTGCTTTCAATCTGGTGTTGGGTGATACGCTGTTGATTGGCCTTGGTCGGGCTACGCTTTTCAGTGCCGATGGCTTACGCTTGCTGCCTGATGCCCGCGATTATGCCCGCGAAGTGGCTACATTAATTCGTTTCAAAGATGATTTGCGGGAGGTGCAAGTTGCAGTGCCTTCACCCGCTGGTGAGCGCTTTTTGCAAATGGTAGCCGATGAATTGGTCGTAGAAACAAACTTTTTTATACCGCTTAAGACAACCCATGGTGATCAATTAGGGGTTGTGTTTTATTTATTGGCGGATTAGAAACGAATCGGAAAATCAAAGTTGTGAAAATAACTAATCCAAAATAGTAGAGATTTGGAAAAACAGCTAATTCGTGGTTTGCCGTAGAGGGAGATGCTAATGAATTTTTTTGATGCGCTAATAATTAATTTTTTCAATCACTTTTCCCGTATTTCCTGGACTGCAGATTATACGATAAGTTTTGTTTCTGAAAATCAACTCATAAAAGGGGTAATTTTAATTCTTATTTATTGGTGGGCCTGGTTCAGGGCGGATAAAAACCAAACAGCAATTCATAGACACATAATTTCGACATTTCTTGGTTGTTTCATTGCAATGGTGTTGGCAAGGGGTTTGGCATTGACATTACCCTTTCGATTGCGTCCACTCCATGATGCGACTGTACATTTTCTGCTTCCCTATGGTATGAGGCCTGGGGCCCTGGAAGGGTGGTCTTCGTTTCCGAGCGACCATGCGGTATTGTTTTATGCCCTATCCACAGGCATGTTTTACATCTCAAAAAAGATTGGTATTTTTGCAGTAATATACACAACTCTTCTCATTGGCTTACCTCGAATATACCTGGGTTTGCATTATCCAACGGATATCTTTGGAGGTGCAGTGGTTGGGGTATACATTGTTTTTCTGTGTAATTCAAGAGCATTTATTGACAAGATTTCAACACCGATTTTAGGTTGGTCACGAACAAATCCTGAAATATTCTATCCCCTGTTTTTTTTAATAACTTACCAAATTGCCGACATGTTCGTGAGTAGCAGAGAGTTTTTTGGATTTTTTAAATCGATTCTGCACGCTATGAATATTTGAACAGTCTGAAAGCGGATTTTATAGATGGTGATTGAGATACCAGCCCCTTTAATTCAGGAACCCCCAGGAATTCGTTCGGGGAAACATACTGCCCATCGCCAACCTGACGCCATTTATATATATAACCGGGCTATGGAGATTTATTAAATTAAACGTGCCCGAACCTAAGATCGGGCACGTAATGATTATCAGTCGCGGCTTTGCAGTTTTGCCAGCAGACGTAAAATTTCCAAATACAGCCAGATCAGAGTAACCATCAAACCAAATCCAGCATACCATTCCATGTATTTTGGCATGCCCTCACGGCTTGCATGTTCGATGAAATCAAAATCCAGCAGAAGATTGAATGCAGCTACACCAACAACAACGAGACTAAATCCGATACCAAAAAGTCCGTTGCTGTGCAGTAACGGCATACCGATTCCGAAAAAGCTCAGGATAATCGAAACAAAGTAAAAAAGCGCGATTGCTCCTGTGGCAGCTATGATTCCGGAACGTAATTTTTCTGTGACTTTGATCGTGCCGCTGCGATAGAGAAAAAGCATCACGAACATCACACCAAAGGTTAACCCAACTGCCTGCATAACGATACCCTGATACATGTGGGCGTACAATGCAGAAATGCCACCAAGAAAAAGACCTTCGAGTATCGCATAAACTGGCGCACTGATCGGTGACCAGTTTGGCTTGAAGATCGTTGCCATCGCCGCAATTAAGCCACCGAATACACCAAGCATCAGCAATCCTGAACTTTGATTGCCAGAGAAATATTGCTCCCAGGTAAATGTTGCGGCAAGGAACGTCAAAAACAACATGATAATAGTTTTATTCATCGTACCCTGAATAGTCATCACGGCACTTTCATCCACAACATGGGCACGGGTGCCAAAGCGTTGTGAATTGAATAATGGATTTGAACCTCTCATTTTTTTCTCCTTTATGTTATTTCTTTTTTTGATTCGTTCTCGGGCGAAATCAGTCACAAATTGAATTTATTTTAAGACATTTGCCGTCGCGTGAAAGTTTTAATTGATGCTTTAAATGTAAATATTTTGATCTCGTTTATCGTGAAATGTTCGTTTTGTTTCCAAACAACCAATCTTTTTCAGATATTGCAGCATATTTGGCGATAGATGAAGCGACTTAAACTTTTTAAATGAATTTGTATGAAGCTTTCATATAGCTTAATATGGTTTTTTTAGCTCACCAGACCAAATTTTCTGGTTTTCCCATCGGAATGAAATAATTACTTTTTTAACTGTAAGTGTGTGGCAGTTGGGATTTTAATTCTGCACCTCAATAAAGCGGGATGAAATTACGGCGTATTTGCCGTATGAATTTAGCAAAAATTCTTTATATTTCAAGCTCCAACGATTTAACGGCTTTCAGAGGCTGTTTTACTCCAATCTCCGGTTAAATTCATCAACTCTCTTTCCATCAGCTTATTACAGATAAAATTGGAGTGGGATAAAACTTTTAATTCACCCTCTTCGTCTTATTTTTGCTTTACCGTAAAGTGCAAATTTAGACGGAGAGAACAATCCTTTCTCTTAAGTGAAACCAAGCTAATGACCGACATTCAATTAATCGAAAAATTTTTAAATGGCGATGTGAACGCCTTTAATACACTCGTGTGGCGATGGCAAAAACCAATTTTTAATTTTACTTTGAAATATCTCAACAATGTTGAGGATGCAAAGGATATCACACAACGAACCTTTATTAAAGTGCATTCCAGCTTGGGAAAGCTGAAAGAAAAAGACAAGTTTTCTTCCTGGATTTATCAAATCGCTCTAAATCAATGCCGTGATGAATCCAAACGAAAGAAAAATAAAAACAATTATAGTTTTGAAGAAATGAGAGAAAACATAGGATTTGACATATCGAACGAGGTGGATGAATCCGGCATGGCCGAACATAATCCCACTCGTAAATTACACCGTGATGAATTGAACGGAATTTTGACTTCCGCTCTGGCAGAAATCCCGGAAGAGCAAAAAGAGATTGTGCTTATGAAGGAATATCAGGGACTAAAATTCATTGAAATCGCTGAAATTCTTGGATTGCCAGTGAATACGGTAAAATCACGGATGTACTACGGATTAAAAGCATTACGTAAACAATTGGAAAAGTGGAATCTTGATAAGGAGATGCTGCAATATGAAATGTGATAATGCCAAATTACTCCTTATGGACTATTTGTATGAGGAGTTGGATGATGCTCCCAAGCGTGAATTGGAGCACCATTTAAAAACCTGCACTGACTGTGCAGCGGAATCTAAATCGCTGCAACAAACACACAAACTTTTTGCGTCACTTCCGGAAGTGGAACCGGAGGAAAGAATCATTTTTAGTGACCTGCCAGGAAAGTCATGGTTAAAGGGCTTTCATTTTGAATTGCCACGATTGTCCTTTGCCCGAATTGGCTATGCCGCAGGTTTGGCTTTCCTGATACTGGTGGCCGTCGTTTCTCTTGCAAATATGGAATTGAAATACGATCAGCAAGGATTTGCCTTGCGAATGAGTCTGTTCCCACAAAAAACACAACAATTGACTCCGGAAATGCAGGAAGCTCTGGTGGCAAAGTTGCGTGAGGAGAATCAGGCTATCCTGGCGAGTTATCTGCAAGATGAACACCTGCGCAACGAGAAAAAACTGGAAACCATGATGGCTTCGTACTCACAGCAATTGGAACGGCAGCGCCAATACGATATGCAAGTCATTGGCCGTGGTCTGGATGCAGTACGTGAGTCGCAAAATTCTCAGTATCAGAAACTTATGCGGGATGTGAATTTTCAACGGAAATAAATTACGAGGCTAAGATATTTATGATTCGCAGTTGGATACGTGTCTTATTTTTTTCTTTTATTCTGATTTATCTGCAGGCTTCGGCTCCAGACGCAGTGTTCAGCCAGCAGAATTCTGCCAAGCTGAATATGTCCATGATGGACAAAGATCTCAATATCATGGAATCGATTCTCGATAAGCTGGTCTCAACCGATGATTATCGACGAATCCATTTAACACACAACTCGACGCGAGGTATCTTTATCCCCAGTTATGGAGTGATTTTTACGATACCTGCACCACGCAGTGCATTTGATTTGCTATTGCAAAATTTTCGTGCTTTTGAATCTGGTGAGCATGTTGCAGTTGTGAACCATGGGCAGATGATGGATGGTGCCGATAGAAAATCGACAGAACAGTTGCAGGAGGAAATCGTCTATTTTTTACAGCAATATGCGGATGCGATTCGGCAGCTCAAAAATCAGGATAAAGTGACGGTTATCTACTCGAATCAGACAATACAAAGCTCCGAGGTCTCATGGCCGAGTACGCCCGTCGTCTTGCCCGGATTCACTGTCACGACACATTATAAAGATATCGATGCGTTTCGTGAAGGAAGGGTAAACGCGGAGGAGTTTTCGAAAATGCTCAGTATTCGCAGCTCTGATGTGACCCAGGAAAAACAACCGGCCTTGGCGATCTTTATCAATGCATTGCAGACGATGTTGCATAGTCGATCTGCCGGAACATTTGATCTCGTTGGACCGATTTCGCAAATTCAATTGAACGATTTCGGTACCATTCTATCCTTTGAGACAAATTTCCTCAGTGCAAATTCTTTTGAGTACTATTTTAGTACGGATCCTGAAGCATTTTTATCTTCCGGTGGTGGACGTGTACAAGCTCAAAATCCTGGTTCGGGAGTTAACGTCTGGACGCGTTTTTCGCAGATTGATACAGTGAGTACGGAGATTCTAAAAAAAGCACTACGAAGTTTTGAAGACAATATCCTGCATTTGATAACCCAGTATGCTGCAACACTGGATGTTTCGCAACCCCAGGCATCCCTTGTTTTGGCGGTGAAAATCAATCAACTGAGTCCTCAAATCCCATCGCGGGTTGTTTATAAAGTTCAGAATAAAGATATACGTGCATTTGCAGAGCGAAAATTGCAGAAGGATGCCTTTTTAAAACGAATTAACAACTTTCGATATTACCATCTTCAATAATTTTTCAACTGCCAGAGGACATGCATTGTATCATCGATTGCGATTTCTGCCAGACCAACCTTTGATCCTTCTCCATTAATTTCTAAAAACCAAAATTCTCTTTTTTGCGGATCAGCAGCAATTCCGGCAAGTGAATTTACGAATTTTCTGGCTGGATCTGCATAGCCAGTTTGAACGGTTGCCTGAATTATCTCTTGCAGGTTTGTTCCGTTTTTTACCTGTGTGGAAATTTCTACTTTATTTAATGAATCTGCAAAAATTTCGATATAAACAGGAACTGGTCCTTGTAAGGCTCGCAAATTGGTGCTTTCGGTGTCTGTCGATTGACAGGAAAACAAGAGAGTTGCAATTAAACTTGCAGGGATCAAATTTTTCATATTTTCTCCAGCTTGATGCAAAAAAAAAGCAGCTTTTTTTGGAAAGCTGCTTTTAAGCGGGACCGACGGGACTTGAACCCGCGATCTCCGGCTTGACAGGCCGGCGTGTTAACCAACTACACCACGGTCCCAGAATGAATGTTTGTGGGCGATAATGGATTCGAACCAATGACCCCCTGCTTGTAAGGCAGGTGCTCTAAACCAGCTGAGCTAATCGCCCTGTTTTAAATTTTTATTCTCTTCGGCATTCCGATAAAGAATGGCCAGAGGAATAATAACACAATAACCAAAAACCAACAGAATCGGAGCTACGCTGACTGATAAGTAGCTCGTAGCAGGACCCTGCGCTAAAGCAATATATCCGGCAATTAGGAAAATCAAACCAATTGCAAAAATAGTATAATTCGTTTTGGTAAACGTAATTTTACCTGTGTTTTTTGCATTTGCTTTTTGTTTTACTTTTGCCATATTGCCTCATTTTTAAGAGCGACCAATATAGCAAAACAACATCTTGTTGTCAATGAAAAATATTTTCAATTCGAAAAAATAGGATGATTTTTAAATTCCTTGACAACTACTTTCTTCTCTCAATATTGGCATCTTTTTCTTTGCCGGACATTTCGAATAGGAAGGCTTCAGTTAAAATCCAAAATTTTCTTCCTCTGGGATTGCGTCAATCTCAACAAATGTCGGACTTAAATCGTCCTTTTCGATTTTTTCTGTTTTAAATCGACTGACAAGTAATATTAATGTACTGATTTGTTGCTGCAGATCATTCCCTGTTTCCTGGACTTCCTGAACATAAATCGTGTTTTGTTGTGCAACATCCTGAATTAAATCAATCTGTTCAGAAATCTGCTCACCGGCATAATGCTGTTCCTGACTCTTTCCAACAAGATCTTCAAATTCATGCTGTATCGATTCAATGGAACCAACGATTTCATGGAGCACTGAACCGATGTTTTGTACAAGATCTCGTCCTGATTTCATTTCAGCATTACCGGTATTCATCGCTTGTACAGCATCATCTGTGAGCTGCGAAACTTTTTTAATCAGTGATGCGATTTCACCTGTGGCTCTTGAAGTGCGTTCGGCAAGCTTTCTTACTTCGTCCGCAACAACGGCGAATCCGCGTCCTTGTTCTCCGGCACGCGCTGCTTCGATTGCTGCATTTAATGCAAGGAGATTGGTTTGGTCTGCAATTTCTTCAATAACCTGCACGATATCGTTGATTTGCTGCGATTGCTCACCCAGAGAACGAACAGTCGATGTGGAATCATCAACTATTTGTGCAATACGATTAATACCATCGATTGCACGGTTCACGACGACACCACCATCATTTGCTTTCTGTTGCGCTTTCACGGCTACAGTACGAGCATTTTTAATACCTGCTTGCGAAAGTTCCAGACTGTGCGCCATTTCTCTGACGGAAGAAGTGATGCTTACAGTTTGTGTTTGTTGTCTTTCTGCTCCCGAGGTGATCTGGTGGCTCACTTCGTTTATAATTTGTGATGTTTTCTCAAGTGAATGCGTCATCGAGCGAATTTGCGTCAGAATGCTTGAAAATTCCTTGAGCATAGCATTGAGCCCATCACCGACTTCAGTTAATTCGCTTTTGCCTTTTAATACCGCACCTCGACTTAGGTCACCATCTTTTATTCGCTCAAAAGTTTTTTGCATTCTGTTCGCAGCGTCCGCGAGAGCACTTTTTTCTTTGACAGCACGTTCATGCGCCTGGGCTAAGGATTGTGCCGATTCCTGTGATTTTCGGTAATTTGTCTCCGCCTCTTCCAGCGCTTCGCCGATTTTTCCCGACATGATATTGAGGGAATTTGCCAGATCCCCAATTTCATCTTTAGATATTACTGAAATTGTTTTGCCATGTTGGCCTGAAGCCAATTCTTCAGCGAACTCTTTTATCTGGTGTAGTTGTTTTAACTTTTTATTTGCTACGAGTGTGATAAATGCGATGGACAACATACTCATGAAGATCGTGATGAGAATTGCATTGAAGTTTGCCTCTTTAATCTTTTGCAAAAGTTTTTCTGTGGAAAGTCCGATAACGACACTCCCAACAATTTCACCGTCATTTATTACAGGTTGCGCAAAATTGATTCTTCGTTTTTTTGAATAATCGATAAGGGGGTGCTTTTGGTCTTTTTTTATGTTTGAGAGCCTGTTTAAATCGTAGGTGTTCTCATCCCCGTGCTTTACCAGAATGGTGTTGTTGGCATCAAGTACCAGTACGAGTTCAACTCCTGATTCTGTAATCACACCATTGGCTAATTCATTCAAATTGTCCGTATCCTGGAAAACTAAACCTACTTTGGTATTGAAGGCTAAATTCCGCGTTAAGACTTCACCCCGCGAGGTAAATTCCTCCTGCACTGAAGCATTGGCACTGCGTTGCAATGTAAAACCAATCATGCTGGCGAAAATTAGGATACAAACAAGACTAAAAATTAAAACTTTCTTGTTCATTCCAAGTTGCAACATAATTATTTCCCTGTTTGTGTGTTAAAATTTGATGATTTCAGCGGACTCGGTTAAATCAACCGGCACAGAAATCGCTAGTAGCTCCATGGCTTTTTGATTAAGGAAGATGACTGGTTTTGATGCACCTTTTCGTACACTTGCCGTTCCACCTTTTTTCACCATTTCCTGGTCCACGGATAACAAAAACAGTTTTGCATGCATGGATTGGTTTATCAGGTAACTTTGTGTTTTGGCGTCCAGCAAAATCTCATCCGCAAATATCCAAAGCACTTGCACATCTTTATATGTCGTCGCATCTTTTACTGATTTTGCTACATCCGGCAGTTTTTTAATATCATACAAAACGAATTCAAGTTGTGTTTGTTTTTGCAGCCGGCCCAATTGTTGTTCAATTTCAATATGGTTTTTGGTCTGGCAAAGAACAGCAATTTTCTTAATATCGGGCTTTAATTGTTTTAATGTAAAAATCTGTTGTAATAGAGACGCTTCTTCCGTTTCCTGTGCATCATTTGCGGTTAATTCATGCTGATTGAATGCGAGCAAATATATTAGCACTAGAAAAAAATATTTTATACCCATTTTAATCCTCACCGTTTTAAAAATGTTTGGGTTCCTTTTTAATGATGATTACCATGCTGAAGTGTATTTATCTGAATTGCTGTACACAATGGTAAATCACCCCACTTTAGGAGGACAGATAATAAATGTATATCGGCATCAAGTCCAACAATCAACAAAGAAAGTTCCTGGTGAACGGGCTTTCGCTTGTCATTTCAGGCATGTTCATTTCAGCAATTCACCATAAAAGACGCTAATTAATATCAGTTTAGTAATTGCACTTCAGGACATTTCAGGAGAAAGCCAGTTCATGAAAGAACGTTACATTTTTAAATATTCTTTTTTAATTTTTCTTATCCCATCGCTCATTTTTTCTCAATCGGTGGATTTTTCGGATGGCTTTAATGCGGGTTCTCTCGATGCTGCTTATTGGCAATTAGGCAACAACAGCGGTAATTATTCACAGGTGGAAAACGATCAACTTGTGCTGCGTTCCGCAGTTCGAAAAACGGGGTGGGTTTATACAAAAAACGCCTATGACCTTGATGATAAAAGCATAACCATAAAAGTCGTGCAAGCGAACAAAGATGGTTGTATAGGGCTGTCGCCAACTGTCACTGGTTCCGCCAGCACAGGATTTTACAACGAACAAAACTGGTACCGTTTTTATAATTACCGCTCCGGTGATTCCGGACCGTACCAGCTGTATGTGCAATGGCGAAAAAATGGTGTTGTTGATGGTCTCGATGTGGCAACCGGTGTCGATTTTCAAAACAATTTTTATCTGCGTATCCGCACTGAAAACGCCCATGTTTACTTTGAATACAGCTTCGATACTACATCCTGGATTTCTGCCTACGATGAGGCTTATGCACTACCGGGATTTTCAGCCACAAGCCTGCACTATGTCGAGTTATCGGGTTACAGTACACCGGCAAATGGCGACTGGATAATTGATGATTTTTCCATTGCAGCTATTAATACAGCACCAGATGGAACCGCGCCGGCAATTTTCAATTTATCTTCTTCAGTAACCAGCAATCAGGCTACTGTTTCGTGGAGCACAGATGAACCGGCGACTTCGACGATTTCCTGGGGTCTAAACACAACGTATGGCAGTACGGCGAATGCAAGTACCAGCTTTGTTTCTTCCCACGAAATTACGCTGAGTGGATTGCAACCAGAAACAACTTATCATTATCAAATTAGTGCAACAGATGCTGCAAACAATGCAACCACCAGCACGGATTACACTTTTACGACCACGGCAGTCCCCTCCACAAATGGCATCAGCGATGATTTCGAGACCAATACGATCGATCCGGCAATTTGGGGTATAGGTAACAGCAGCAACAACCAGTCTGATGTCAGCAATGGTGAATTGCATCTGGCAGCAAGCAGCAAAAGTGGCTGGATTTACACGCAGGAATCAGAGATACTTCGGAATAAATCGATCAGCCTGAAAGTTGTGCAGGCAAATAAAGACGGGGCATTTGGTATTTCACCAACACGGACACCTTCGGCTACAAATGGATTTTATAATGAACCAACATGGTATCGTTTTTACAACTACCGCTCCGGTAATTCTGGAACATACCAATTGTATGTCCAATGGCGAAAAAATGGTGTAATTGACGGCCTGGATGTCGCGACCGACCAAATTTTTAACAGTGATTTTTATCTGCGCATTATCGTTGATGGTGCAACCATTTCCTTTGATTATTCCTTCGACAATCTGCAATGGACTAGTGCCTACAGTGAGAATTTTGCCCTCACTGGCGCCACCATTGACGACGCTTATTATGCGGAATTGTCTGCAAACAATACCAATTCCAACGGCGAGTGGGTCGTTGATGATTTTCTCTGGACGGATGTGGAAATCAGCACCGACACAACACCACCGGTTATTGCTCAGGTTCAGGCGAGTGGTATTACCGAAACCTCGGCGACAATTCAGTGGCAGACAGATGAAGCAGCAACGGCACAAGTTGAATATGGTTTGAATCCCGCATACGGTCAGATTTCAGCTTTAAATGCTGGATTTCAAATAAATCACAGTGTGCTTTTGGACAATTTACAGGGCAATGCCACCTACCATTACCGCGTCATCAGTCGCGATGCAGCAGGGAATGAAAGTCGCTCCACCGATGCAATTTTTACGACTGCTGCTGATCTGCAGCCACCAGTCATTGCCGGGGTTTTGGTGAACTCCGTGACCATAAACAGTGCTAATCTAAGCTGGCACACAGATGAGCTGGCTTTCACACGAGTCGAATACGGGGAAACAAACCAGTACGGTGACATTACTAATTGGACCTCTGTAACCGACACGAGTCATGGCATTTCGCTGCAGAATTTAGTGATGAATACAGAATACCATTTTCGTATTCTTGCCAAGGATGCCCAGGACAACCAAAGTTCGAGTGGCGATTTTACCTTCGTAACTTTGAATGATGCCGCGTTTTTCAGCGATGATTATAATAAGCCTCAAATCGATGGCAACAAATGGTTTGTTGGGCAAAATTCTGGCAATCAGAGTTCTATTCAAAATGATGAATTAGAGTTAAAATCCAGCAGTGGCGAAACTGGCTGGGTTGTTACAAAAGATGCTTTTGTCGTGCGCAACTCGACAGTGCGCATGAATATCACGCAACCGAACGACGATGGCGACATCGGTTTATCGCCGACGTATTCTGGCTCCGCTGGCAACGGTATTTATGCCGAAGCAACCTGGTATCGTTTCTACGTCTACCGTAGCGGCAGCGAGAATTTCCGTCGCCTTTACGTGCAATGGCGTAAAAACGGCAGCGTCGACGGTGTGGATGTGACCGGCAGCTTGCGGATTACCGGACCCGTGTGGGTGCAAATGCGCTTTGACAACAGCGATGTGTATTTCGATATTTCATTGGATGGAAACGTGTGGCATTCGGTTTACAACGAAGCGTTTGGCCTCGATGGTCTAACCCTGGATGATGCTTTTCATTACGAAATCGCTGCTTACAACACCGCAACAAAAGGCGAAATGCGCGTCGATGATTTTGCGCTCATGGATGGATCGGAAGTCACGACGGTGCCCGCCGTAGATTACCGTGTCCTGGTGGTGGGGAATTCCATCACCGAAGGCGTTGGCAGCAGCGATGGTCAGGGCTTTCGCCCCGATCTTTATCAGCACCTGGTGGATGCCGGTTACGATTTTGCACTTGTCGGCGGTGAAGGAATTGAACCTTACAATGGCCATTTTTATGCAGGCAAACAGGTTAACGATTTCTATCCACCGGAATATGGAAACAATACCGGCACGGGGCTGCATGACATCGCCAACGCAATGCAGATTTACCAGCCCAATGTAATCATGATTCATCTCGGTACCAACGATTTAACCCGGGAAACTTTTATCGCACCGTACCATGATAATCGCTCGTCGTTCAATACCAGCACAAGTGGTCAAATGGCAACGCTCATCCGCTACATTTTGCAGTGGAAAGATGGCACCAACGGTGAATTTGTGGAAGATATTTTTCTCAGCCAAATCATTCCCGGTAGTGATCGCATGGATAAAATCAATACATACAATGCAGAGATCGCTACATTGGTAAACGACTATGGCAACGGGACAATTACCGAGTCTGCAGAATCCATTCATTTAGTCGATCAATTCTCACCCTTTGAGGCCAATCCGAATTTGTTTACTTACAATGCTAACGATTATATGAGTGATTACCTGCATCCCAACGACACTGGCTACGGCATCATGGCGAACACGTATTTCAATGCCTTTTCAACGCAACTTCCTGTTGCACGTAATCTCGGCAAAGGAACCGGTCCCCAGCGCGATCTCACCAGTCCTGGACCAGTGCCGGAATCTTTCGCCCTGATGCAGAATTACCCGAATCCCTTTGCCCCGCAGCGCAGTGTTTCCGGTACGACCATCGAATTTCAATTACCGGTAGCTGGTGAGGTGAAGCTGGAAATATTCAACATTCTCGGCCAGCATGTGGCCACTCTCATGGACAATAGCGCAAATGCCGGTTTTCATAAAATCGCCTGGAACGGCCGCTCCCGCGATGGATTGACAGTAGCGCCGGGCATGTATTTTTATGTGCTGCAGAGTAAGGGATTTGTCGCGAGGAAAAAGCTTACGATATTGCGGTAGTACCTGTTACTGCTTAAGTTGTATGTTCGATTACCCCTAAATGTTATGCCGGTTTGCGTTTTGTGCAATACCGGCATCTTACTAAATTACAACATGCCTTTTGAATATTTTACAACGCGACGTCTCCCTAGCAGATTTCGGTATTCTGTTAAAAAGCGCAGAAACCGGAATGGCATGCTTAATTACGCCCATTTTTAGGAAGGAAGAGTAAGACTATTAATTTAAAATTTGACCCTTCTGCAGTCAGAATTTTAAATTCCCAAAAAGATTCTTATTTGCCTCAACAATAATCCTACCTCACATCATACCTCAAAAAACCCACAAACGCCCACGCCAGAACAACCACTGTCCAAAAGAATAACCAACCCACATCCATCACCGAAGCGGCGATAACATGGCCAAAACTGCGTTGCGGGTAGTGAAAGACCGGCGCATCAGCGATGTCCAGTGTGCCCTGGTCGGCACTCCCCTGAATACGCAAACCCTCGTTATCCACTTCGATACGAATACCACCGGCATTATCTGCGTTTTGTTTCGCTTTGTTGTCCCGGTAGGCGAGAAATTGATCACGATACTGCTGCAGTGCATCTTCATGCTCCGATTTGAGTTCAATGTCGGTTTCGGCAAGGTGCATCGCCGTCAATTTATAGGAGCTGACCGGCGAAAAACGTGCGAGGACAAAAGCCAGCTTTTCCTGATTGCGTTGCCGGTTGCGTAAGTCCTGGCGCAATTTGGTCGCGTAGGTGTCGATTGCTTTTTCCGTCTTTTCACGCTCTTTTTCGTCTTCCTGCATCCACTGCCAGGAGTTATCATCTTTCCACGCTTCCCGTTCCTCTTTGGTCATATTTTCGGTGCCACGATTGCGTTCCTGCCAGCGGCTTTCCATGGCGTCGAGATGCTGCTCCCACTGGTCTTTGGAAAATGCCTCCAGCTTTCCGTCGATTTCTGCGACACTGGGCACCGGTTCGATGTGCGCGGCCAGCATAATTCCGGCTCGCGGCACGATAAACACCAGCACAATCCACAGCACCAGTAAAGTGAGAAAGGAAATCGACGATTGCCGTGTCAGTGAGGAAACCAGCACACCAAGAAAAATGAAAAATGTAAAGTAGAGAAAAGAGACACCAAACAAGGACAGCAATCGGGCCCAGTGGTGTCCTGTCATCGGGATTTGTAACAGCAAAAGCAGTAAAATTGCCAGCAATAAGGGCAGAAGCAATGGAATCACCAGCCCCAGCCAGGAGCCGAGACTTTTCGCTATGATGTATTTGACCTTTGGGACGGCGTTGGCGAAAGTGAGTTTGAGCGTCCCGCTTTCTCTTTCGCCATTGATGGCATCATAAGTGAAAAGAATCGCAAAAAGCGACAGCACTACTTGCACGATAAAAGTAAAATCGATGAAGCGAAAAACGGCGAAGATGGGATCATCGGAATAAATGCTGTTGGTCAATTTCACACCTGAATCATTATCGATTGCACTCACGCGGCCGAGGTCATAATGCAAACCGGAAACGAAAATATGCATTGGGTCTGGTTTGCGGTAGATGCGTGTGGATAAACCGCGCCACGAGGAGGCCGACTGCATTTCGTCGTTTACCAGTTTGCGTGCCGTCTCATACTGCCGCACGCCAGATTTGTATTCCTGAATACCAATGAAAACGCTGAGTAGAATGAGCAGCGTGCAAACAATAAATGTCGCTACGAATTTCGGGCTGTTCAGAAAAGCTTTCAGTTCTTTTTCGAGTAGGATTTTAAACATGGAATCCTCAGATTGTAATTTTCGATTGAATCCATTACAGCAGGGCTTTAAAATGGCCTTTGAAAAATGGCGTTAAGAAATTTGGGAGGTTTTCCGTTAAGAATCATTTTCTGTTTGAGCGCAGCGAGTTCAAAATGATTCAGTAAAATCTCCCAAATTTTAGCCATTTTTCGACAGCCTTGATTTTTTTGTTTCTTTTTTGATCAAGCAAAAAAGAAAATGGAGATATTTATCAAATTTGCATCCAAGTTCGGATGCTTTGGATTTAATCAGGTATAAAACTATCGCACATCAAACCGCAGAAAAGCGACAAATGCCGCGGCGAAAAAGACAACATTAAACACAACCAGCAGTGCAAGATGTGGCGCCGCTGCGGCAATTGAATCACTGAATGAAATTTCACGAAACGCAAAGACCGGCAGTTCATGGGGATCGATCTCTTTTTTCTCTTCGCCATCCTCAATGCGCATAATGATAGCGCCGCCGGTGTTCATGCCAGTTTTTTCGCGCATGAATTCAGCATAACTTTCCTGATAATTTTGTGCTTCTTTGAGATAATGCTCTTTCAATTCCAGCGAGCTGCCGGCAATATGGGTCACTGCAAGATCAAAACTTGCTGCCGGAGAAATGCTCGCCAGCCCCATGGCCAGATTGTTTTGCTGGATTTGCCAGTTGCGCCGTTCTTCGTTGAGTTTGCCCGCCAGTGCACGCGTTTCTTTATCCCGTTTATCGTTTAAATCGGACATGAATTGCTGGAATTCATTGATCAATTCCTGCGGATCGTCAGAGCTTTTTGTTGAGCGGAAACCAAGCATTGCCTTTCGGTGTTCCGTCCACAACTGGCGCTGCAGCGTATTCTTTTTTGAAGCGATCTCATCCACCGAAGGGACGGGTACCGAGCGACCCGCGAGCAAAACTGCCGAACGCGGAATGATGAGCACAGCGAAAACCCAGACGACAAGGGCGAGCAAAAATGAATTGGCACTGCGTTTGTTGACCGTGGACAGGAAAATGGAAAGCACGAGGAAAACGGCAAAATAAAGCAATCCGGTGACAAAAATTAGCGCCAGTCGTGCCCATTGTTCACCGGTGAAATGAATGCCGAATACGGGCAAAATAAGGCATCCTATGAGAAATGGAATGAGCAAAGGCACCGCCAGGGCAGAAAAAGAACCGATGACTTTACCGACGATATAGTGGGTTCTTGGAATCCCGTTTGCGAAGGTGAGTTTGAGCGTGCCCCGTTCTTTTTCACCGTTTATGGCATCGTAAGCAAATAGAATGGCGAACAGCGAAAGCACAACCTGAAAGACAAAGGTTAAATCCAGAAAACGGAAAATGGCAAAGACAGGATCGTCATTGAATCGGCTGTCATGGGCAACCAATTCAGCCCCGGTTGTTATATCGACGGTACGATTGATGTCGTTCGCCACACCGGTGACCAGCGTTGAAAGCGGGTCGGGTGGCAGGAAAATCCGGTGGTTACGTACCATCACCCAATCCGTGAGCCCTTCAAGATGACGCATGTTTTCCGCTTTCGCGGCTTCGTAGCGTGTTCGATTAAGCTGGTAATTGCGTCCCGCGACGTAAAAAGTGAGCAGTATCAACACGGCACAAACCGCAAAAGTCACCACAAATTTTGTTGAACCAATGATTTCTTTTAATTCTTTTTCTATGATTAATTTCAGCATAATGTCCTCAGTATTATGTTTGAAGGTGGGAACGTTTGAATGTTTGAACGTTCATACCTTCCCACCTTCCCACCTTCCCACCTTCAAACGTTCACACTTTATTCTCACGCCGCCATATACTGCATATAGAGTTCTTCCAGATTTGCATCAGCAAGCTCCTGACGGCTACGCTGCATCACCAGATTTCCACGATCCATGATGGCGATCGTATTGGCGATTTCTTTGGCACGAAAAATATCATGGGTGGACATGAGAATCGCTTTGCCTTCTTCACGCAGCGTGTTCAAAAGTTGCAGGAATTCAAAACCAGCCTGGGGGTCGAGCCCGGAGGTGGGTTCATCGAGCAGAATACACGGTGCATCTTTTAAAATTGCTATGGCGATACCGCATTTCTGCCGCATACCTTTGGAGAAATCCTTCAGGCGTTTGTTGTGGGCAGATTCCTGTAAACCGACGCGCAGCAAAACTTTACGATAGTCGTCCCTGGTGAACTTTTTCTCTGTTCCAAGACGTGCAAAATAATCGAGATTCTGCAGGGCAGTGAAGTTGGGGTAAAGCATGACATTCTCAGAAACATAAGCGACGTGTTTTTTCGCCTGCAACGGTTTTTTGTGTGAGATAAAACCAGCAATGCGTGCTTCCCCTTCGGTCGGCTCGATAAAATTAAGGAAAAGATTAATCGCTGTAGTTTTGCCAGCGCCGTTGCCGCCGAGCATTGCGAAAATTTCCCCCGGCTCGACCCGGAAAGAAACATTGTTTAAGGCCAGCACCCCATCTTCGTATTTTTTGGTTAAATTGATCGCTTCCAGTTTGCCAGTGCCTCTTAATTCGTTATTTCCCATATTTTCTCCTGATTAATTCTTCTCAAGTTACAGGTTCCAAGCGAAACAAAAAAACTTACAACCTGAAACTTGTAACCTGAAACTTGTAACCTGAAACTTGTAACCTGAAACTTGTAACCTGAAACTTGTAACCTGAAACCATATTTACCTTCTCGACAACCGAATCCCAAAAACCACAATCCCACCTACAAGCGCAACAATGGCAAAAAGAATTAATATCGTGCTTAAAAAATTGGTTTCAGGTAAAATTTCGACAGTCAGTGTTTTATCTTCGCCAGCGATGGGCTGATTGTTGGAGAGGGACGAGGTGCGCACGCGAATTTCATGTCGACCGACGGCAACACCGTTTGGTGGTGTGAGTTCAAGCTGTACCCGGTTCTCAGCGCCGATGTCGATAGCTGGCACCAGTGCTGGTGAAATTTTCTTTTCCCAATTCAGCGGTGGATCAACTTCGATTTCCACATTGTCCAGGCGCCGTGTCCCATCATTGACCAAATCGATGAAAAATTGGCCATTTTCACCCGCATGGATGGCCTGATAAAGCTGCGGTGCCCGCACCTGCAATTTGCCGATGCCGCGAGGTAGGAGCTCAAGGCGCACGAAACCAACATCCAGCGCTTCGATCTCCTTTTGTGTCCAGTTCCTCTGCTGCAAATCCCCGAATTCATCCAAACGGTTACGGGGAATGACCAGCACAAAAAATGCGATAGGCTGATCGATTGGAATGAATTCCGATGGCCGGTTCGGTAAATTGATTTGCAATGCAGCCTGACGCGTATTGGAGCTCTCCTGAAAACGGAACTGGCTCAATCGTGCCCGGGAAGCAGGATCGGTGAAATAGCGGTTGATTTGCTGTGGCAGGTTGACAACTTCGAGCTTAAAAGTATTGCTGCGACCGCTGAAGAGCTCCAGTGTCAACGCATAATTTGCTGTGGCCCCAAGATCGGCTTCCTGAGAAAATTGCTCTGACTGGATGACAACTTTGTCAACGGAAGCATCTTTCTGCAAATAAATTTTGCGGCTGTTTTGCGTACCGTTACCATAAATCAAATTTACCGAAACCGCATCGACATCCTGCAATAATTCGAAGGAAACTTCTTTCGGCTTGCCGTGCCACAACTCATCAATTTTAATTTCATACGGTTGACTGATGATGGCATTCTCGTCATTGAGCAAGGAAATATAAATATTGTGCACCACATCCGGCTGTAAAGCACGGAAAAGCTCGTCTTCGATGTTGATCAGCGTCTGTAGTTCTGTGCTGCCGGAAGCATTTTCCAGCGTGATGCGCACTTTCTTTCGCCCGTCTTTGCCCTGGTATTTGATCGCTTTCTGAATCGCAACGTATTGTTTTTCGAAAAGGACAGCCAACAGCGCTTGATGGTAATTGACCTCCGCATCGGCGAAGGCATTGCGTGCCCGTTCGAGATCGTTTTTCGAGATGAGGCTTTTTTCGAAAAGCTCCTTTTGCCGTTCGAGTTCGTCTACGGCAAAGCGGTAGGACTCCCTCGCCCGGCGCAAACCCAGCAGGCGGTACTGATCATCCTTGGGATTATAATATGAACCTGACTGTGCCAGAACTTCGGTAAAGATCAGTAGAAATAGTGAGATCAGGATGTAAGTAATTCGTTTCATAATACTCTGTAAATTATTTGATCAGGTATTTTATTAAGCATTCAGAGTCGCCGAGACTACTGAGTAAAAATTACTCTGTGTCTGGTTATCTGGTTAAAGTAAGTTTAAAATGTATACAAATAAAATCTTGGTCACTAATCACACGAATATCGCGAACGGTTATTTTCTAGCCAAGTTTGTTGGATAAAAAAAATAGGGTAGATTAGCGTAATTCGTGGACAAAATTTTCAAGAACAAATAGCTTCTTTTGCTAGCTAAATTCAATAACCCGCGGTAAAAAGGATCGAACACCTTTATTGTGTTCTCATCCGGCGCATTTTCATCTCGGGTTTTTCAAAGGAGACGCTTTTTTTCTCACCAGCACGATCGAAATCAATCTTCACGGTGCTGCCAACATCCAGTTTTTTGAATGCCGTAAACAAGCCATCAAACGAAGTGACTGCATCGCCGTTGAGGTGGGTAATTTTATCGTCCTTTTGTACTTCTGGTTTCGGCATACCTTCCATTTCGAATACTTCGGAAACCACTGGCTTCCCATCGACATTTTTAATCAAAGCTTGCAAGCCGGGAAGCGGGCGGGAATCGTCATCGCCACGGCGCATCATCATGCGGCGTTTCGGTAAATCAGCCGGATTTACTTTTTTTACCGACGTCATAAACCGGTTGTCTCCCCGCTTCAGGCCGAGCTGTACGACTGAATCGACTTTTGTCACGGCGACGATTTCCTCGAATATCTTAAGATTGCGAATGCGTTTGCCGTTGGCAAAAAGAATGACGTCATCATCCTGTACGTCAGCGTTTTTGTTGGCTTTCGGGCGCATTTCGGCTGGCGGGGCAAAAAGCACTTTCACGACGCTATCCTGCTCGATAATGACAGCACCAAGTTCCGGGAAATTAAAAACCGGCGTGCCTTCGGGGATTTCGATACGTTTCATCATCTGCGCTGAAATTGAGTTCAGCAAAAATAAAATTAGAAAAAATACTGATGTTTTAAATGGTGTTCGCATTGGTTTGCTCCTTTTTATTTAAGTTCGTACTCGTACTCGTATTTCTACTCCTTCTCGGTTTTAAAATCCGATTACGAGCACGAGAGGGAGTACGAGTACGTGGTATCTAAATCTTATCCTCACGATCGGGGGCTGAATCAAAACATAAATTTGCTGTATAAAAACACAAAACGCTGAATTTTGCTTTTCAAAGTCCACTCTCGGGAGGGGACAGATCAGCGAAAAAAGCGAAGCGGTTTTTCGCGATCAGGGGTGGGTTCTGCGCAACACTTGAGAATTCATGCAAGTGCTGAGCTCAAAACTTACCTACCCCGAGCCCTGTCGGGCCCACCCCTTCCAAAAGGGGAATTGACTGGCGGTCGCTTCGCTCCGCCTATTTTCAAGCATTCAAAAACGCACATACAGCAAACTGCATATTTATTCACAAAATTTGTGTTTTGACTCAGCCCCCGGTCCAATTGAATTCGGTATCAACCACACCTAATTCATTCGTTTATTATCACCAATTTTCTCGACGACCCAACATACGCAAAAGGATGCAGGAAGTGCAGTTAAACCAGGCAAAGAAATGTTAATAAAGGTTAATTGGTGTGGATTTGAGCAAAGAAAAATGTAGATTCCACCATGAAAAAGAAGAACCGAAAAATGCAGCTCATCCTCATCGGCATCACGTTCGCCCTCGTTGGGCTCATCGCTCTGCAGGTGGTGTTGTTGAAAAATGCCCTGCGGCTGGAGCAGCAGACCTTTCGTCAAAACGTTAACAGCTCTCTTGCTGCCATTGTGCGCAAAATTGAAGAAAGAGAAGCGCTAACAAAAATCCTCGATGCCCACCCGAAAAGAGACAGTCTTCTGCAGGTGAGCAATTCATTCCAGTATTCGACCCAAACCAGCGATACCGATTTTCAGTTTGAAATTCACACCGTTGCCACGGACACTGCACACAGTAAGCAGCGGCGAATTTTGCATTATAGTGATTTCACCCAACAGGTGCAAATGGATACGACAACGAGTGATTCCATCAAAATTTTTGCCATTGCCGGGCAAATGGATAATGCAAATTTTAATAGCATAATAACGCACGCCGGATCATCTCCCCAGGCTATCGATAGAGTAATGGTGCGTGTCGATAGCACAAAGGGCAGTAGAACCGGTCTACGCCTGCTGGTCAATCGAGTCATCGCAGATCTCGAGCAGGCCAATCGCCTGCCTTTGGAGAAACGCATAAAACCAGCGGCGCTCGATTCCATGATTCGCGGGACGCTTACAGAAAACGGTCTCGATTTGCCGTTCGCCTGGGGTGTTTTCTCTCAGCCACAGGATTCACTGCTCCTGCAAAATTCGTCATCTGGTAGTGATTTTTCCCCGCAATTGCAAAAAAGCACCTTTTCAATGACGCTTTTTCCTCTTGCACTTACGCCCAATGCAGAACGGTTGAAACTCTATTTCCCACGCCAGGACTTTTTTATTCTGAAAAAAATAAGCGTGTTGCTTGGGATAACGTTATTCCTGCTGGCGATTATTTTTGCCGGATTTATTTACACCATTCGAACCATTTTCCGGCAGCAGCATTTTGCTTATTCGCTGACTAATTTTATCAATAACATGACGCACGAATTTAAAACACCCATCTCGACGATTTCATTGGCAGCAGAAGCGCTGGCGAGCAACACCAGTGTACGCGATGATGAGCAGCGTTTTCAGCGTTACAACAAAATTATCACCGAAGAAAATGCCCGCATGCGGCGCCAGGTGGAAACCATTCTGCAGATGGCTGCACTGGAGCGCGGCGAGTTTGAATTGAATCTGCAAACCCTTGATGTGCACGACGTGATCGCCTCGGTGACCACCAACGCCGCTTTGCAAGTCGAAAAGAAGGACGGCTGCTTGCGCTGCGATCTGGCTGCGAAAAATTCGCAAATTCAGGCCGATCCCATGCACATCACCGGTATTATCACGAACCTGGTGGATAACGCCAACAAGTACACGCCGGTGAATCCGGACATAACAGTGAAAACAAGCAACGACGACCACGGCATTACCATCGCCATTAGCGACAACGGGTTGGGCATTAAACAGGAAAACCGCAAACGGATTTTCGATATGTATTACCGCGTGCCCACAGGAAACGTGCACAATGTCAAAGGTTTTGGTCTGGGTTTAAGCTACGTCAAAATGATGGTCGAAGCCCATGGCGGTACCATCGAGGTGCAAAGTGAACACCGTCGCGGTACTACAGTGGTCTTGCACTTTCCGGTTGTGAAGTAAATTGTGTGTGAAAATGAATTGAAAAGTGCCAGGTACTTGATTAAACGAGAAATAAAGTGAACACAGACGAAACGGATTTGACGGATTGCAGTGGATTTGATTAATGGAGTCGGCTACTTGGTTTGTTTTTTGATGGCCTTTGGAAAATGGCGTTAAGAAATTTTGGAGATTATCCGTTAAAAATCATTTTTTGTTTGAGCGTAGCGAGTTTAAAATGATTTAGGATAATCTCCAAAATTTTAGCCATTTTTCAACAGCCTTGATTTTTTTGTTTCTTTTTTGATCAAGCAAAAAAGAAACTAGAGAGATTCATATTCAACCTGATGCTGAGATGCGAAGTATCTAATCCATTAGATTTTTATTGAAAATCCATCCAAACTACCAAATCCGTGTTCCATAAACCAGGAGAACCCCCAATGCCCCAACCGACGAAAATTCTACTCGTCGAGGACGATCCCAATCTCGGATTCCTGTTGCAGGAAAACCTCGAATCCCACGACTACACTGTGAAGCTGTGTACCGATGGTGTGCAAGGGAAAGAGGCGTTTTTTGCAGAACAATGGGATTTGTGTCTGTTCGATGTCATGTTGCCGAAAAAGGACGGCTTTACCCTGGCACTGGAAATCCGTGAAAAAAACCAACACATTCCGATCATTTTTCTCACCGCCAAATCCCTGAAGGAAGACCGCATTGAAGGCCTGAAAATTGGCGCTGACGATTACATTTGCAAACCGTTCAGTATGGAAGAATTGCTACTGCGCATTCAGGCGATTTTGCGGCGAAGCTCAACTACTGCAGCGACAGTAAACAGCGGCGTTTACCAGTTGGGGATCTTCACCTTTCATGTTGACGAACAGCGCCTGCATTCCGAAACCACCTCCCATAAACTCACCACCAAAGAGTCGCAACTGCTGCATTTGTTGTGCAAAAACAGAAATGCCGTGCTCTCCCGCGAAGACGCCCTGCTCACCATTTGGGGCGAAGAAAACTACTTCACCGGCCGCAGCATGGACGTGTTCATCTCCCGCCTGCGCAAATACCTGCAACCGGATGAAAACGTTGAAATTCGGACTGTACACGGGACGGGTTTCAGGTTGGTTGTGCGGTAGGAGTTAGTATAGAGGATATCTACATTTTCTGAATAATTCTTCGAAGTATATAAATCTTGATTTTATTTGTGATTCTAATTATAGTTGAAGGAAATTTCAATCAACGGAATAGAATTGAAATCTAGGAAATTTGATTAAAATAGTGAGATCTCTTGAGTTTATTTTATAATGAATAATACCAAAAATAGAATTCATATTTAGCAACTGATTGTAATCTTCCTCATTTTGGTCACCTATCCATGAAATTGCCAAATAAATGAATAAAAATTTATCGAAAACAAATATTGGAGAAGATGGAGTGAAAGAGAAGCTTCCTGAATTACCAGCAGCTGATTTCATCATGCCTGCAAAATCCGATGAAGGTATCGACAAGGGATATGTTCGCTTGCCGGTTGGATTAAGTGAATTTGGAACTTTTATACGTAGTCTGCTTGGCCGTCCTCAAACAATTACAAAATATTACCGTGGTGCTTATGAGATAACGCAAAATGATGTAAGGAATTTTCATGAATTAATAATGCAACGAATTCAACAACAGAACGATTCACAGTTCATTCAGTTTACCGCACAGACAATTTATTCTGATTCGTCAAATGTCACAGTTAATTCTCTTGAAGAATTTCTAACTTATAAGGAAGTAAGACCAATTATATCTGAAGCAATACATCTGGAGTGGAGCTATCTTGTTCAATTTCAGGATAAAGATGCTCCAGAGAAACAGAAGATAACGATTGCTTTTTTCACAAAGTATCGTCAAAGGCATAATTTACCTGAATTTAACGAGGCAGCATCTCTGGAGATCAAATCAATCGGAGGTGGATATATTCTTGTTAAGATCGAACATACCGCACGGTCGTGGGGAAATGATATCGAAAGTTTACTTGAAAAACAAATTGAAGGCCTTTTAGAAGAAGAGAAAAAGATTAATAAATTTTTAACCAACAAGGCTGGTTTTATTACGAATTCGATTATTTATTTATTTGTGATTGTAATGTTTATTGGCCTATATTTTGGCATTGAAAACGCAGAAGAAAACTTCACCAATCTAGTGAATAATATCGTAAATGAAAAAGACACTGAATTAAATCAGAAATTGGTTCAATTAAGTTTATTGTTTGGTGAAGGTTTATGGCAGCAATTTATTATTCGCTGTATAGCTTTTCTTGGTGGGGGATATATGTTATCCCTACTAATTAACTACTGGACTTATTATGCCCTGCGTAATTACCCCCCGAGTTTTATATTGTTGACAGAAGAAGCATATAAAGATAAAGAAAAATCTCTTAAAAATCGGAAGAAAAAATTTATCTCTGCAATAATTTCTATTTTTATAAGTGTGATAACAAGTGTGATTGGAAGTTATATTTTTGTGAAATATTTTTCAAATTAAATATTGAATTCTATTTTATAAAATTCGTTTTTAAAGTCGCTCAATTTATGATTAATATACTCCATACTGATTTCGTTTAGCTTAATCAGAGTCAAACATTGAACAATCTGTGACTACATTACTTTTCACTCCTCCTCTATTAATGTATAGCCTATGCAGGCATATCCAATCCATTTTTTCCCAGTACTTTTAATGGATGTTTAGACTTCACAGCAACACTCAAGAATATCAGTTTACTCCACATAAAAGCCATACACTTGCCTTTCATAAAGTGATTCTTAACACAACCACGGCACAAATCTTTGCATTTCCCACAAAATTAAAGGATTATCCTGCATAAATTAAATAAGATGCAATCTTCGCAGATTAGTTTATTTTAATATATCGCATGCAACAAGCTCAACAAATTTATCATGATAATCCACACAATTTCAGTGAAAATAAATTCTTGTATTCGGAAAGGATGAAATGAAAACACTTATTATACTTTTCTTAGCTCTGTTTTTATTCCCTTGCACCATTTCAGCCTCCCCCGGCACGCCGGACTCCACCATATCTTCGCCTACGCCACCGAAAAAAAACGGTGGCCGCGATGGTTTGCACTGTGCGTGGCGTATCGACAAAAAGGATTGGCCTGGAATCGGTATCAAAACATACAAATTGGCGCTGTTGCGAAATCCGGCATAGTCCGCAAGGTATCGTGCGAACTCTTTGAAAATTTGACAGCTACTTATTAATGTGGCCATAATTAGTTAAGAAAAAAACGGATAAATTTCGTATCTTTGTCCATGAAAGAAAATGATGGAAGATACTTAAAACTAGACACCTTGCATTATGTCCGCAAACGGGCGATAAAGCTTTTCAAACAAGGAAAAAATCGTGGTCAAATTGCAGAAATTCTGGGTGTCAACCGTAACTCTGTTGGTACCTGGGTGAAACTTTATCAAGCTCATGGTATGAAAGCTCTGAAATTGGAACAACCTGGACGGAAAACAGGTTCTGGTCGCAGGTTAAACGCTGATCAGGAGAAAGCAATTCAGAAAATGATTTATGATAAAATGCCTGATCAACTCAAATTACCCTTTGCGTTATGGACACGCCAGGCAATACAACAACTCATCAAAGAACAATTTGGTATCGAGCTCCCTGTGCGCACGATTAACCACTATTTACATCGTTGGAATTTCACACCGCAACGCCCCATTAAGCGTGCTTATGAACAAAATGATAAAAAAGTTCAGGAATGGCTTCACTCCAGCTATCCGGCTATAGATGAGCGTGCTAAACAAGAAAATGCAGAGATTCACTGGGGTGATGAAACAGGTATTTCCAATCAATGCAACTATGGTCGAAGCTACGCTCCTAAAGGCCAAACACCTGTTGTGCGCAGAAAAGCGAACCGTTTTTCCACCAGTATGATTTCCAGTATCACCAAGCGTGGAAAAGTTCGTTTCATGTGCTATCAGGGTGCTATGAACTCAGATATCTTCTTGCGTTTTCTAAAACGTCTGGTGAAAGATAGCCATAAAAAAGTCTTCTTAATCATCGATAATTTGCCAGTTCATCATTCAAAACCAGTAAAAGAGTGGCTGGAAGACAATCTGGATAAAATAGAGCTCTTCTATTTACCGTCTTATTCACCAGAGAGAAATCCTGATGAATACCTTAATCGTGATTTGAAGCAAAATGTGGCGAATAAACCACCAGCAAAAAACAAAGAACAGTTGAAATCTCAGATAATTTCTCACATGAAAGCTATTCAAAGAAAAGCTGAACATGTGAAAACGTATTTTAAAAATCCAAACGTAGCCTATGCTCAATAATTTATGGCCGGATTAATAATACCAGCATGGAGAGTTTAGAAAACAGGTGAACACCCTCGCATTATTCGATTGCGAATCCATTGCATAACCAAAAACCCTCAACGGATAAAATCATGAATCGAATAAAAACACTTTCATTCCTGCTACTCACGGCCAGCATCAACTTGCTTTCCGCCCAAACCTTCCAGACAAACAGCGATTTCTGGGCAGCGGCAGACGCCCTGCAGCGAAAATTACCCGGCTTCGCGGAAGCGGGAGAAAAACGCAGCAACAAATTCGTCGGTATGTTTTACTGGACCTGGCACACCGATAATCTGGCGGACTGGGTGTTGCCCGACGGTTCCATCGCCAATATCACCGAAATTATAGCCCAAAATCCGGAGGCAGAATTCGATCCGAATCATGCGGCGTGGCAAAATGTCTGGGACGGCGGCGTTTTTTGGTGGGATGAGCCGCTGTTCGGCTACTATCGCACAACGGATGAATGGGTGCTGCGCAAGCACGCGGAGCTGCTCGCGGATGCCGGCATCGATGTGGTGTTTTTTGATTGCACCAACGGCAGTTACACCTGGCAATCGTCTTATGCAAAATTGTTGCAGGTCTGGCAACAAGCCAGATTGGACGGCGTCAAAACACCACAGATCGCTTTCTTGCTCAATTTTTCTGCCACAGCCGACAGCCGTCTGGCGATCTCCGAAATCTATCAGGATATCTATCGCCCCGGGAACTACCGTGATTTGTGGTTCAACTGGAAGGGAAAACCATTGATTATGGCCTATCCCGATAACCTGCACGGCGTGGCCGGCGACAAGGCCGGGATGCAATTCCATGCGGAGAAAGCATTCACCGGCATCGATGTGAGCTGCCCGAGCTGGAGCAACGATATTGGCAATTTAACCTTGCGCCTGTTCCGCTGGGATGGTCTTGGTTATGCAAGCACGGTCAATCAATCCCCGCTGTACAGCCAGGTCTTTGCAAATTTCAAAGACAATCAATCGCTGCGATTGAATTTTCCTGCCCTGGAAGCAGGCGATTACGTGTGGGAATTGAGCGACGCCTCAGAAATCGTCGGGGTGTGGAAATACGCGGATAGCGACAGTCCGGCTGTGTGCTATTTCAATGGCAACAAGGCGATTGGCGATTATGTCAGCAGTATTTTTTATGCACCGGATAGCCAGCGCGTTTTGTTATCCTCAGGCAGCAGTACGGTTCCGGTGCAACTTCACGAAGGCGTTGATGCGGCATTGATGCAGGAAATCAAATCTTTTTTTACCTTCCGACCCGGTCAGCCAGACTACACCAACGGCCCGTCGCGCAATGACCACTGGGCCTGGCTGGAAACAACGCAACACGGCTACGTTGGCTCTGTGCAATCCGGATTCGAGCAAACGACGGTGGGTGTTGCGCAAAATGCCAGCGAGGCCAGCCGCGGCAAATGCGTGGCTTTTAACTCACCCGACACCTATGGCCGCAGCTACACCGAAGCCAACGGCCAGGACACCTCGGCAACAGCCTTTTATTACGGCGCCAATTTTCAGGAGCAGTGGAACCGTGCCTTTGAAATCGATCCCGAGTTGATATTCGTCACCGGCTGGAATGAATGGATTGCCGGCAGATGGAAGAACTGGGCCGGCTGCGCCAATGTGCCGTTTGAAATGGCCTTTCCGGATTTGTACAGTGCTGAAAAAAGTCGCGATATTGAAATGGTGAAAAGCTGGGGCGACAAAGGCGACGCCTATTATTTACAATTGGTGGCCAATGTGCGCCGTTTCAAGGGCATGGAGGCGCAGGAGCCGGTTTCGGCGCCAAAGACGATTTCCATGCGCGATGCATCCGATTGGCATGATGTGCGTCCCGATTATTTTCACTACAAAAACAACACCGGGCACCGCGACCATGCCGGGCAGGGCAGCAACCTGGTTTACCGCAATGACAGCGGGCGCAACGATATTGTCCAAGCGAAAGTGGCCCGCGACGCCGCGTTTGTTTATTTCTACGTTGCCACGCAACAAGCGCTGACGCCACGAAGCGATTCTGCCTGGATGCGGCTGTTCATCGATGTTGACCGGGAGAAAATCACAGGCTGGGAAGGATACGATCTTGTTGTCAACCGGAATTCCCCGACCGATTCCGCGGTCGTTGAACGCAGCGCGCAGGGATGGCAATGGACAAAAGCCGCCGCCAGTCAAATGACTGTTTCCTCGAAAACGGTGGAATTGAAGCTGCCCCGCAGTCTTTTTCCGCAGGATAAACCCTTGAATTTCGAATTCAAGTGGAGCGATAACATGCAGGACGATGGCAACATCATGGATTTTTATGTCAGCGGCGATGTGGCCCCGGGAGGGCGGTTTAACTTTGTTTATGATGCAAATCCCGCCGTGGGTGTTTTGCAGAGCAATGCGATACCAACAGGTTTTAAGTTATACCAGAACTATCCCAATCCCTTCAATTCGACCACGAAAATAACCTTTTTTACCCCGATAAACAGCTGCGTGAAAATTGATATCTTTTCACTGAGCGGCAGGAATATAGCCACTTTAACGGACAGCGTCTATACTGCTGGGGAACACCAGATTGCCTTCAATGGCAGGGGACTCGCAAGTGGCATGTATCTGCTCAGAATGCGCTCCGGCCAGTTTTTTGAAACCCGAAAGATGGTTTATTTGCATTAAATGGATGACGGACGCAGTTGGCCACAAAACAGTGGGTGTGGCAGTCGTACCGCAGGCATCCTGCCTGCCTGGATTCTTGCAGGCAAGATGCCTGCGGTACGTTAACAGGTCTCTAGGCTTTCAGGGTTATGCGATACACAAAAAAACTATGACGAGCGATAAAAAGCAATTGACAGTACCAATAATTGATACTATCTTTCGCTTATGAATCGTAAACAAGAGCGAACACTTAAACAGATTTTTTCACGGCCAGTTAATTCGAATATTAAGTGGAAGGATATTGAATCGTTATTTACTGCTCTTGGTGCCGAAATAATGGAACGCGAAGGGTCAAGAGTAGCAGTTATCTTATTTGATGAAGTGAAAGTCTTTCATCGCCCCCATCCTTCGCCCAATACAGACAAAGGTGCCGTGGTTAGTGTTCGCAAATGGTTAGAAATACACGGAGTCAGACCATGAATATTATGACTTTAAACGGCTTTAATGCAAAAATTGAATATGATCCGGATATTGATGCATTTCGGGGTGAGATACTTGGTTTAAACGGTGGCGCGGATTTTTATGGTAAAACACCAGAAGAACTGCGCAAGGAATTTAAACTCTCTCTCGAAACTTTTTTAGACGTCTGCAAGGAAAAAGGCATCACACCTACTAAAAATTTTTCAGGCAAATTCAATCTTCGCATGAGTCAGGAGCTCCACAACAAAATCGCTGTCGAAGCAGCTTCAAGTGGTAAAAGCATAAATCAATGGGTTGTAGACACACTTACCAATTCAATAGAATAAATAACCCGTTGTGCAAAATTAAAATGACAATATTATTTAGCTAATTCTTCAAAAGGAAAGAACACGGATCGAACGGATTCCACGGATAAACGCGGATTAATTTTATAAAAAAATCCCTAAAATCCGTTTTATCAGTTGAATCTGTGTTCAAAAAAAATGCTTTATGGCTAAATTTAACGCATTCTATTTTTGAACATCTATTTTGCACAACGGGTTAGAGATAGAATAACATGTCAACATAAATCGCATAACACAAACCTGCCTGGGACTGCCAACAGGCGGGTGTAATTTTAGATTTCGGAAGCTTCGATAACGATTTGTGATCGCTCGAAAGCCATGCTTGTCCTGTTCGCAGCCACAGATACTGGTGATGGGTGAATCGATTGTGGTGGTTTTGTTGGATCGATTTCAAACCGTTCTTCCGGCAGCAAGCTAGGGCCTGTTCTATGGATTTGCAAAAACAAAACAGAATAATAAAATTTATAAAAAATGCATGTGTGCAAATGCTGTATAAATGCATGACTTCCGTTTTCATAAAAGCCTCGATTCCCTAACTACCGCATTCCACCAGTGTAATCAACCGTGAACTAACAATGATGTGAAAATTCGTATTGTGTACGTGATAGGTTTTAAGTTGAATTTGTGTGTGAATGCTCTCAGATACAAATTTCGAATTATAATTAGAAGTATGTATATAAAAAAATATTGATTTTATTATTAATTGTATTTATCATTTAAAGTTATTTCTATTCGACGGTGGGATATCCTTTCAACTTTTTGGGAAGCCTTAATTTGAAATATTGCTAGCTGCATCTCAAAATGCGACTAAACATCAATACATCTTAGAATTTCATTTAACTTTATTTGGAGATCTCTTATGATTGTTCATGCGCTAATGAGAAATATTAGTGGAAAATGGTATATTGTTATTTTAACTAGCTTTTGCCTAAGCTGTTTATATGCTCAACAGAACACCGAATTTAAGATAACTGCCAGTGATGGATCTAATAGTGATGAGTTTGGTAAGGCTGTAGTAATCCATGAAGGGTATGCTATTGTCGGTTCCCCATCAGATGATGATAATGGTTCAGCTTCAGGGTCAGTATATCTATTCAAAAAAGATGGGAATAACTGGATTGAAACTTGCAAGATCATAGCCAGCAATGGATCATCACAAGCCAATTTTGGCAGATCTGTTTCAATTTATGAAGAGTATGCACTTGTTGGTGCATGGCAACAAACTGATACTAACAATGTTGCGAAAGGTTTTGCATATTTTTTTAAATTGGAGCAAGATACCTTGAAAGAAGTTGCAGCAATTACTGCAAGTGATGGGGATCAAGGTGATCGATTTGGTTTCTCGGTTTCTATTTATGAAGATAAAGCAATTGTTGGAGCACCTTATGATGATGATAATGGGGCAACTTCCGGTTCGGTATATATTTTTCAACAAAATGGCGAGAATTGGATAGAATTAGCAAAATTGACAGCCAGTGATGGCGAGGCTGGGGATTATTTTGGAAATATAGTAGCTATCGATGGTGATTACATCATTGTTGGTGCTGAAGGGAATGATGATAATGGTAGCTCAACAGGATCAGCATATATTTTCAAATGGAATGGAGCAGAATGGGTAGAAATAAAAAAACTACTTGGTAGTGATAGCAACGGTCAGGATTATTTTGGTTCTTCTGTGTCAATAAATAATGAACATGCAATAGTTGGAGCTTGGGGAGATAATGAAAACGGTATCCATTCTGGTTCAGCATATATTTTTAGTCGTGATAACGATAATTGGACTGAAACGGTAAAGCTTATTCCGAGCGATGGCGCTGGTTCAGATCAGTTTGGTCGATTTTCAGTTTCTATTGTTGGAGATTACGCAGCAGTTGGTGCAGAGGGTGATGATGATAGTGGAGGTTCAGCTGGGGCCGCTTATATTTTTCACTGGAATGGTACGAACTGGAACGAACAAGTGAAACTTAAAGCCAGTGACGGAGCATTTAATGATGTTTATGGACAAGCAATTGCGATGGATAACAGTCACATAATAATCGGATCACATCATGATGATGATAATGGGACGGATTCAGGTTCAGCATACATCTATGAAATAAATTCAGGTACAGCTATCAACGATAAACAAGTTAGCTATTTCCCAAGTAATGTTGATCTAGCCCAAAATTACCCCAATCCCTTTAATCCCACAACTAAAATTAGTTTCTATTTGCCAAAATCAACAGGGGTAATATTGTCGGTATACAACATATTAGGTAAGCAAGTAGATACCTTAATCGAAGAGAGAAAATTAGCTGGCAAACACGAAATAATTTTTGATGCCACAAATTTACCAGGAGGATTGTATTTCTATCATATGAAAACTGAAACACAATCAATAACAAAAAAGATGCTTTATGTGAAGTAACGTGAGCTCGACGCAAGATAGTTTTGGTAAAATAGCACTCTATTCCGATGTGTCATCCTACTAAGCATTTTTTTAAATTATTGCATGTAGCTTCAAAATAAATCTGATAGGTTCTAAAAAGTTTTAGCTTTGCTGGGCTTCTATTTTATAGGATGACTTTGGGTGCCATTTAGTATTTTATATCGAACTTGCATTAAATTTATAACTCGTTGTGTAAATTCAAACCAATAGTACAGAGCGAGTTATTTATGGAAATTATTGATATTATCGCACCAAAACCAACCGCCTCACCCGCACAACATTCCCCGCCGTCAATCGATACACATACACCCCACTTGCCAAATCACCGGCATCAAATTTAACACTGTAACTTCCCTTCGTCTGCTGCTGCCGCACCAGGTTTTTTACCACACGGCCTTGCACATCAAACATCGTGAGATCGACATTGGCATCTTCGCTCAGGTTGTAAATTATTGTCGTTGAGGGATTGAAGGGATTGGGGTAGTTTTGTTCCAGGTGCACGGTTTCGGGGAGCGTGTTCTCGCTGCTGCGCACGGCGGTAGTCGGCGTGTAATGCACGGTCATTTTCAGGCGGTCCACAGCCAGATTGGTGACTGTCGTGCTGTCGTTGCCGGTCATGGCCATATTCACCACCGCACCACCAAAGAAGTCGGACAAATGCCCGCTAATGCCTTCGGGGAAATCCCAGCGCACGGTCACGGCGGTGCCGTTGGCGCTCACCTGGTATTTAATTTCGTACTCATAATCGCCCTGCCAGTTGTTGTCCCCGCTGCGGAAATCGCTGTAGCAGCCCTGACCGAGATCAGCGCTGCTAATGTTTTCGCTGACAAAGCGCGCTTCAAACACACCCGCCGGCGGAAATGGCGGCAATTCGTCTTCGCCGAGTCCGGGATCGAGTTGGTTGGTGGCCGCGTTTTGCACGCCGAATTGCAAGGCCTGGGAACTGCCCATATCGTCACTCACATGCAGCGACAGCGCAACAGTCGCGCCCTGTGCCAGCAGCAGGAATGGGGAAAAGGCGAACAACAGTGTGATGAATCGTATCGTATTTTTCATGGTTTTTTCTCCGTTTTTTTGTGAACCTTGCGAAGGTTTTACACCTTCGAAAGGTTGGTTGTTTCGAATGAATTTATGCATCCTAAACCCACCCCTGATCGCGAAAAATCGCTTCGCTTTTTTCGCGATCTGTCCCCTCCAAGGATGGGAATTTAATCTGTAAAAACACCGCGAAAAATCCACTCCCGGGAGGGGACGATATGCACAAAAAGCGCAGCATTTTTGGGCATATCAGGGGTGGGTTATGCCTCACCGCAACAGCAGCATTTTCTTCACCGCCTGAAATGGCCCGGCGTGCATGCGGAGGAAGTAGACACCGCTGGCCAGATTGCGGGCATCGAAGGTGAACGTATGCGTGCCGGCATCCAGTCTGCCGTCGGAAATGCGTGCGACTTCCTGACCGAGGGTGTTGTAAATCACCACATTGACAGCGCCGGCTTGCGGCAGATCGAAGGCGATGGTCGTTTGCGGATTAAATGGATTCGGGTAATTCTGGTGCAAAACATACTGATCGGGAATGGCGATTTCTGTGACCCGTAGGCGCGTGAGTGCTGCATTTTTCAGCACCAGCGATTCGCCGTCTTTGAGTTGGGCATTGAGCAATTCGCCGGTGACGGCATCGGTGAGTTGCAGGTCGAGTCCGTTTGCTGAAATGGTTACCGGAAATTGTGCTGCGTTCAAGAAAATATCATGTTCCTGCTCCTGCAATGGCGCAACGAAGGTGCCGTCGCTGAAGCGGACGTCGAAAATACCGGCTGGTGGTGCAGGCGGCAGCGCGAAAGTTTCCGTGTCGATATCGCGATCTGCGGCATAAAGTGTTGCCGAGCGCCGGGCATTGTCGGTGATGGAAATCGTGCCCCAGTTGCCATCGATGTTGGCGATTTGTGCGTTGTGGCCGCCGGACTTTGTTAGCGCTGGCGCGTTGGTTGGCGCGCTAAAACGCATCAGGCCGTCCTGAGCGACGCGCACCCAGTAACCTTTGCCCGCCTGTAGTTGCTCTGCCACGGCGTAGCCGTTGCTGTAACCAAAAAACTGCGAGCTGATGATACCGCTCGGCGTCGTCTGAACATCAGCGACAGCGACATCTTCCGCAAAAGGCCCAACGAGATTCCAGCCTTTTTTGAGCGCCATTTCGTTGCTGTTGGCTTCACGACCGCAAAGTTCCAGGGTGTCGTTGGCCGGGAATTTCAGCCAGTAGCCGGTGCCGCTGTGCAGCAGGTCATCAGCGCGGTAGCCTTCGGCAAAGGTAAACGCTTTCGAGGTAGCTTCGGGGAAAACGTTGTTGGTAAACATGTCGTTGGCCGTCAATGGTACGGATAGAATATTCCACCCAGCCTCGACGTTCAACGTCTGGCACTGGAACGAGGAAACGAAGTCGATTTTCAGGCTGCTCACGGCAGCATTCTGCAACAAAAAACTCGCCTGCTGCTTCATATCGACATTGACGATATCGCCGGTGATGTTGTCCTGCAAATAGAAATCTCCGGCCGGTAGCAAAGCAGGATTCCAGCTCAGCAACATCGGGAAACCACCAACACCCGGCTGCAGGGTGATGTCCCACACCAGATTCAATTCATCGCTGTGACGAAAATCGCTGAGGGAAGCGCCGGCATTTGTTGCGGGTAATTGGAATCCGGCATAAAACACACCGCTTGGTGGTGGCGGCGGCAGTTCCGCTTCACCGATGCCACCATCGAGACCGGGACCGGCAACAGATGATTGGCCGAACGTCAGCCGTTCACCCGTACCGATGCCACCGCCGTCGGTGATACGCAGGTGCACCGACCAGGCGCTGCGGTCGATATAGCCGTCGCTGATCAGGCTGTAATTTTCGCCGGAATTGCACACGGCAACCGCTCGCAACAGGTAGGCGCCGTTGGGAATCTGCGACACATCCCAAGCGTAAATTAGTGTATCCGTCAGCAAAGCATCGCCGCTGAAGGTGTCGATGAGTGTCCAGTCGGTTTCGTCCTCGCTGTATTCCAGTCGCAGGTTTTGCAGGCTGCCGGAGCTGCCGTCGAAATCGGCCAGTGCCACCGGAACGGTTTCACCACTGACCTGATTGATGCGCCAGCCCGGCTGCGGGAAGGCGAGGGTGATTTCGCTGCACGGTTTGACAAAGCGCGTGGTGAACGACACCGTATCGGCGAACTGGGGATCGTTTTCTGCATAAAAACGCAGCATTAAATCTTCATAGTCGAACGGGTGCCCGGCTAGTCGTGAGACGTCCAGTGTGGCTTGCTGAAAGCTGCCAGCGGGAATAGTGTAGCGCAGCTTGTCGACGAACTGATCGCCGATGCGCAGGCGTGCGCCGCCGGGATTGCTGGATTGCACGAGATCGAGCAGGTATTCACGGGTTTCGTTGCTGGGACTGGTGTTGAACAGGCGCAGTTCGTAAATCGCTGCTTGCGTTGGTGGAATGTTGTCCTGTATTGGCGGCGTGATCGACATTGCGACCCCGTCCCGTGGCTGCGAGGGCAGGCCTTCCCACGGATTGCTGCTGGTGCCGGCGATGAGTTCGAAAACCGGTGTGCCATAGGTGCCATCACCCCGAATGTTAACCGAAAAATCATCACCGGCATCGTCGTCACCGAGGTAGTAGCCGATGGTGTTGCGCTGGCGCGTGCCAACTTGCAGCGAGGCGCCGAAATCGAAACGGATGCGCGCTTTCACCCCGGCTTCCGCCTCATTGAAATCACCAACCGTTACGCCAGCGCTGACGGCAACGTTGTTTTCGATATACACATTAAATTCGATAGCACCGGTGAGCGATTGGGTGATGGTTTCGCTTTCTTCCGTGCCGAGGTTGCCGCTGAAACTGATATTCGGTTTGGTGATTGGCGCTGTGGATTTGTTTTGCTCGTTGAGCGCCAGTACCTGATTCCACACTTCGATGGCATCGAGAAAGCGGGCGGCTTTGTCGGATGTACCGGCGTGATCGGCCAGGTATTGCAATTCGGGCAGCAAGCTGGTGCGGACGTAGTTTTCGGTGTAAATATAGCGCGTCGCGAAGCCATCACCACCCCAAACGATGGCCTGGCTGAGATCGACACCGCAGTCGTCAAAATTGAGCACGTCGGTAATACCGTATTTCATGTTGATGGCGCCACCGATGAAAACATCGCCATCATTGCCGGTGACTTCCTGATCGTCGGAGGTGTTGAAGCGCTCGGTTGCGGAGATTTCCATTCCGACATCGACGTTGGAATTCAGGCTGGCGCCGATTTCCAGCGAACGGCTGACTTTGGCGTAGGCGCCGCCGGATCCAACGAAAGGAATATCGAAGCCGCCGCCAACTTTGGCTGTGGAAAATTGCGTCAGGCTGCCACCGACACCAAAGGACATGCCGACGTTGATAAACTGGGTACTTTCTTTTTCGAGATAACTGTAGCTTTGATCGCCGGGCGGATCGTGCAAAACCATAATCGGCACTTGCGGTGTGACCGTGGAAAACGGCTCACCCGGTCGCGGTTTGTGGCCGGTAACGACAGCCCACAAGGAATCGTTTTCGGTATAGAAGGGTGTTGTCACTTGCAAACTCAACAATTTTTGGTAGGGATGCGCCGGATCGTCGGCGAGAATATTGGGTACGCCGGGCGTTACGGCATAGCGAAACATGCCATTTTTAAAGGTGAAATTTTGATCCACCTGCCCGTCAGCGATGGCATCGCGCAACAGGACGTCGCCGCTATCGACAAAACAGATGGTTTCTTTGCCGTTGTAATTGTAGCGCTCGAAAATTTCGATATCCAGTGTATCGGTGCGCAACTGGCGCATGACGGGAATTCCGGTGAAATCACCGCAACCAACAGCGTAAGGCCCGGTTATTTTGATTTCTGGTGGGGCGTGGTATTCAAAATCTTTGGTTTCATCGGATGATGTCAAATCGAGGGTATCCTTGCGAAAAAAGTTGAGAATCATCGATTCGTCGGGATTGTTGATGGCATCCAGCGAGATCGTATACGCCTGGGCCGGCACTACGATGCTATAACTGCCGCTGCCATCGGTGACGTACAATTTATCGAAGCAGCCATTGGCGTCGAGACTTTGCAGTCGGATAGTGCCAACACCGAGAAATGTTTCGCAGCCGCCGCTCACCAAACCGGAGAGCGTGCTGGTGGTGGGATCAAGAAATTCGATGCCTTCGACGAAGTTGGTCACCGAAATACTCTGTTGTGCCGGATTGAATGTATGGCCGTCGAGCACCGGTTTGAGTGTGTACGTGCCAGCCTGCGGTACCGCAACCGAGAACGCGCCAAGCTGGTCGGTGACCCCGGCAAGTTTATTGTTGATCAGAATTTGCACACCGGAGACACCGCATGTTGGATGCGAGGAAAACAAAACGCGCCCGCTGATGGAAAACGAGGTTGTATCGGTGAAGCTGGCATTGGCGACCCATCCGTCGGGCGCGATATTGCGCAAGGTGCGGAAAAGCGTGTCCGGTGTATCGAAACCGTGATCTTCTTTAAACGGTGCAATGGCGAATTCCGAACCTGTGCTGTAGTAAATGCCTTCCATCAAATAAGCGCCTTCGCCACGGTCATCGGTGAGCGCGCTGTAGCTCAGACCGGATTTATTGGCACCATATCCCGCGCCGCCAAACAGCTCTGCATGATGTCCACCAGCGTAGGCATAATCGCCGGAAAAGAGTGTGCTGCTGCCGTTGAATGGCCAGTATGCCACCAGCCCATTTTCGTCTCCGGTAAGCAGACTAAACATGTCCGCATTAATCGTACTGTCGCTGTGTGCGGTGTTCCAGATGCGTATTTCATCGATTTCACCGTGTGTAAAACGACCGACTTCATCACGACCGATAAGCAGCGGCCCGCCGTTGGTGATGTCCGAGCCGGTAAGATCGACTTCCTGCTCGAGCAGACCATTGATGTAAAGGCGCAATTTATTGGCACCGGCATCCTGCACAGCCGCGAGGTGGTACCACACGTTTGGCTGGGCGATAGTGGATGATTGGGTTTTGTTGGCGGTGCCGGCAGTATAAAAGCGAAATGTACCGTCGTTCGAATTTTGTACCTGGTAATTCAACGTGCCATTGTTATTGTTGATGCGTTTATTGAGCAGCACGGCGATTGTATTTGTGGTCTGCAAGCGCACCCACATTTCTATAGTCAAATTGCCCTGCAGGGATAAATCGGGGGCGTAGGGCACGCGAGCGTAATCATTTTGCCCGTCGAGGGAAAGTGTGTGGCTGAGGGTATCACTGGTGGGCCAGGCGTAGACGTTGACATCCTGCACACCGCCACCCGTCGTTGCGCCGGGTGTTTTTACTGTGCCGCGCACCTGCCCGTTTGGCTGGCGGAAGCCGTAATCGTAGGCGACGAGTACCGGCTGGCGGTTGTCGTCGAGCGCGGTTATGGAATAGCGGTACACTTTGCCCGGCAGAGCATCCTTGTCGTCGTAGTTGGTTTGCGATGCGGTAAACACTTTGCTGTCGCCACCATCGCGTTCAATGCGCACTTCGGCGGCAAAGTTGGGATCGCTGAAGTCGGTCCAGTCGAGCTTAACACGGTCGTTTTCGGTGCCATCCGTTGCAGCAAAGCGGAATTCCCGACCGTTGTCTGCAACGGATTCGGACTGCAAAAGTGTGCTGTAATTATAAGAGACAGCACTGTACGCATGCACCGTTCCGGGCGTCGCCAGCGTATCGAGGTAATTTCCAAGCGTCGGCGCTACCGAAGCGATTTGCACGGCATTGCGATACAGAATGACATTGCTGGCGTAATCGGATTGGTTATTCCATGCCAGACGCACATAACCGACGGTGGTGTCATCGGAGGCGCTGAAATTGGCAGGTGGTTTGAAGTTCGCTGTGGTTGAATTGGCAGCGCCACTTTCCGCAGAGGATACCGCCGGATTCGATGTGTACCCATGGAAACGCGTACGTACGGCCCATTTGTCGGCGGTGCCTGGTGTGGTGGATGCTTTGTAGGAGCGGGCGGTGGTGTATGTGTAATAGGTGTCGTTTTTATAGATATAATAGCCGATCTGGTAACTGGTTGAATTGGCATATTGGTCCGGAATATTGCTCGTTTTCACCCAGGCCAAATCGACGAATTTATCGCTGCCGTTGGGTTTTGCAGTCAATGATTTTGGTGCGCGCAAAACAGTTGTCTTGCTGGTGGCGCTGTAGGTTTTTGTATTATCGCACAAGGTTCCTTCGTAGCGGCGTTTGACTTCGAAATAGACTTTTTTGTTGGGGCCGATGTAGACTTCGTACCAACCGGTGTAGGCCGACCAATTGCCGCTGCCGGCCTGTTTCCAGCTTGTCCAACTGCCACCATCGATTTTATAGCGCGTCCACACGGTGAGTTTCTTTTTGATGACACATGAACTCTCGACGCGGTAATCGATGCGGGTTTTATAGTCAGAATCGTTCCACCAGGCGCTGATGCTCTCTTTCTGAATTGTGTCGCCGGAGCCTGCGCCTTGCAAATCAACGCCGGCGTCTTTCATGGCTTCGGCTTCTTCCTGGCTGGGGTTGTCCGTGACGATTTCGCCACTGCCGCCGAAGCGTTCGTAAATTATTTCTCCGGTTGTGGCATCCTCGACTGCAATCATTTGTGATTCGTTCGAAGCTGTATTTTGTGCGTAAATCGAAGAAACGGAGTAGAATAAGATCATTATGAAAAGAAATCGTGTACCAAACTTTGCATCCATGTCAGGATCTCCTGTTTTATGAAAAGTGACAAATCGGAAGGATTGAACAGAAATGCTTGTTTTCTTGGGAGTAAGATTACAGGTTGATGCATTTTTAAATGTCTTCCTGTCTTCTTACGCAGAAAAAAGTAGGGGAAGTGATAATATTTTTTTATAAATAAATTACTTGATTGCGCAGGGGATATCCCCTGCGCATCGCATGTAGAATGCTTGAGTATGTAATGATTTTATCCCACTCGGAGTCCCAATGGATTGGCACCATGGATGCAATCACTTTTTCTTCAATGCGAACGGCATCGCTTTAACAGGGTTAAGCAGCTAAGGAAGGCCAATTTACATGTATGCACAAAACATAACCCAAATGCTCATCGACTATGGCGTGGGGAATAAAGCCATCGTCGATCAGTTGCTGCCACTGGTTTATGATAATTTGCAACGGATTGCCCACCAGCAATTGCGCCGGGAACGAGCAAATCACACCATTAACACCACCGCTCTTGTACACGAAGCCTACATAAAACTCATTGATCAGCATCGGGTGGATTGGAAAAACCGCGCCCACTTTTATGCGATTGCCTCCCAGGCAATGCGGCGCATTCTCATCAACTACGCACAAGCCCGCCTTGCAGAAAAACGCGGCGGCGGTGAACCCGTCTTTACATTTAATGAAGCCTTTCACAATCCCAAACCGCGCCTGGCAGAGCTTGTGCATCTGGATGAATCCCTGAACCAACTTGCGAAATTAAACGAACGCCAGGCGAAGGTGGTGGAGTTGAGCTTTTTCGGTGGACTTTCCCACGAAGAAATTGCGGAAGTGCTGCATATTTCCGTCCCCAGCGTCCGTCGCGACTGGCGACTGGCAAAAGCCTGGCTGACGCGGGAATTGAAATCGTGAGATGGTTATAAATTACTGGTGAAAATATTTATCACACGGAGCCGCGGAGTTCGCAGAGTTATTTTAAAATGAAAAATTATTCATTCTTTTCTCTGCGAGCCCAGCGTCTCTGCGTGAAGATTAAATTATTATAATAGAGAAGAGCATAAATCGATGAATCAGGAACGCTGGAATCGAGTGCAGCAGCTTTTTGAAGCGGCTTTGGAAAAAAACGAATCGGAACGAGATACGTTTCTCGAAGAAGTCTGCAAGGACGATGAGTCACTGATTGCAGAAGTCCGGTCGCTGCTGCAGGCTGATGCTGAATCCCACAGTTTGTTGCAGGGACATGCCCTTGATGTGGTGGATTTGCCGATAGAAGAAAATTTTATTGGAAAAAAAGTGGGGCACTACGAAATCACCAAACAGATTGCTGTTGGTGGCATGGGTGCGGTGTATCTGGCCGAGCGTGCCGACGGGCAGTTCACCCAGACAGTTGCTTTGAAACTGATCAAACGGGGCATGGATTCAAACGCCATTCTCAAAAGGTTCCATTACGAACGGCAAATTTTAGCACGGCTGCAGCATGCAAACATCGCCCGTTTGCTGGATGGTGGATTGACCGATGATGGCACGCCCTATTTCACCATGGAATATGTGGATGGTCTGCCAATCGATCGCTATTGCCGTGAAAACGCGCTCAGCATCGTTGAAAGACTGCGTTTGTTTCAAACCGTGTGCGATGCCGTCGAATATGCCCACCGCAACTTAATCGTGCACCGTGATATTAAGCCGGGCAATATCTTTGTCACAAAAACCGGTGATGTTAAATTGCTCGATTTTGGCATTGCCAAATTGCTCGACGAGCATGATTCTGCTGAACCACTGCCACTTACTGTTGCTGGGAATCGCGTGATGACACCGGAGTATGCATCACCGGAACAAGTGCGAGGAGATGCTGTGACAACGCTTTCCGATGTTTACTCCCTTGGTGTTGTATTGTTTGAATTGCTGACCGGTGCACGACCGTATGAAATAGACGATCTCAGCCCGGCAGCAGTTGAAAAAATCGTCTGTGAAACCGATCCACCAAAACCAAGCACGAAAATTACGCAGGGAAAAGACATTCCGGCAGGACATGCCAGGCAGAATAAGCGATTGTTGCGCGGCGACCTTGATAACATCTGTCTCCTAGCCATGCGCAATGAACCGCAGCGGCGTTATGGCTCAGTACAGGAATTTAATGAAGATATATCTCGCTATCTAACCGGACTTCCTGTTCAGGCTCTGCCGGCAACGCTGGCATATCGAAGTGGGAAGTTTATTAGCCGCCATAAATTGGGTGTCATAACAGCGACGGGTATCTTTGTTGTGCTGGTGGGGCTCATCACATTTTATACTGTGCGTCTAGCGGACGAGCGCGATAAAGCGCAACTTGAAGCTGAAAAAGCCGCGCAAATTTCGCAGTTCGTCACCAGTCTGTTCGAAATTTCCAATCCGGATGAGGCGAAAGGGCGCACCATTACCGCGCGTGAGTTGCTTGATCAGGGGGCTGCCAAAATCGAGAAAGAACTCGCAGCACAGCCGGAAGTGCAGGCACGCATGATGGAAGTGATCGGTGGGGTTTATCAGAATCTGGCACAGCTGTCCAAAGCGGATTCCCTGCTTCGAAAATCATTGCAGGTTCAGGAAAAGGTGCATGAAAAACCGACAGCGGAATACGGGCGGACACTGTGGATTCTCGGCAAAGTGCGCGCTCAACAAGGCGATTATACAGCTGCAGATTCGTTACAACGTTTATCGTTGCATATACGGGAACAGGTTTTAGGGAGTGAAAACGATGCTGTGGCGCAAAGTTTGAGCAGCCTGAGCAAAATTCAGTATCAAAAAGGAGATTATGCCGCCGCAGAGTCGCTGGCTACAAAGGCTTTAAATATACGCACGTCGCTTTTTGGCGATATTAACGCTGGAGTTGCTCTCAACCTGGATGATTTGGGCTGGTTGGCACACGAGCAAAGTCACTTCGATGTCGCTGAACAACTTCATCGGCGTGCGCTCGCGATTCGACGGCAGGTTTTCGGTGAGGAGAATCTTGAAGTTGCTGAAAGTTTGAATAATCTTGGTTCTGCTTTATATGGAAAAGGTGATTTGGCCGGTGCAGAGCCGTACATCCGCGAAGCCCTGGCGATTCGGACGAAACTGCTGGGACCGGATCATCCGCAAACAACCTACAATCGCACCAATCTTGCGGTTATGCTTGAAGGGCAGGGGAAATTAGATGAGGCAGAAAGCATGTTTCGTGAGATTTATCGCACCCATGCGGCAAAACTTGGTGCGGATCATCCGGTTATTGCCGATGATTTGACGGATATCGGACGGGTTTTAGCAGCACAAGGTCATTTTGAGGAAGCAGAACCTTTGTTTCAAGAAGCTGCGCAATTGCATGCGAAAAACCGCGGACCGGAGCACTGGCTGGTGGCTTACACACTGAACAGTCTGGCGAACCTGCAGCACGAAAAAAACGATCTTTCAGCCGCTGCAACAACGTATCAAGAAGCACTGACGATTTATGGCAAAGCATTCCCCGAAGCAAATCAATATGTCGCCGTGACAATGATCGGATATGGTTCGGTTTTACTGGATCAGGAAAACGGTGAGAAGGCATTTCCTTATTTAAGTGATGGATTGACGATTTTCGAGAATTCGCTTCCTGCGACGCACTGGCGGGTTGCGGCGGCACAGGTGGAACTCGGAAGGTGTTATTTATTGCTTAAAAAGTATTCCGCAGCGGATTCACTTTTACAAACCGGGTATCAGTCTCTGGTAAAAACACGCGGCGATGCAGACAAGTTCACAAAAAAAGCACAAAAGTTTTTAACCTCGGTGCAACAGAAAATGAACAAAGACAGGCATTAGGCGATTCCCGTTACTCCCGTCGAAGCAACCTGTAAGTATTGAGTAAAGCTTTCTTTAGCGATGTGCGAAACTCTGAATAATATCAATTAATTCTTATCATTTTAAATTGTGAACGTTCGCATACGAATGCCGCGATAAATCCATCGAAAAGCACGGCTTGCCCCCAATAGGGTGTGTCTGTTTTGTGGTATTGCATTTTAAAAGTGAATTGCTCCGTATCCTTTTTTAGTTCAACGACTTCGACAGCCCGTGTATCGAGCCGCAAACCCTCACGCAGTGCTTTGACGGTGGCTTCTTTTGCAGTCCAAATGAAATTGGCATAGAGGGCGCTATTGTTAAATTTTTGCACAAGCACATTTTCATTTGTGGTGAAATAATCGCTCATGAATACTTTTGATCGCGGTTCAACGAACTCCAGATCACATCCCATTTTCATATCGCTGTCCGTTAAGGCAGCAATCGCAAAATGTTCCCGGTGGCTGAGGGAAATCGTTTGTCGAACCGGTTGTGCATCGAAATAGAGTTCCGGTGCACCGTCTCCTGCAGCGAAGATTTCAATTCTGAGAAAATCTGGAAAGGAAATGTGCAGGAAATGTGCGGCCAGTTTTTTCATTGTCCAGCGGCCAAGCACCCAATCCTGTCTTCGTTTTTCAATTCGAAAACTGCTGTATTTTTCGTGTTCCTGCTGTGATAACCATGTAGGATTGTGTGGTACATCACTGTTCGATTGTCTCATCCAGTAAATATTCATGGGCGAAGATAATGCCCTTGCATTTCTAATCAAATAGTTTACTTTCCCGCCGCTTTCATTCAGAAAAGAAAACCGGCTTTTCTAACAAAACTCACCGTTTGTAATTGAAAAATTTGATTCTGCTAAAGGAATGATATGGGCGAGCTTTCATCGATTATGACGGGGATAAAAGTCGTGGTCCCCGTCGGTCGCCGTTGCGGAAGCTGCTGTGAGCATTTCCACAACAAGAATCCAGGAGTTATCGTTATTCATCCCTCGATATCTCAGACTGAATGAATAATAATTTGCTTTATTCGTTAACATACGGATTGGACAGGGGATGATACTCCCTGTCCATCGTTCCCGTTGCATATTGTGTGAATAAAGCAGGTTAATAGAAAAATTAATAATTTATGAGTTTATTAAACAAATGTGTGCCATCGAAAGTCTTTGATTTATCGATTAGATTAAAAGAACTAAATTGGAATATTTTAACCGATTATCGAATTTTTTTAGCTAAAGTATGTTTGATTTTTAAAAAAATAAAAGAAAATGCTATTTTTATTTAATAAAATTTCTAAAAAGAAATTGCATTTCTATGATTTTCACATTAGATTATTTTAATTTGTTTGCAAAGAAACGAAAAATAAAACCACAGTTTGAAGTACGGCACCCTCACTGAGTTCGGTACCCCTTCCAGAGATAACCTCAAACAGAATTACAAGCGAATAATTATCCCATTTTTAAAACCGCGGCCTGGATGGTGTATCAAGCATGGGATTTTTAGCGATAAAGGAGTGAGATATGGAATCTCATAAAACAAAGCTTCCCTATGGGCGGCCACCAAAACAAGGATTGTATGATCCACGTTTTGAGCATGACGCCTGCGGTATGGGCTTTATTGTGAATATAAAAGGTCAGAAATCCAATAAAATGGTTGGCCAGGCACTCACGGTCCTGAATAATCTCACCCACCGCGGAGCTGCGGGCGCTGATCCGAAAACCGGTGACGGCGCCGGGATGTTAATTCAGGTGCCGCACAAGTTTTTTAAGCGAGAATGTGCAAAACTTGGATTCGAATTGCCCGAATTCAGCCATTATGGCGTCGGGATGTGCTATTTTTCTCCGGAAATAAAAGAACAGAAAATTGCCAAAGCGCTTTTTGAAAAAATCGTTGCCGAAGAAGAGCAAACTGTGCTGGGTTGGCGTGTTGTACCGACTGACGGCTCTGATCTTGGTAAAGCAGCACGTGAATCCGAACCGGCGGTGCTGCAGGTTTTTATCGAACGCAATCCCGCCATCACCGACGATATGGCTTTTGAGCGCAAGCTTTATGTTATTCGCAAACGGGTACGCAATGCGATTCATTCTGAAAAAGTACCGGGTGGCGATTATTTTTATGTGAGTACGCTGTCGTACAAAACTATCGTGTATAAAGGTATGTTGCTCAGCGAACAATTGGAAGCGTTCTATCCCGACCTCAGTGATCCCGATGTTGAAACAGCACTGGCGCTGGTGCATTCGCGTTTCAGCACAAATACTTTTCCCAGTTGGGATCGCGCGCATCCCTATCGATTCATCACCCACAATGGTGAAATTAATACGCTGCGTGGCAACGAAAACTGGATGTTTGCGGGGCAATCGCTTTACGAATCGCCCCTCTTCGGCGACGACATGAAAAAAATTATGCCGATCATTGATCCCAATGGAAGCGATTCGTCAAAATTTGATAACACCCTCGAATTTCTGCATTTGACCGGTCGTTCAATTCCCCATGCTATCATGATGATGATTCCCGAACCGTGGTCAAAACATAAAACAATGTCCCCGGAAAAGCATGCATTCTATGAATACCATGCCATGTTGATGGAACCGTGGGATGGACCGGCTTCCATAGGTTTTACCGATGGAATTTCGCAAGTCGGAGCAGTTTTGGATCGTAATGGTCTGCGCCCGTCGCGCTATTATATCACCAAAGACGATACTGTTATTCTCGCATCTGAAGTTGGTGTTTTGGATATTGCACCGGAGGACGTTGTTGCCAAGGGGCGTCTCGAACCGGGCAAAATGTTTCTCGTCGATATAAAGGAAGGGCGGATTATCGAAGATGAGGAGCTGAAACGAAAAATGGCGAGCGAGTATCCTTACCAGGAATGGATAGATCAATACATGCTGCGATTGCGGGAGCTGCCGGAATCGAAAATCCAGCGGATTCCTTTGCCGGATCACAAAACCGTGCTGCAGCACTTGCGCGCTTTTGGTTACACAACGGAAGATTTGCGCATTCTTCTCGGTCCGATGGCGCTCAATGGAATCGAGCCGCTTGGTGCAATGGGGAATGATGCACCACCGGCGGTACTTTCGAACAAATCGAAGCTGCTTTATAATTATTTCAAGCAGCTTTTTGCCCAGGTGACCAATCCGCCCATCGATTCCATTCGTGAAGAATTGGTTACGGGTACGGAAGTATTTATTGGTACTGAGCGTAATATGCTCGATCCAAAACCGGAAAACTGCCGCCAAATTAAACTGGATTCCCCTATTCTCACGAACCAGGAATTGGCCAAGCTGCGCCACATAAAACAACCGAGCTATCAAGCCAAAACGTTGCCAATTTTGTTTGATGTCGACAACAATGGTCTCGGCTTGGAAAAAGCTATGGATGAATTGTGTCAAAAAGCAGATGAAGCCATCCTGAACGGGACGAATATCATCATTTTATCGGATCGCAAGATCAATGTTAAACAAGCGGCAATTCCAGCACTGCTCGCGGTTTCCGGTTTGCATCACCATTTAATTCGCAATGAAACGCGAACACAGGTCTGTATTGTGCTCGAATCTGGTGAACCACGGGAGGTGCATCACTTCGCCACGCTGATTGGTTACGGCGTTTCCGCCGTCAATCCTTACATGGCCTTCGAAGCGATCGATGATATGATTCGGGAAAATACCCTTGATATCCAACCGGAAAAAGGTATTCAGAACTATATAAAAGCCTGCATTAAAGGCGTTGTTAAAACGCTTTCCAAGATGGGCATTTCGACAATCCAGAGTTATTGCGGTGCGCAGATTTTTGAAGCCCTCGGTCTCTCAGATGAATTTGTCGACCGTTATTTCACCTGGACAGCCTCACGCATCGGTGGGATCGGTATCCCGGAAGTTGCAGAAGAAGTGGCAAAACGCCACAAAAAAGCTTTCCCGACCCGGCACACTTTTCACCCGGGTTTGTGGGAAGGCGGTGAATTCAAATGGCGGAAAAAAGGCGAGCATCATGCTCTTACGCCGGAAACGATTTACTATCTGCAAAAATCAGCACGCACAAATGACTATGAAACTTATAAACTATTCGCCAAACTGATTAACGATCAATCGGAAAAGTTGTTGACGCTGCGTGGTCTGATGAATTTTAAATTGAATGGCAGTACTATTTCAATCGATGAAGTTGAACCGGTTGACTCCATTGTAAAGCGTTTTAAATCCGGCGCCATGTCCTACGGCTCGATCAGCAAGGAAGCTCATGAAACACTGGCTATTGCCATGAACCGTTTGGGTGGAAAAAGCAACACTGGCGAAGGTGGAGAAGATCCGGCCCGCTGGATTCCCGATGAAAATGGCGACTTGCGACGCAGCGCAATCAAGCAGGTTGCCTCCGGCCGCTTTGGCGTGACCAGTGAATATTTGGTCAACGCCGATGAAATTCAAATCAAAATGGCGCAGGGAGCCAAACCTGGGGAAGGCGGCCAGCTTCCGGGTAAAAAAGTCTATCCCTGGGTAGCCAAAGTGCGCCATTCCACGCCGGGTGTGGGATTGATTTCCCCGCCGCCCCATCACGATATTTATTCCATCGAAGATTTGGCTGAATTGATCCACGATTTGAAAAATGCCAACCGCCATGCCCGCATCAACGTGAAACTGGTTTCTGAAGTTGGCGTTGGAACCATCGCAGCCGGTGTGGCTAAAGCCCATGCGGATGTCATTCTCATCTCGGGATATGATGGCGGCACGGGCGCTTCACCCCAGAGCAGCATCAAACATGCGGGATTACCCTGGGAATTGGGACTGGCCGAAACGCACCAGACGCTGGTACTCAACGAATTACGGGATAGGGTCGTGGTTGAAACCGATGGCGGTTTACGTACAGGCCGGGATGTTGTGATCGCAGCATTGCTTGGTGCAGAAGAATTTGGCTTTGCCACCGCGCCATTGGTCACCCTCGGCTGCACGATGATGCGGGTTTGCCATCAGGACACCTGCCCGGTGGGAGTTGCGACGCAGAATCCGGAATTGCGCAAGAAATTTACGGGGAAGCCGGAGTACGTCGTCAATTATCTGCGCCACATTGCTCAGGAGATGCGCGAAATTATGGCGCAGCTCGGCTTCCGGACAATTACTGAAATGATCGGCCGCAGCGATGTGCTGGAACCGCGTCCGAAAAATGGCTACTGGAAAGCCGCCGGTGTCGATCTGAAAAATATTCTTTACCAGCCTGACATGCCTGCAGAAGTCGGGCGGTTTGCGCAGCGAAAACAAGATCACGGATTGGAAAAATCCCTCGACATGACCAAACTCATGAAAGCGTGCAAGCCGGCAATCGATAAAGGTGAAAAGGTGCGTCTCGAGTTGCCAATTAAAAATACCGACCGGGTGGTTGGTACCATCCTCGGAAGTGAAATCAGCAGAAAATACGGCAGCGCAGGATTGCCCGAGGACACAATCGAGTTAAATTTCACCGGTTCTGCGGGACAAAGCTTTGGCGCCTTTGTGCCAAAAGGAATGACTCTCAAACTTGAGGGCGATGCAAACGACTACGTCGGAAAAGGGTTATCTGGCGGGAAAGTGATCATAAAACCTTCTGCGAAAGCCGCTTTTGCTGCGGAAGACAATATTCTGATTGGCAATGTGGCTTTTTATGGCGCGACCAGCGGCGAAGCCTATTTGCGCGGTGTTGCTGGCGAACGTTTCTGTGTGCGAAACAGCGGTGTCACGGCAGTTGTGGAAGGTGTTGGTGACCACGGATGCGAATACATGACCGGTGGCCGCACGGTAATTCTCGGCAAAACCGGACGGAATTTCGCAGCCGGGATGAGCGGTGGCGTCGCCTACATTCTGGATGAAATTGGCGATTTTGCCATGAAACGCTGCAATATGGAAATGGTGCATATTTATCCCGTAAGGTTCGAAAAAGACGGTGCTGAATTAAAAGCGCTGGTCGCAAAACACAGGGATGTTACCGGCAGTATTGTTGCCAAACGATTGCTCGAAAACTGGGAAGCCATTTTTCCAAAATTTGTCAAAGTCGTTCCCAGGGATTTTAAACGCATGCTTGATCTCATCGAACAGGAAAAAGAAAAAGGTCACGATGACGAAGAAGCCGTCATGAAGGCTTTTGAAGCCAATAAAAATGATGTTTCAAGAGTGAGTGGCAATTAAAAATAAAAAAATGAAAATTAGCACGCGGATTGTTTTTCACCCGCGGGCAAGGAGATAGATTATGGGAAAACCAACTGGTTTTATGGAATATGAACGTGAGTTGCCGAAAGACCGGTCGCCACGGGAGCGTATTAAAGACTGGAATGAATTTCATCTGCCAATGGCGAATGAGAAATTGCAAATACAAGGCGCCCGGTGTATGGATTGCGGCATCCCTTTTTGCCAGACGGGAGAAATTATTAATCGTGCCGCCTCAGGTTGCCCATTGGGCAATTTAATTCCGGAATGGAATAACCTGATTTATGAAAATCGCTGGAAAGAGGCCTATTACCGGCTGACGAAGACCAATAATTTTCCGGAATTTACCGGGCGTGTCTGCCCGGCGCCCTGCGAAGGTTCCTGTTGTCTTGGCATTAATGAGCCGCCGGTGACCATTTGCAATATCGAATACAGTATTATCGAGCGGGCATTTAAAGAAGGCTGGGTGAAACCACAACAAACGGATGTACGCACCGGCAAACGGGTTGCGATTGTGGGTTCCGGTCCTGCGGGTTTGGCTTGCGCCGATCAGCTCAACAAAGTTGATCACAACGTCACGGTTTATGAACGTTCGGATCGCATTGGCGGGTTACTGATGTATGGTATTCCCAATATGAAACTCGATAAAAACGTTGTTGAGCGGCGAATTAATCTCATGCAACAGGAAGGCGTGCTTTTTTTGACCAACACAGAAATTGGCAAAGACATTCTCGCCTCGCAACTGCTTGAAGAATACGACGCCGTCGTTCTTTGCAGTGGGTCGACAAAACCCCGGGACCTCGCTGTGGAAGGCCGGGATGCAGGCGGTATTCATTTCGCGATGGAATTCCTCCACGGTAACACGAAAAAGTTACTCGATGAGCGCGGCAATGCAACTCCGGATGAGGAATTGACGATCAACCGGCCTTATATTTCGGCTAACGGAAAAGATGTTATCGTCATCGGTGGGGGGGATACCGGTACGGACTGCGTGGGAACTTCGCTGCGGCATGGCTGCAAGAGTGTCACTCAGTTCGAAATTTTAAGCAAGCCGCCCCTGGAACGAACCGCCGACAACCCATGGCCGGAATGGCCGCGCATTTTTCGTGTCGATTATGGCCAGGAAGAAGCCACCGTCCTCCAGGGTGAAGATCCCCGGAAATTTGATATTCTCACGAAAAAATTTGAAAAATTCGAAAGTGGCAATGTCAAAGCCATTCACACCGTGCAAATTGACTGGATAAAGGGAAAGACGGAGGGCCCGCCATTCCGGGAAATTCCGGGAACGGAAAAAGTATGGCCGGCCCAGCTTGTGTTGCTGGCTCTCGGTTTCACCGGGCCCGAGGACCCCATTGCCAGGGAACTGGATATTGCGTGCGATGAGCGTTCAAACATTAAAGCGGAATATGGAAAATTCCATACCAGCATTCCCGGTGTCTTTGCCGCTGGTGATGCCCGCCGCGGTCAAAGTCTGGTTGTTTGGGCGATTCATGAGGGCCGGGAAGCCGCGCGCGAAGTGGACCGCTATTTGATGGGCGAAACGGAGTTGCCGTAGATTTTTTTAAAGCGAAGAGATGTGACGGCATTCTTGCTCATATGCAGGAATGCCGCATTAAAGGTGTTTATTTCGTATTTCGTTGGCAATTCAGGCTTGAGTGAATGGGAAGTGGTTTATTGGGTTGATATTGGGGAATTAAATAACGACTTGGTATAAGGTGATTTGCCACTGTAAAAACTTCAAACCTGAAATCATGCCCCGCGTGGCAAATTCACCTTAATACCCGTGTTAGCAGGCCCTTTTTATTTTAATCCTTCAATTCTTAAAACAGCAGATGTAGCAAATTCTGGTAATAAAGGAACTAATTCATACCTAAATTCGAATTGAGAGTAATCATTATTTGTAACTGAAAAATAACAACAAATTTCTTTATTTAATTTCATGTATTCACCAGTTTCAATATTAAAAACTAATGATCCATTGTACTGCGATGACCTGACATTGGATAAATAAAATTGATTCCCAGGCAAGAAATATCCTTCTTTTTCAAAACTGTATGAAAAGCCTTTAAATGCTGAATATCCATATTTCCCGCTTATTAATAGTTTTGTAGTATCCTTCGAAGTTAAATAATATCCCCCCTGAATGATTCTGTCATTTATTGTAACAATTAAAGATTTAGTGTCATAACTATATCCTTGAAACTGTTCAATTTTGTAATTAATAAAAATACTATCTGGTGAAATACTTATTTTTCTATGTTTGGGTAGAAATTTCTCAATAGTACTGTTATTAGAACTCACTTTTTTTAAGCCTAAGTTTCCTTCTTCTGTTGCGTATTCATAATAAATTGAAGATGGTGAATTTGACGTATAGAAATTGAAAGAAATCCGTTCATTGCAATTGAATATTGGTTGGATTTTTCCAGATTGTAGCTCATATCTGTATATTGAATTCTTTGTTAAATCGTTTGTGTCAGGAGGCTCTTGATATAAATCATCTTTAATAAAAATAAAACTATTTGAATTATGATCCCATTGAAATTCCCCGCCCCAGAATTTCCCTGATTGCCTGTTGTTACTTCCAGTTTTTCTATTAAAAATGGAAAAATCTTTATTAGAAAACTTCTGTAATAAATTCCCACTATAATCGACAATCTGAATATCCAATCCTGTATTAATTATGATGTACTCTGAATTTGGTGAAACATATGCATTCCTTATTTCTCCACTCCAGATTGGATTATATTTATTGGTTAAATTACCAGTTCGTGAGTAAAAAAGATTCGTCTCTTCTGAAAAGAAAATAGGCTTTGTTGTAGATATAGAAAACTTGGTAGGATTAAAATTATACAATATTGGATTTTCATTTTTATGCGCTTGAAATAAAAAGAAGTATACAAAAAGAAAAAGTAAACTAATTACCACAATTAAAATTATTAGTATTTTGTAGATTAATTTTATTTTTTTACTCATGTGTAAACTTATTTATGATGTGCCTGCTAAACGCCTGCGATAACTTGCCAAAAGAAAAGCGGCCAACGAAAAAGTTGTAAAGTCAAATTCATGCTCCCGCGGTTTTGGTCAAGTTAATTGCGTTGTTATAAGTTTTTATTGGTTGAACAAATTTCCTTGATCATAGTTTTGCATTGGAATAATATTAAGAACCTTCACGATCGAATATTTTGAGTTTACTACTTCATTGTTTGTTCCATAAGAAATTTCTTCTCTTAAAATTACCCGCAAGGAATCTCCAGGGTTTATAGAGAAGTCTCTTTTTTGAAATTTTACCAACCAATCTTCGTGTAAGATTTTAACATCAATTAAATGTCCTGAATATTTAAAAACCCATTTGGAGTATCCTAAGTAATCAGGTTTCTTAACTTTTAAAATTCTTTCACTTTCAGATACAATTGTTTCTTTGGTTATAAGTTCTAAAACAATTTGGTCTGTTATTTTTAAGTTCTTGTTATAATTAGAAGTACCTTCGGGACTTACTAAAATTGCCTTATCTTCTTCAACTAAATTATTAAGCGATTTTGTAATATTATTTATATCAAGTAAAAGAAAATTCGTACCAATTAAAGCATAGGATGGGAATTGTAGAACTCCGGTATTCTCTGCCAAAGCTTTAATATCATTGTCTAATTGAATGATTTTATTCTGATTTTCTATTTCATCATTTTCGTTGCACCAGTCAATTATTTTATGTTTGGCCTTAAATAAAAAATGACCAATAAGTTTTTTAGCATCAAAACTTTTTATCGCTTCATCAGGAATGTGCTCAATTACGGTTCTAAGTTTTGCTTTTATTGAACCTGCTTGTATGTCTTGTAATACTAAAGAAGTTACAACCTTTGTGCTTATTGAATTTGCTAAGTGTTGGTCAATTTCCTGTGTAGATTCAATAAGCCCAGTCATTGTTTTAAATACTCGAGCTGGATCTCCTGTTCCTTTTTCGAAATCAATAGTTATTTCAAAAAAATCTTCTTCTGGCATTCATTAATCCTTTAAAGAATTGAATTGCTGAATAAATTCTTGAATTGAATTAAAAGGTTTATTTTTACTTAAATATGATCCAGTTGCAGGTTTATAATCACCATCTGCTGCTAAGGGCCAAACATTTTTTATATAATAATTAACATCATCACTTGATAATAAATATCCAGTATATGGCTTTTGGAATAATAAAACTGAAATCCAATTTGTAACAGAAGAATTTAATTTTGATACCACATTAGCTGTGATACCCCATTTAAATGGTAATTCTGACCTGGATTTAATGTAAATGAGAGTTGAAAATTCCTTTATGGAAAAAACATTTCTAGAAATATTGGACCTTGAATAACTGATACCATTTTGAACGAGTAAATCAAGAAATCCAGAAGTGAGCTGATTTCCCTTTGATAAATTCATATAAATACCTTTTTTAGAAACTTATAACGGCCAGTATAAGGTGCGCTTGGTAAAACTTAAAACAACCATTGCACTTTCCGAATCATCCTCGCACTATATTGCGTCACCTTAATACGTTTGTTATAAGCGTTTTAGAAATATGGTTTTATTTTTTCAAATGAAAATATTCAATGATTTTTCTTATAGCTGATTTAATTTTTCTTATATCCTTAGTGATAGAATCTTTTTCGAATTGACTGGTGAAAGTTTTAATTGTTTTTATGTCTTTTTTTATAGAGTCTTTTTCGAATTGGCTGACCTTACTTTTTAATTCAACAATCAGACTTGACATTTGAATATTGATATCCTCTGTCTGTGAAGAATTTCTCCATACATCCTTTAGCTCTTTCCATATATCATTTAATTCTTGTTCTAACATTTTAGTTACCTCAATATTCTTAATTTATGAGTTATACACTTTAATAATGTCTTTCTTATCCGTTTCATTTTAACAGCTATATGATTCTCTGTTAATCCCATAATTGTAGCAATCTCCTTATAAAGCAACTCCTCCAAATAAAGGATAACAATAGATTTATCTATTTCATTCAGAGTAGAGATACACATTTGAAGTGCTTGATATTTTTCTTTCTGAATATTATCCGTTGTATTTTCTGATAGAGCAAAATGTATCGATTCTAATCTGACTGTATTGTTGTTGCTCTTTTCAAGTTTCATTTTTGAACTATAACAAACGTTTAGTGAGACTTTATAAATCCAGGTGCTTATCTTGGATTTACCCTTGAAAGTAGATAATGATCTCCAAACTTGAATTACTACTTCTTGGAAAAGGTCTTGGGGCTCCACCGGAAGAACTGCATAGATCTTGCATATTCTGTAAATTTTATCTTTATTCTCTTCAATTATCTGAATAAAACTTTGCTCTAGTTGATTTTGCATATGATTATTTATCATCTCCTATTACTACTGTATTAGTAACAAGAATCTCTGAAATATGACAAGAAATATTTATTATTTATTAAGAATTAACACGACGATAAATATGCAACTGAATCAATTTTTATTGAGCTTATAACGTTTTGGCTAACTTGCCGCAGGATTGAGGGCACAAACTTCAATAAACCAAAAAACTTGATGCGGGCTTCAAAACTTGAAAAACCGCACAGCCCCTGCGGTCAAGTTGAGCCAATGGTTATGTGGCAATTCATATTCAATAGTTAAATTTTACTTGCAAATTCATAAAATATTATACCCCATCTCATAGATGGAATACCATATTCAACACCATTACGAATGATTACGAGATTCTTCTGTGGACTGACATAAATGTATTGCCCCTTGTTGCCTAAAGCAAAGAAATCGTTGAGGCCATTTACTCTTTTAAGCCCCCACCAAAAATATCTATAATACCCGCCAACAGAATTAAAGAAATCTCCATCGGGATAATAAGAACTTTCTTCGTTTCCAGGTTGAGTGGCTTCATTTATCCACTGTGATGAAATTATTTGTCTTCCTTGCCAAATTCCTTTTTTTAGAAAAAGTTGACCAAACTTTGCGAAATCAATCGCACGCGCATTCAGTCCACTTTCCATTTTTTCAAATCCCTTGTCTTTACTATCCAAACTCCAGGATGCGGAGTATTCCATTCCAATAGGCTTCCAAATTTTATCTTCCAGATATTTGGAAACCGTTTTTCCAGTTGTTCTTTCCAGTATTATTCCCACCAATAATGGATTGTAATTGTTGTATAGAAAATGATTGCCAGGTTTTTCCATAATTTCTGCTTCTTCAAGGGCTGCTCTTTTTAAATCCGGATGATAATATGTAATCACATCATCATCCCCGGATGATTCTTCATAACGAAGTCCGGAAGACATTTTAAGCAAATCTTTAATTTTAATTTCACGAAAAGCCGGGTCACGTGTTAACAATTCAGGAATGTATTTTGTAATAGGATCATTAACACTTTTGATATAACCTTCTTCAATTGCCTTTCCAACTAAGGTAGAAACAAAAGACTTTGCAACAGAAAAAGAAGTTGCAATTGATTCCCTGTTGTGACCATTAAAATATTTCTCATACCGAATGGTGTCATTTTGGATGATAATAAAGGACGTCGTCTGTGTATGTAATAAAAATGCATCTAAATTTTTGATTTGCTTATTCCCAAAATAATTTATTCCTGCAAATTTGCTTTCGACCCAGTTTTCCTGAATACGGTTGGGAAACCGGAAAGTATTATTTGAATGATTGATATCTCTCTTTGGAAACAACAAATAATCGATAACAGATGCATCACCCCAGGCATGAATTCTGCCATCAAGAGTTTTTGTGTCATAATTTTTACTTAACCGCTCCTTGGAATGATAACCGGCTTTTTCGTCTATTACAGGCAATTGAATTTTATTCTTCTTCTCTTGAATATCAGAAAATTGAATTTTTTGAAATTGGCTTAAATGTGGAACATCATTGCGCTGAAACTCAGGGTAATCAACTTCTTCACTTTTTCGACTAATGAAACGAGCAACTTTAAATCCCATGATTGCATTTTTACGGTCAAAATGATACGGTAAAGAACTAAAGGGAATCGCCAGTTCTACAGAATAGCCGTCATCTGTTTTTTTTCCAGCACTCATCCAAGTTTCTGAAAAATTCAGCCCTGGATGCCCATCCATGTTAAGGGTTCCGTCTATTTGGTTGCCAAAGGGATTCACCATGAAGAAATAGGCCATCAGTTCATCGTTAAATATATCGAGAGCAATTGCAACCCAATCATCTCGGGCTATAAGTTCATTATCCTTAACATAATTGTGCATCATAATCTTTGCAGGTTCACTATCATAGCAATGAATACCAATGTAGATATGATTTTTATTGTAAGTTAGATAAACTTCTGTTTTTTCCGATGGTTCTGAACCGGCATCAGGATTCCACTCTTTAAAATCAGTGAACCGTTCAGCGTATTTCCAGGCTGAATCCGAGAGATCACCGTCGATAACTGGATAATTTGCTTTTAATATTGGAATTTTAACTATTTTATTTTCCCGGGCTTGGCAAGAAGTGGAAGCAAGCAGAACAAAAAGAAGAATTATATGTCTCACCTCTATTTTGATACTATTATTCATGATTATATCCCTTGTTAATTGAGATGATATTGAATAATTCTATTCAAATCTGTCTAACCTTTTTAATAATCCTATACCTAACCTGCCAGAACCGTTAAAAATTTGTTTATCGAAAATTTCCAAATATCACGATACCCCTAACGCCAAAATACGATTTAAAATCACACAGAGAGCCGTAATAAGTATCAGGTTTCCGTTAAATTTCGACTCGAGGGGCGAGGTTTTGTTCACATTCGTTTCAGTATGAAGAATTTTCCCATACGCAGTCAAGTTAACATACGGACTTGTAACCGGATAAATTAGGCTTAAAGCAGCAACAACCGGTAGAGCAAGTACGGCATTTATCAAACTGCCTGTTATTATGGGATACATCAACAGAGCTCTTATATATCTTCCCTTCAGAGGTTTTTCAGAATTTTGCGGAATAAAATTCGCAAAATACTTTCCAATTTTAAGAACAAAGAGTATCAGAAAAACGATTCCGAACAGGGCTATCATCAATTGTATAAAGTCGGATAAAGTAAGAAGTTCGGCGACCCGACCCGTATCACCGATATTTGTAAAAGGTGTAAGCATCAAATAGCCAAAAAAGTTGACAGCGCCTAAAAGGCTCAGCCAAAGAAAAAGCAAATGTTTTGCATCGTTGCCACCCTTTTTAGTGACAAACAAACCAAACACGAATGCCTGAACCATACTTGTTACCGGGCCTGCCAGCGCTGAAATCACAACTATTAGAGTGCTTAGATTCTTATCGGAAACCTGCACGTAATTATGATGTAACGCGGGATGAGCGCCCAGTAAATAATAGCTGATAAAATGACCCGACTCGTGCAAGATAGTCGTGATAGCAAAAGCGGAAACAAAGGCAAACAGCGAATTTGCGAAAATGTATTTCTGGTTCATCACTTATTTACCCATATTTATAAAAATTAATGAAACTGACTGAGACTGCTTTCTCTTTACGGCTTTAAACCTGTTCTCCATATACTGGCGGTCAATTCGGTGGCTGTTTTATTTCTTCGGGTAAAAAGAATCCCGGAAGTAGAAGCTGCATCATAGGCGCTGGCTCCTGAACCTAAAGCATTGGCATCCGAGGCGGTAATTATGGCTTTAATTTTCAGTGAACCATTTTTGTAACGGGCAAGTTCAGGATTTTCAAGCGATTCTATTTCAACAATTTTACATCCTTTATGATTAAATTCTTTTTGTGAACTCACGTAATCATCCGGCGAAGAGATCAATAAAAGTTCGCCATTTGCACCTGTTGCAATATCTGTTTGGGATAACCGTTCCCCACCCAATTCAGTTGCCGCAGCATCATCCACCAGTTTTCCATTATATGACCATTGCCAGCTATTCGGGTCTCCGGAGGGAGTGGTAGAGTAAACATAAACATTATTCAAGGGCATATAGGGATCAACACCACGATAAACAAACGCCACCAAAATCAGATAAAGTTTATCATTCTGATAATACAATGAAGGTTCGTTCCAAAAAAAGGCTTCCGATGCCAAATCCGCAGGCATCAGAGGCTGAGCGTTCCAGTTGGCATGGGTGTACGATGTGCCCACTTTTCCTACAGGCGCGACGGTTAGTTCTTCCGGCGAAGATGCTTTTAGAACAGAAATATGAAATGAATCAAACGGTCTGGCAGCAAAACCGCCGGTTTCGGGAATGAAATAATTCAACCGCGCGGCATACCAGGTAACCGATCCGTTTTCTTCCACAGGTAATAAATTGGCGGTCTCATGGTCTAAAAACCCTTGCTGGGTTCCATTGCCCGGATTTACCATCGCCGTTTTTTCCCACAGTGTTTTCATAAAAACAAAACTGTTACCGCCATCGGTTGATTTTGCAAGATGAATATCCACCGAAGGCACAGGTGTGTTTCCGCTAAATTTATAATGTGGCCAGGAATAGGCTAACCACAAGTCTCCCGAAACCGGGTCTTTCCTGATGGTAGGATCCGCAAACCCGCTAAAAGGACTGGGGTCGCCGTTGGGAAACCGGTAATACGCATCGCCCTGGATGCTTAACTCCGCGCAATTCGGATTTCCGGGAACGCAGTCTATCGTCAGCGGATCGAATTTATCATCTGAAGGTGGATTGGTTGCCGAGTCTTTCGAGCAGCCGTTCAATATTGTCATCATAAAAAGGACATGTGCCATGATTAAAAATTTTGCCATCATTCTTTCCCTTTCTTTACATCAAAATTCTTTTAGTTATCATTTAGCGCTTCGTAGCCCAGGTAGTTGTTTTGGTAATCGATGATCAGCCTTGCGCCATTAAAAACATCGCTGCCGATCACGCCGTCGGTCTTAATAAAAACGGCTCCTTTTGCCGGAAGCGTTTTAATATCCCTGAATTGAAGCTGATATTTTCCCAGGTGCAGGGTCATGTTCGCAAGCGTCTTGCGTTCCAGTTCTTCAAAGCCGCCGGCGGAACCGACCGTCTCTTTTTTTGCAACACCTGGTTGCGCTTTTATTTTGGTGAAAATGTTTTGGGTAACAGCGCTTTTGCGGGCGCCGGTATCCAGCCCGAAATACAGGGGAACGCCATTCTCGGAAATCAATTCAACGATGGGATATCCCAGCCAAAAGAGATTGGAAGGCAAACTATTCCGTTGCCGAGGTTTGCTGATAGATACTTCATGGTTGGCGAAATCAATTTCAAGGCGCATATTTCTAATGGCGTTCCAGCCAATAATACCATCGATCTTAACCATGGTAATCAAGCCGAGCAGCTTGAATTCCAAATCGCTTTTGTCAATAATGATTGCCGGATGGTTATCAATACATAGACTGCTAATATGTAAGGAGTCAATGATCGCCGGCCGGATATTAACGCGCTTACTCGTAGCGGTTCCCGCGCTGGTTGTTTCTTTGCCGATTGTTTGAACGCCGCATTTTTCGGCAACTTCCGAAGAAAGCACGCTCAACCCCGCGCCGGTGTCTATCCAGAAATTAAATTTTCTACCATTCAACCTAACCGGCACAACCGGCGTTCCGGTTTTACTCAGCGCCAGCGGCAGTTTTACCGGATTATCTGGAAAATGATATGTTTCCCTTGCTGCCAGCCGGAATGCGTTTATCAATACACCGTTATCCACTTCGCTGCTGTCTGTCGCCGGAGCGCTTTCTCTAAGGCGAGACAATTCCTGAAATTTACCGGCATTGAACAAGAGATTGGCGTATATTTTCCCCGACTGCTTCCTGACGAGCGGATTAAAGGCAGTGTCGCTCAAAGCCTTAAAAATAATTTCCGCCTGCCTGTCTTCGCCATGTCTCACATACTCCAATCCCTTGCTGAACAGCTCCATTTCAATGCCTGGCGCAAAGCGTTGCAGGCTATCCATATCGGTTTGCAATGCCATTAATGCGCTCCAAACATCTTTGTATGACGGATGATGAATATTCGGCGCAACATTCGTATTTTTTGAAACTTGTACCCGCATCGAAGTTGATACACAGCCATGAAGCAGTAAAATTGTTAAAACACCGGTTAAAGATTTTTTAAAAGCCTTTTGCATTATTATTCCTTCCGGTCTAATTTCATCTCAAAGAATTTAAACCAGGCACCCTTTGGCGTTAACATTTCTCCGTATTCCACCCATTGACCGTTTATCAACTCCATAATATGCCGCCTTTTGCCGCTTTTAACATCAATAATCCATTGGAATTTCTTCGGACCCAGCCATTCGATCTCAGTATCAATAAATTGCCCGGTTTTATGGATTGCTCGAAAAACGTGTTTGTTTGTGCGCGCATCGTATAAAATAATACCAAGCGCTTCAAAAACTGGCTCCGGGGAATCGCCACTGAATCCCATGCCGTGAATTTCCAAAACTACGCCGCCCAGTCTAAATTCAGCTTTTTCTGTTTGCGTGATTTCAAAACGGCCATTTCTATTGGTCATCATTGCCTTGCCTTCCCAGTTGCCGGCTAAAAATTCCAGTTTTTGCATTGCCTGCACAATGGTGGAATCCGGTTTCAACGCTTGTAAATCCTGGCTGAGCAGAGGATTTATGGTGAATGTTGCCATCAATACTGTCAACAGCTTGAACAGATGGTTAAGATTAATCTTCATTTTCATCATTATTCCTTTCTTCATTTCTTCATTGCGTTTGTGAAAATAACGGTTTTGGTTTTGCTCTTTAATTAGAGCACGCACATTTATCAAATGGGCAACCCAAAATAAACAAAAGAGCGGGGAATTTTCGCCCAATATGATAATTACTGACCTGTTTTTTGGGATTTTACCGTTTTGGCAAACTGGGAAGGAGTCTTTCCGGTAACCTTTTTAAAAGCCATATTAAAAGTGTTTTTGTTATTAAAACCGGAATCATAGGCTACAGCGAGGATTTTAGCGATAGGATTTTCCTGCAACAAGCTACAGGCATGGTCAATTCTATAGAAATTAATAAAATCGTTGAAGTTAACGCCAAACTCTTTGTTCAGTACCTGTGATAATTGATGCGGGGAAATCTGAATGAGTTTTGAAAGGGATTTCAGGGATAATTCGGAATCCAGATATACCTTTTTCACTTCGATAACAAGCAGAAGCCGCTCCTTGATATCCGAAATGTTGGTACTGCCAAGTGGATTGGTTTGGTATTTTATTTTGGCGACTTTAAACAGTGTTTCGTAGTGTTTGCCGTTTATAAGGAAAAGTCGCAGCAATAGAATGATCTGCAAATTCATTCCGGTCGTTATCAGAAGCGCAGTCGCTTTGGGGAAATTGAGCTTTGGAATGCAGTTAAGAAGAACGATTGGAAGAAACAACGCCCAAATCAGGGATATTGCAGTTGACACGCGTTTGTATTCCGGTTGAAATAAACAGAAGCGTTTTTTAAAAAGAAGAAATCCCTGTGCGCCGAAAACCAGCAGAGTTAATAAAAAAGCGATGCCCTGAGCGGTCGGAGGCACAAAAGACAAACCCAAAATTAAAAAGGATAAACCTACCGAAAATACCGCTTCGCCAGCCTGCTGGTTGTGCATGCCATTATTGAAAATTTTGCATAACAAGTACAAAGCGCCAGGAATGAGCGAGGATGAAATTAAAACGATATTGGAGACCGGCGTTTTCCAGGTTGACCAGACCATAATGGATTCGAAGTGAATTATGATGCTTGTTAAAATGAAACCAAGGAAATAATGCCTGTATTGCTCTTTTTTTCGGTAACCAACCAAAAGCTGGATTAGCAAAAACAATCCCGCCGCCAGGTTGAAGATTGAAAAGATGTAGTATACTTTTATAAAAACCATGGGATGTTATTCGAATTTCATTTTTTCATTTCAACTTCAACTTTTTTCCACCTACTAAAAATAATCAACCTATATACCCACATAACTTGTTCCTCACCGACTCGTAGAGGAAAGCTATAGATAACAACTATTTGTCGGAGAGGAAGATTTGGTTGTTCGGCTATTATTTAAGTAAAAATATAATTTTAAGCAAATAAATTATAACAAATGAAAAGTTGATATACGAGTCGTATATCAAAACAGGTTTATCTTTTATCCAGGGGACTATCAATGCCTTTTCCTCCTTTGTTAAGAACGTGGGTATAAATCATCGTCGTATTCAAATCTGTATGCCCTAGTAACTCCTGAATTGTTCGAATGTCGTAACCTGCTTCCAATAAATGCGTTGCAAAAGAATGCCTTAAGGTATGAGCGCCAATGCGTTTGGTAATACCCGATTTTAATCGTGCTGTGCGTAGCGCTCGTTGCCACGCCCATTCTCCCTGGTGGTGCCTCCTGCGTATGCCACTTTCCGGATCAGTTGAGATATTTGGCGCAGGAAAGACCCATTGCCAACAGAATTCCGTTGCAGCTCCGGGATGTTTTTTCGCAAAAGCATAGGGCAGCGCAACAGTCCCAAAGCCATTTTTCAGATCGATTTGGTGAAGATTTTTTACTTTTCGGATTTGATTTTTAAAAGGTTCGACGATGCTTTGCGGAAGCATAGTGATTCGATCTTTGTTCCCCTTTGCTGCTCGAACTGTTATTTGTTTGTACTCAAAATCAAGGTCCTGGACTCGAAGTGTCAGGCATTCATTTAACCGTAATCCTGCGCCGTAAATTACCTCAGCCATCAGGCGCGGCACACCGGTGAATTGATCAAGCAATGTGAAAACTTCATTTTGTGTGAGCACAATTGGCAAACGTTTTGGTTTTTTCGCCCAGTAAATGTTCTTCATTTCACCCAGTTCTTTGTGAAGAACATGCTGGTAAAGAAAAACAATGGCGCAGAGCGCCTGGTTTTGTGTTGATGCAGCAGATTTTTCTTTCACAGCCAAATAGCTTAGGAAGGCGCTTATTTCGTGCTCGCCCATTTCTGCGGGATGTCGTTTGTTGTGAAAAAAGATAAAACGTTTAATCCAGTTTTTGTAAGCTTTTTCGGTTTTACGGCTATAGTGCAGTTTTCGAATGGCTGCATGCACCTGGTCGAGCAATTTCGGAGATTTTGCGGAGGAACTGGTGAAATCAGGCATCGTTTATTACCCCGGCAAACGTCCTGTGCTTTTCTTTCCTGTAGACAATTCAAAACAGGGTGAAATGAATTGTAACTATCAATAGCAATTCTTCCCGAGAATTGCAACGGAAATGTATTCAGTCCTCCACCCAAAGCTTCGTTCATTTCGAATCCGGCTCATGCGTTTTCAAAGCAGCGGATAAATTTTCTGTTTAATTTCCATTTTGTGTCTGGCAAGATCAATCGGATATAAATAAAAAACCCCCGCGCTAGAGGTGGCTAATCTCTATGCTGCACGGGGGCGCTATGGTTGGTTGGTGTGGAAAAAGTCTATTGAAAATTTCTATTTATGCGGAACTTGCGTTTTCTCTGCAGAATGTTTTTCTCTGTTTGCAGAGGTATACCTGCAAAATTGTGGTGGCTAATATAGTAAATTGTAGACCTTTTATGCAATATATTTTATAATTTTGTTTAGATTTTTGTCGATTTTTCTAAAGTTATTTAATTTTTATAATTGTCTCTTTTAATATTATTAATCCCTTAGCATCCATTCACGACTTATACAATCATTCTTTGTGCTTTGAAATCGGCAATTTCAACTCCACACTTCCTTTTGAACTCGCAAAAAACAGAATTAATTAATTCCCTGAATTTTTAAATCTTTTTTTTCACGCCCTTCGTCATAAACAGGTCACAAGCAAATAAAAAAATGACACCATATAAAGAAGGAGTATTACAATGAAAGCAATGAAATCGATGAAAGCCCTCAGCATATTGGCTATCGGTATTGCTGTAGGACTACTGGCAGCGACGCAACTCGAGTGGCTACCGACAACAAAAGCCAATTTACCCCAGCCGACTGTAAGCACAACCACGACGACAACGACGATGACACCGGCGGCAGCGCCCTATAATCCCAGTGTAATTCGGGATCTCAACAATGCATTTATCTCCATTGCCTCGAAAGCAAAACCAAGTGTTGTGACCATTATGACCAACAAGACTGTGAAAACAGCCAGCCGCAATCCGCATCGCGGTACGCCCTTTGACGACTTTTTTGATTTTTTCAATATGCCTGATATGCCCCAGGAACGCCACATGTCCGGACAAGGTTCTGGTGTGATCGTGAGCAAGGATGGGTACATCCTGACGAACAATCACGTTATTGATGAGGCAGACGAAATCAAAGTGATGCTTTTTGATGGCAAAAAACTCGATGCGGAAATGGTTGGACACGATCCGCGCAGTGACATTGCCGTGATTAAAGTCAAAGCCAATGACTTGGTTCCCGTCGAATTTGGTGATTCCGAGGCACTGCAGGTAGGCGAGTGGGTCATGGCGATCGGCAGCCCCTTGCGTGAAGGATTGGCCAACACGGTCTCTGCCGGTATTGTGAGCGCGAAAGGTCGCGCCTTACGATTGGCAGCAGTAGAGAATTTTATTCAAACCGATGCCGCCATCAATCCCGGGAATTCCGGTGGTGCAATGATTAATTTGTACGGTCAGCTCGTGGGTATCAACACAGCAATCGTCAGCCAGAGTGGTGGATTTCAAGGTATCGGATTCGCAGTACCGATCAATCTCGCCAAGTGGGTGATGGATGGCCTGATAAAAGATGGTAAAGTAACCTATGGTTATCTGGGAATCACGCCGCAGACGGTTGATGAAAAAATGGCAACCGCCCTGGAATTGCCTTCAACGCATGGCGCGCTGGTAGAGGAAGTCTTACCGAACACGCCGGCAGCGAAAGCAGGCATTGAAGCCAGTGATGTCATCGTAAAAATCAATGGTGAAGAAATTCGTGATGATAATCATCTCCGCAAGGTTGTCGGAACGATGCGTCCGGGTACAAAAGCGACGATGGAACTTTACCGCGATGGCAAACTCAAAACCGTCGATGTAACCCTTGGAGATTATCCGGAAGAGCTCACCGCAAGCACACAAACAGAACAAAAAGACAACTACAACAAACTCGGCATCGAAGTAGCAGATTTAACAACCGGTTTGATGGAACGGTACAATGTTAAAGGCGACGAAGAAGGTATTCTCATCGTTGATATCGATCGGAATAGCGATGCCTGGCAGGAAGGTTTGCGTGTTGGCGATGTTATTCTCTCGGTGAATAAAACCCGGGTTGAGTCTGTTGCCAAATTTAATAGTGTTATCTCCAAAGTTGAAAAAGGTGACACCATCCTTTTGCGCAGCAAACGTGATACACGACGATTTTTCAGCGCTATTAAAATAAAATAATCCCCACTTTCTGTCGCAGAAGGTCCTTATCCGGAAGGACGGGAGTCCGTCCGGATAATTTAGAATAAATTGAAAACGGAAGTCAAATAACATGGCTTCCGTTTTTTTGTTTTTCCACTTTCCTGTATTCTTAACTACAGGAAAATGGAAAAGCGATTTCTAATAATTGGGAATGATTATTATAAATTTTACACAAAGGTGGTTTTTTTGTTGATTTTTAAGGTAAACCGCAAAAGACAAGTGTGGTCTGATGATTGCATATCCCCGCGAACCTTTTTATTTTGAAAGGGAAAATTTTCTTATTGAAAAACTCTATTCAATGCTTGATAATTAAACCGATTAACATTAAGTTAGGCGTTTTATTTTACGATTCTAAAATTCTATTTTCTTTCTTTTTCCAGCTCCGGTATTAATCGTGAAATTGTGCGTTATCTCAGCGAATGTTCCTTCGTTCTTTTTAAGTTGAAAGTCAGCAAAAATTAATATAAACGTAGCACGTATGAGGCAAACATGGACAAAGTAGAAACTTTGGAAGAAGTATCATCTGCTCTCACAGGTGAGAAAAAAAAGATTGTACTAAAAGAACACATTGTGGAAATCGTCAGTGATGCCGGTGAAGGCGCACAAAAGGCAGGACAGGCTTTTGGTGCAATCTCCGCGCGTAGCGGGAACGGTATCTGGACAGTTGAAATTATTCCGGCTGAAATTCAACCACCACCTCGCAGCAAGGCCGGCGGTAGCGGAAACCGTATTCGCGTTGGTTCATTTTATGTGACCAATGCCGGTGATGAAGCCGATCTCGTTGTGGCTTTCAACGAACAAGCGCTCCTCGGTCGTTTCGAATCCGATAATTTAAAACCCAATGCGATCATTCTTCTTGAAAATAAATGGCGTGAGCACGCAGATCCCGAGATCAAAAAATTGTACCGGGATACAATGGAAGAGTTGAAAAACACAAAATTGCGGATTTATGAAGTCCCGATGGAAAGAGAATGTTTAAAGATAGTCGATAATGCGCAGCGCGGAAAAAATATGTGGGCTTTGGGCATGTTGTGCAGCGTCTACTCCCGTGATATGGAAGCCGCCCGAAACGAAATTCGACTGACCTTTGCGAAAAAAGGTGAAAAAGTTATCAAGCCGAACATCGATCTTTTGGAAGCGGGCTATGACTGGGCTGAGAAAAATCTCGATTTTAAATTTGAAATACCCTCCGCAGGAATCACCAAACCACAAATCGTCGTCAACGGAAACCAGGCAATCGCGCTTGGTGTCGTGGCCAGTGGTATGGATGTCTGCGCGATGTATCCCATCACACCTGCAACCTCTGCTTCCCATTTTCTCAGTGAAATCTTTGAAAATGTTGGTGGTGTTGTGCATCAGGCAGAAGATGAAATTGCGGCTGCAGCCTTTGCTGTGGGCGCTTCTTATGCCGGAAAGTGCGCCGTCACCATCACCTCCGGACCCGGGATGTCTTTGAAAACCGAGGTGCTCGGTCTTGCCTCAATGGCAGAAATTCCCCTCGTTATCGTCGACGTACAACGCGGCGGCCCAAGCACCGGATTGCCGACAAAAGTTGAGCAGGGCGATTTACTCATGTCCGTCTTCCACACGCACGGCGATGCACCAAAAATCGTCATGGCGCCTGCGACGATCGAAGATTGTTTTTATGCACCAATCACAGCCCGCAAAATCGCGGAAACGTTCCGAATGCCAGTCTATGTGCTCTCCGATGCTAATCTGGCAACGGGGCAGCAACCGTTCACTAAACCGGAGTTTAAAGAAGAATGGGTTGCACCACCTTTTGATCAATCTCCTGTTCCCAAAGGCAAAGCACCGTACGACTGGGATGAAGAAACCGGTCTGTCAAAACGCATCATTCCTGGGCAGCCGAATGGGATGCACACCGTAACCGGTCTGGCGCACTCGAATATGAGCAAGGTTGCCTACGAACCGAAAACCAATCAGGATGGCTGCGACAGCCGAAGCAAAAAACTCGCTGCCTTCCAAAAAACCTTGCAGACACCGAAAGTTTACGGTAAAGAATCCGGTGATGTCCTTCTCGTCGGATGGGGCAGTACGAAGGGTGTTATTGAAGAAGCCGTCGATGCTGCCAATGAAAAAGGATATGCTGTCAGTTCATTGCATTTGAAGTATTTGCAACCGATGGCCTCCGGTATTAAAGAGATTCTGCAGAACTATAAAAAAGTTATCACGATTGAAATTAACTATTCCGATGACCGGAAATACCAAATTTTCGATGAGAACAATCGCCGTTACGCCAATTTAGCCTGGCTTCTGCGAGCACGTTATTTGATCGATGTTGACAACTGGTCGAATGTATACGGCCAGCCGATGAAACCGCACTCGATTCTTGACATGCTCAACGAGCATTTTGCAAAATAATATGGACCTGAATTGGTAAAAAAATAGAGATTAATAAAATGAGGTGAGCCATGTTTGGCATTAATCAAAATTGTGAAATTGCATTACCCGATACTTATTATACACTTGAAGATTACCAAAGCAACGTACCACGCTGGTGTCCCGGATGCGGTGACAACTCCATTCTCACATCGGTTCAGCGCTTGTGCCGTGATGAACAATTGCCCCCGGAAAAAACAGTTTTTGTTTCCGGGATTGGTTGCTCGAGCCGTTTCCCGCATTACATGGGAACATATGGTTTTCATGGTTTGCATGGCCGTGCACTGCCAATCGCCCAGGGTGTAAAAATTCGTCGTCCTGATTTGGATGTGTTTGTTAATATGGGCGATGGCGATTGCTGCAGTATTGGAACCGCCCACTGGATTCATGCTGTGCGCTACAACATGAACTTGGTGGCACTCCTGCACGATAACGAAATTTATGGTTTAACCAAAATGCAGGTTTCGCCGACATCACCGCAAGGTTTGGTCACCAACACAACACCACGCGGTGCTTTTTTGAAACCGATTAAACCCCTCAGTGTAACGCTGGGAATAAGCAATGTATCTTTTGTGGCACAGGTAGCCGAGTGGATGCCGGAACTGATGTACGACGTGCTCAAAATGGCGTATCATCATAAAGGTTTCTCTTTCGTTCGTGTCGTGCAGCGTTGCCCGCACTTCACACCGCATGTTTTCGATAATATTTTAAGCCCGGATGCAGCGCTGTTGTTGCAGCATGATGATGGTTTGCGATCCAGTGATACCATGCTGAAAATTTATAAAAGCCAGGAAGAGCATGATCCGTCTAATCTGAATCGGGCACGGGAACTGGCCGAGCGGGAAGATTGTCTCCCGGTCGGCATTTTGTACCGGAATGAAAATGTAGAAGTTTATGATGAAACAAGACGGCGCAAACGCGCAGTAACGCACGAAATGCGCAAAGCTGCATTGGAAAAAGAATTCAGTAAATTTCTCGTTGAGCCGGTAACTGGAGGTAATGGTCATGCCTGATGTCGAAACCGGTCTGAAACTGGATCAGGTGAGTAAAAACGGTCCTGTGGAAAAGGTCGTTGAAATTGACATCGCGCGCGATCTTGGGCAGTTTTTTCTGACCGGAAACAAAAAGAACGTGAAAACGAAGCTGAGCTCACTCTCCGGTCTTCATTCTGTCTACACTGCAAACCTTGCCAATAGTGCAAAACGGCGTATCGATTTTCCCCTCGTACTGCCTGATGATCTGCAACAACACGTCGTGTCACTATCCCAATTCATCGATTCGATTATCGAAAATCTGGAGGGTGAAGGCGAAAAAGTGGAAGAGCAGAAACACTATCTCTACCTCGTTGAAAATACGTTACGCCAATCGACGCTGGATAAATCGGCACCTTTTGCGAAAAGTTGGGAAGAGGCAGTGAAACAGGTCGCCACTGCCGCACGCATCGACAAAAGCAAAAAACAGGAGCTGCAAAGCACGCTCAGAGTTTTATTTGAAAAAAACGCCCTTAATGGTGAACTCCTGGCTTTTAATCCGGAAATTATTCAGCGTCTTTTCTCACGCATCTATAGCAAGCAAACGGCAAAGCGGTCTGCAGAATTTCTGCAAAAGAGCAAAGACCTTCTGCAGCAAGTTCGTGATGTCCTGATCACAGAATTTGAAAAATCCGATGCTGCAAAAACTCCCGATCAATTGGGTGGCCAACTTGCTGCCGACGAATTCAATCTCGACGCTTTTTCCGGTCTGATGGGACACATCGGTGATAAAGGTGAATCCCAAAGTCGTGTTAAACGACT